>DAIMKN010000001.1:0-53662 GCA_036721725.1 Actinomycetota bacterium
CCGGACCAGAAGACCTTGCCGATGACCGACGCGTTCTGGAGCAGCGACTTTCGGTCGACGGAGAGGGTGTCCAGGCGCGCGCCGATCAACGCCTGCACCGATTCGGGGAGCGGGACGGCTTGCGGCGCGACCGTGAGCCGGAGCGACGCGCCCTGACGTTCGAGGATCCCGCGGTCGAGGAGCATCCGGACGAACTCCTCCGCGTAGAGGGGGTTGCCGCCGGCGCGTTCCAGGAGCTCGGCCTGGACGTCGGCGGGCAGCACGGCCTGCTCCAACAGCGCCGACAGCAGACGAGCGGTGTCGGCCTCCGACAGCGGCGACAGCGAGATGGTCGTGGAGTTGCGCTTCCCGCCGCCCCAGCCGGGATGGCGTTCGTACAGCTCCGGCCGGGCCGAACAGATCACGAGCAGGGGCACGCCGCTCGACCACTCGACGAGATGTTCGACGAACTCAACGAGCGAACCGTCGGCCCAGTGCAAGTCCTCGAATACCAGGACCAGCGGGTCTCGCGCGGCGATCGATTCCAGGAACCGGCCCCACGCGGTGAACGCCTCGTCGCGGCTGTCGCGTTGCGCGTCCTGGCCGCCGACGCCGACCAGCGGCGCGAGCCGGCCGCGGAGCCAGTCTCGTTCCGAAACGTCTTGCGACAGAGTCACCAACGCGATCTCGAGCTTGGCCAGGGCCTCCTCCGGCGAGTCAGTCTCCAGGACGCCGGCCTGGGCCTTGACCATCTCGCCGAGCGCCCAGTACGTCACCCCCTCGCCGTAAGGGAGGCACCGTCCCTGCCGCCAGTACACGAGGTCCGGACGGTCGTCGAGGTGCTGCTTCAGCTCCCACAGCAGGCGTGTCTTGCCGACGCCGGGTTCGCCGACGATGGTGACGAGCTGGACCGACGGCTCGGCAACGGCTCGCGCGAACGTCTGGGTGAGCAGGCCGAACTCATTCGATCGCCCCACGAACGGCGTCCGCGTTCCCTGTTCGACGTCGACGCCGAACCGGCTGCGAGCTGACATCGCGCGCCAGATGGGGATCGGATCAGCTTTGCCCTTGACCGTCACCGGATCGAGCGCGTCGTACGAGATCAGGTCCTTGGTCGCTCGATAGGTGATCTCTCCCACGACGATGCCGCCGACCGGCGCGGCCGTTTGCAGACGCGCCGCGGTGTTGACGACGTCCCCGGCGACCATTCCCTCGCCTTCCTGCGGCCGAGCACCAAGGGCGACGACCGCTTCACCTGTGTTCACGCCGATCCGAACGGACAGATCGAGGCCGGGTCGCTCCTCGTTCATCTCGGAGATCGAATCGACGATGCGAAGCGCCGCCCGAACCGCGCGCTCGGCGTCATCCTCATGTGCGACGGGCGCGCCGAAGACGGCCATGACGGCGTCTCCGATGAACTTCTCGACGGTGCCGCCGAAGCGCTCGATATCCCTGCGCAGCCGAGCATGGTAGGGACGCAGCGTGGCGCGGACATCCTCCGGGTCAGCGTGATCGGAGCGCGCCGTGAACCCGACGAGGTCGCAGAACAGGACCGAGACGAGCTTGCGCTCCTCCCGGCGCGACTCGGGCTCCGCCGTCAGCGCCTTGCCGCACGACAGGCAGAATCGAGCGCGGGCCGGGTTCTCCTCGCCGCAGACCGAGCAGACCGCCACGGCAGGAGTGTAAGAGCAGCGGGAACCGGAGGACGCCGCCACGACCATGTGGATTCTCGGGCGGGCGTTTCAGCCTGGGTCTTCGGGACTCCATCCTTCGGGGAAGTCGGCGTTCGTCCAGGAAGGGTCCGGGCGCCAGTTCGACCAGTCTTGGTCGAACGGCGGGCGGGCGTTCGTGATGCGGTCGACGGCGTCGCGCCCGGCCTCGTAGAACCCCTCGGCGTCGGCGGGGGAGAAGATGCTCAGGGCGACGGCGTCGGAAAGTTCGTCCTCGTCCTTCCACCGCCATGTGCCGTCCACCGCCACCAGCACATCCAGCAGATGGTCGGTGTAATCGAACCCTTCGTCGGTCGCCACCAGCGGTGACTGCAGGTTCACGTACCACCCGCCGAACTCCTCCGTCTGCGCGTCCCACCAGCCCAGCACCGCGTAGGCCACGTCCGGCCAGGCGAACGACAGGATCCGCCACGCCGAACTGGTTCGCCGCCGGAACGCCCACGGGTCCACCGGCAACCGAAGCTCCACCTCATCCGGCCCGACAGGCACGATCCGGGGGTTGCGCGGCGCCACGTAGAACGAACGCTCCTCCGCCGAGTCGGAGATGACGCGAACGGGCCGGGCGGACCACGTTCGGCCCTGCCACACCTCGCGGAGAACGACCACGTCGCCGGGCTTCCAGGCCATCTTGGCGCCGAACGTCCTCACGCTCCGAAGGCCTCGTCGAGATGTTCGTCGTGGCGCTTGCTGACGTCGGTGTGTTCTGAGCGGAACCCCCCGATCGCAGCGATCGCTCGGTCACGTCTCACAAGGGCGTCCTCTTCTTGGAGCAAGTGATCGACGGCCTCGCGGATGACAGTGGACATGGACACCCGTCGGGACGCGGCGATCCGGCGCAGCCGTGCGGCCTGCTCCGCGGTGAAGTAGACGTTCGTTCGGACCATGAGGACCTCCATGATGCAAGAGTTTCCTGAACCCGCCGGCAGGAGTAGGATTCGAACATATGTTCGATTCCCCTGAAGGGTTCGTACACCTCGACGTGCGTTCGTACTTCTCGATCAAGGACGGCGCGTTCTCGCCGGAGGATCTGGCGCTGCGGGCGGTGGCGCTCGGGATGCCAGCGGTGGCGCTGGCGGACCGGGACGGGGTGTACGGCGCGCCACGGTTCGTCGAGGCGTGCCGGCAGGTGAGCGCCCAGGTGGCTCCGGTCCGACCGCTGCTGGGTGCATCGCTCACAGTTGGCGGTCGCGGCGGCGACCATCGCGTGGTTCTGCTGGCGTCGAACGCCACCGGGTACGCGAACCTGTGCGGACTCCTCACCACCGCGCACATGACGGGGGAGCGGGGCGATCCCGCGCTCACCGCGGGGCAGGTGTGCGAACGCGCGGATGGCTTGATCTGCCTCCTCGGGCCTGACTCCGAGCCGGGCGGGTTGGCCGCTGGTGGCCGTCCGGACGCCGCCCGTGCCGCTCTCCAACCGTGGCGGGAGGCGTTCGGCGGGCGGCCCGACGCGCATCGGTCGGGGGTGTTCGTGGCGGTACAGCATCGCCGGGAGGCCGACAGCGATCAGCAGGTCCGCCGGCTCCTCCGTCTCTCGAAAGACGCGGGTATCCCCGCAGTGGCCACGAACGGCGTTCGCTATCTGGTGCCGGAGGACGCGTTCCTGGCCGACGTCCTGGAGTGCATGCGCCAGATCGTGCCGCTCGCCGCCCACCACGTCTCCCGCCGCAACGCCGAGGGCTATCTGAAGTGCCCCCGCCAGATGCGGGCGCTGTTCGCCCAACGTCCAGACCTGTGCGACGCGACGCTCGCCATCGCCGAGCGGTGTTCGTTCGACCTCGGCATCCGGCAGGTCCACTTCCCCGACTTCCCCACGCCGCGAGGCCGCAGCGCCGGGAGCGTCCTGGCCGAACGCTGCCACCGAGGCCTCGCCGAGCGCGGCATGCGGCTCACGAAAGAAGTCCAGGACCGGCTGGACCACGAGCTCGCTCAGATCCACCTCATGGGCTACGCGGCGTACTTCCTGACGGTCGCTGACATCGTCGCCGACATCCGTTCGATCGGCATCCGCTGCGCCTGTCGCGGCTCGGCGGCCAGTTCATTAGTTTGCTACCTGACCCGCATCTCCGACGTCGATCCCATCCGTCACGGCCTGCTGTTCGAACGCTTCCTCAACCCCTACCGCGACGAGCTGCCCGACATCGACATCGACGTCGAATCGGCCCGGCGGGAGGACGTGTACGGGCTGATCCTGGCCCGCCACGGCGAGGACCGGTGCGCCTGCGTGAACATGGTCGACACCTACCGGGCCCGCGGCGCGATCCGGGAGGTGGGCAAGGCGCTCGGCCTGCCCGGGGGCGAGATTGACCTGGCGGCTAAGGCCTTCCCCCACGTCGGCGCGCACCACGTTCGGGAAGCCATGGCCCACCTCCCCGAGCTCAAAGGCCTCAACCTGAACGCCGGGCAGCTGGAGACGCTGTTCACGGTGGTCGAACGCCTGGACGGCTTCCCCCGCCACATCGCGCTGCATCCCTCCGGCATCGTGCTGTCCGGCCACGACCTCGTCGAACGCGTCCCGCTGGAGCGAAGCTTCCAGGGCTTCCGGATGATCCAGGCCGACAAGGACGACGTCGAACTCCTCGGGCTGTTGAAGCTCGACATCCTGGGCATCCGGATGCTCTCGGCCATGCGCCACTGCCTGGACGAGATCGCCCGCGTCGACGACCGGAAGGTGGACCTCGAACAGGCCGATCTTGCGGACGCCGCGACGTTCGAGCTCATCCGTTCGTCGGACACGCTCGGTTGCTTCCAGATCGAGTCGCCCGGCCAGCGCGAGCTCCTCCAGAAGTTCCAGCCGACGGAGTGGGCGGACCTCATCGTCGACATCTCGCTGTTCCGGCCCGGCCCGGTTAAGTCCGACATGGTCTCGCCGTTCGTCCGCCGCCGCCACGGGCTGGAGCCGGAGACCTACATCCACCCGGCGCTGCGGCCCGCGCTCGCCGAGACGCACGGCGTGATCGTCTACCACGAACAGGTCATGCGGGTGCTGGCGGCCATCGGCGGCTACGACCTGGCCGAGGCCGACCGCATCCGCCGCCACCTCGGTGACGCCGTGGAGACCGACCCCGTCCACCGCGACTTCGTGGCCCGGGCCATGTCGCACCTCGGCGTGCCGCACGAGGAGGCCGAACGCCTGTGGCACGCCGTCGAACAGTTCGCGTCGTTCGGCTTCTGCAAGGCCCACGCGGCGGCGTTCGCCGTGGTGACCTATCAGTCCGCGTGGCTCAAGGCGCATCACCCGGCCCACTTCCTGGCGGGCGTGCTGACCCACGAGCCGGGGATGTATCCGCGCCGGCTGATCCTGGAGGACGCCCGCCGCCACGGCATCCAGATCCTGCCGCTCGACGCGAACGCCAGCGAGCCCGAGTACACCGTGGAGGTCGTCGCCGACGACGGTCCGCGTTACGGCATCCGGTTGGGCCTGCAGGACGTGAAGGGCATCTCGGAAGCCGAGATCCGTTCGATCCTGGAGGCCCGGGCCGAACGTCCGTTCACCGACACCGGCGACGTCCTGCGCCGGACCTCGCTCACCCGCCCCGTGGCCGAGGCCATGGCCCACGCCGGGGCGTTCGACCTCCTGCCCGACGGCCGCACCGGCCCCAGATCCCGGCGCGACCGGCTGTTCGTGGCCATGACCGCTGAGGCGCCGCGAGAGGGCGAACAGGCCACGCTCCCGCTGTCGGTCGACCCCGCCGCCCTGCTCACCGGCCTGCGCGGCTACACCGACGCCGAACAGGTCAAGGCCGAACTCGAGGTGCTCGGCCTGGACGCCACCCGCCACCTGCTGTCGTTCTATCAGCCGCTCATGGATGACCTCGGGGTGATCCCCGCCGCCGACCTCCACCGTCAGCGGGGGGACCGGTGGGTGATGGTGGCCGGCATCAAGGTGGCCTCGCAGACCCCGGCCATCCGCAGCGGCCAGCGCATCATCTTCCTGACCCTCGACGACGGCACCGGCCTGTCCGACGTCACGGTGTTCGAACGCGTTCAGCCGTGGTGCGCCCAGACCATCTTCCACGGATTCCTGCTGGCGGTGTGGGGGAGGCTCCGGCGGACCGGGGTGAAGGGCGTGAGTATCATCGCCGAACAGGCGTGGGATCTGGCGACGCTGGGGGTGGCACGACGCGAGGGAAGGCTGGCCGAGGCGCTGCGGGCGGGCGCGGGCGCCGGCCCGAACGTCACGCATGCAGTGGAGACCCGAAAGCTGTGGCACGCCAGCCCCGGTTCGGCCGGACGATGACCCGCCACGCCGAACGATGACCCGGCGCCCCGAACGCATCGCGCCGTCCGAGCCCATCCTCCACGTCGACCTCGACGCGTTCTACGCCTCCGTGGAGGTGCTGAAGGATCCCACCCTGGCCGGCAAACCCGTGGTCGTGGGGAGCGCCGCCGCCCGCGGCGTCATCATGTCCGCTTCCTACGCCGCCCGGGCCCGCGGCCTCCACTCCGCCATGCCCAGCGTCAGGGCGCGCCGCCTGTGTCCCGACGTGGTGTTCGTGCCGCCCGACTTCGACTCCTACCGCACCTACTCGAACCGGTTCCGGGAGATCCTGCTCGGGGTCACGCCGGTGGTCGAGCCCATCTCCCTGGACGAGGCCTTCCTGGACGTGACCGGCGCGGTGCTGCTATTCGGCCCGCCCGTCGCCATCGGCGAACGCATCCGCCGGCAGGTCCGCGCCGGCCTCGGCCTGGTCGCCTCGGTGGGGGTCGGTCCGACCAAGCTCATCGCCAAGCTCTGTTCGACACGGGTCAAGCCGGACGGGCTCATGGTGGTCACCGCGCAGGAGATGGTCCCGTTCCTCCACGGCCTGCCCGTCGCCGCGCTGTGGGGCGTGGGGGAGAAGACCGCCGAGCTCCTGGCGCGGCTCGGCATCCGGACCGTGGCCGAGCTCGCCGCGACGTCGCCGGCCATCCTCGAACGCGTCCTGGGCGAGGGCCAGGCCCGAACGCTCCTCGCCCTCGCCGCCGGCCAGGACGAACGCGCCGTGACGCCGTTCGAGCCGCCCAAGTCCATCAGCCACGAGGAGACGTATGCCCGCGACCTCGACGACGAACAGGACATCCTCCGCGAGCTGCTCCGGCTCTCGCACCGCGTCGCGGCCAGGCTCCGGGCCGACGGCTACCGGGCCCGCACCGTCACGGTCAAGCTCCGCTTGCCGAGCTTCACCACCCTGACCCGTTCGTCCACGCTCAAGGATCCCACCGACCTTGCCTCGGACCTGTACCGCGTCTCGGGCGAGCTCTTCCGAAAGCTCCCCGAATCCCGCCGCCGGTTCCGCCTCCTCGGCGTGTCCGCGACCGGCCTCGTCCCGGCCGGTGCCGAACAGGTCGCCCTGATTCGGGAGGGGCGGTGGGAGGAGGCCGAACGCACCCTCGACCGCATCGAACGCCGGTTCGGCAAGGGGGCGTCGATGCCGGCCACGCTGCTCGACGAACCACGTTCTCCGCAGACGGGATAGCCCGTTGCGCCAACCGTTCCTATAATCCAAGGTGAGCGAAGAACCCTCCGGCTCGAAGGGACCCATGCCTCTCTCCGAACACGAGCAGCGCATCCTCGAAGAGATCGAGAAGCGGCTGGCCGAAGAGGACCCTCGGCTGGCCCAGTCCGTGTCGCGAGTCACCGTCACCTCCGACGCGCTTCGCCGCATCCGATGGGGCGTGGCAGGGTTCTTCGCCGGGTTCGTGCTGCTGATGTTCTTCTTCCTGCCCCGGGCCGGCGTCTGGCTGGCCGTGGCGGGGTTCGCGGCGATGCTCGCCTCCGCCCTGCTCGTCTACCACTACCTCAAGCGCATGGGCCGCGACCAGCTCCGCTCGCTGGAGCGAGGTGGACGGCTGTCGGTGACCGGCGCGCTGGCCCGCATGGCCGAACGTTTCCGCCGTCCGCCCACCGGCCGCTGACCGCGTCGTTCCCACGCACTCTCTGACCTGGCGGCGACAGGCCCCCGAACGACACTTCCTTCCACTTGGGGTCACGTTCGCGCTGGTCACGCGGTCGTCTTGCAGCCAGGTTGACGGTGCCGTAGTTTCTCGGTTCCTTCCCTCCGGCGTCGTCGGGTTCCGACGGGTGTCGGGCCCCGCCGGACGAACGCACCGCAAGGAGCACCGTTGGAGGGTTTCACCGCGCATCAGGCGTCGAGGTTCACGGGCTGCACCCCGCGGCAGCTCCGGTACTGGGACCAGATCGGGTTGGTCCGGCCTTCGTTGCAGCAGACCGGCGGGCGGCCGGGCGTTCCCCGGATGTATTCGTTCCGAGACCTCGTGGCGCTGAAGGTGGTGAAGTCTCTCCTGGACGGAGGCCTCTCCCTGCAGCGGGTCCGGCGCGCCTGGGAGTTCCTGAACAAGAAGGCCGGGCTGGACCAGCACCTGTCCGAGGTGAAGCTCGTCACCGACGGCAAGTCGGTGTTCCGGGTGGTCCGGCGGGAGGGCGAGGTCCTCGACGCGCTGCGGCAGGGGCAGATGGCGTTCTTCGTCGCCATCGACGAGGTGACCCGCCAGGTCTCGGCCGAGGTCGCGGAGTTCAAGAACGACCGCGACCAGTTCATCCGGGCGCTGCGGGACGCGAACCGCGAGGCTCGGCTCGGCTCGTAGTCGAGGCTCAGCGGCTGAGGCGTTCGATCCTGAACATCCCGAACAGGCGTCGGGGCCTGCCCGCCGAACGACGGAGCTGCGAGGACACCTGTCGCGAGGCCACGACCGCCTGGCGGGCCTGTTCGGGTGACAAGGCCACGTCCGAGTAGGCGGCCCGGACCGCGAGCGAAGTCAGCTGGTCGAACGCCTCGGCCAGCGATCCCACCCGCGCGGTGATCCGGGCCCGGTACTCCTGGAACGTCTCGTGGAGCCGGCGCCCCAGGCCGAGGTCCGAGGCCTGCTCGCCGGCCACGCGGTAGGCCGCGAGGACGGTGTCGTTGGCGCCCTTGGCCCGGGCCAGCGTCCACCGCCGCCGGACCACCTTGCCCGTCGGCACGGCCACGATCAGCAGCATGGTCAGCAGCAGCACCGACAGGAGCAGGACGAAGCGCCAGTCGATCCCGGGCGGCGGCGCCGGAGGCGGAGCGAACGACGGCGGCTTGACGCCCTGATGCTCGGAGTTGTCGAACAACTGGTTGCCGTGATGACCGGCCAGGCCGCCCTTGCCGATCTTGCCGGAGAGCGGGGGGGCCACGGCGGGACAGCCGCGGCGTTTCAGGTCGGCACAGCTGACCCCGTTCAACCCTCCGATCGGGACGATGGACGACGGAGGCTGGATGTAGGGGAGGTCGAGTGAGTTCGTTCGGGTGGGCGTCGGTTCGAACGCCAACCAGCCGTAGCCGGGGAACATGACCTCGACCCACGCGTGAGCATTCCCCGCCGACACCGTGTAGCTGTTCGTCTTGGGGTCGTACGCACCGGGAGTGAAGCCCACGGCCACCCGGGCGGGGATGCCGAGTGCCCGCAGCAGCACCGCCATGGTCCCGGCGAACTGCTCGCAATAGCCCTTGTGCGACGTGGTCAGGAAGTACAGGACGTGGTTGATGTCGTGACCCGGGGCCACGTGCTGGCTGTACTGGAACAGGCTGCTGGTGAGGTAGTCCTGGATGGCCAGGATCTTGCGGTAGACGGTCTTCTTCCCGTCGGTGAGCTTGTGGGCGATCTGGTAGATCTCCTTCGGCGTGTCCGGCGGGAGCTGCGTCTCGACATCCAGGGCCGGGGCCAGGAGGGGGTTGGTCGCGTCGAGGTCGGCGGGTGAGGGCACGACCTCGAGCGACGTCACGTCGTAGGAGTAGCCGGGGTACGTTCCGTCCGGCGCCACCAGCGCTCCGTGTTCGGGATCGAACCGCAGCGAGCCCTTCCCGGACACCCGGATGGGGTCATACGCCGCGGGGAGCCACAGCTGGCTCAGCCGGTCGAAGTCGAAGTGGGACGTCACCTGCCGTGACACCGTGCTCACGGTTGCCGGATCGATGCCCGTGCCGAGCGACAGGCTGGCATGCTCCGGGATGGGCTGGCCGGAAGAGCCGTCCAGCGCCGAACTCGTCCACTGCCGTCCGTTGAACTGGTCGAGCGCCAGGAACCGCCAGTACGACGCCACCGCCGTTCGCACCGTGAACAGCCTGACGTTCGGATTGGTGAGCAGGGCCGGACGGATGTCGACGATGGGATCGATCGACACGCGCAGCGGATTGTGGTCGCCGTTCACCGCCAGGAGTCCGGGCGAACGGAACCCTGGCAGGACCCACGGAGCGAAGGCCGCGACGGCCAGACAGGCCGCGCCGAGGCGGCGGGCGGCCCGGCCGGTGGCCGCCGACCCCACCAACCGGCGGCGGCGTTCGTGCCACAGCGACACCGGACCCCATTGACCGATGCGACGAAGGCCGTCGGCGAACAGCACCGCGAGCGACGACGCCAGGAACGGCACCGCGTAGCCGTACCGCGCGCCGTCGCCGAGGAGGATGGAGGCGAACGCCAGCAGGGCGGCCGGTGGGAGCAGGGCCAGGATGGGCGTTCGAGCCCGAACGGCCAGGGCGTGCGCCGCGAACGCCGCCGCCCACACGGCCGACAGCGCCGCCAGGATCAGCGGCTTCAGGGGCAGGGCCGGTGCGACCTGCGCGTTCGCCGCGTGGTTCACCAGCTTGAGGGCCAGGCGCAGGGCTCGCCACGTGGCCAGCGTGGGGACGCCAAGGCGGGTGGTCTCCGGGAAGATCAGGATCGCCACGGCCACGGCGAGCCCGGCCGCGCTGGCGAGGGCGGCGATCAGGATGTGGCGGCGTTCGGTCAGCCAGGCCAGGCCGAGCGCGACGAGGCCCGCCAGGACCAGACGCCCCGTGGTCCCGCGGCCCTGGAACACCCGGCCGAAGCCGAGGGCCCCCACCGTGATGACGGTGGCGAGCGCGCCTAGGAGGACGTACCGACTGGCTGCAGTCTGCTGATCCTGCTCCGTCGCCACGATTCGGCCAACCCCCCTTCCGGCTGGATGATGTGGACCTCCCACCCCGCGCGTTGCAGGGCGGCCCGGGCCCGGGCGATGCGTGTCTCCATCTCGTTCCTGGCGTCGGGAGACAGGGTGGACAAGGAGACGGGCGTGACGAACACCCCGAGCTTGCGACCGAACGCCGAGCCCGTCTTGATGATGACGCCGAGCTCGGCCGGCGTGGGCGGGGAGCTCACGAAGGCCAGCGTCGTGTCGGCCAGCGCCGACGAACGCATCGCAAGGAGCGCCTCCGTCAGCGTTCGGGTCTTGGCGTGGGTGGCCGAGGCCAGGATCTCGAGCAGGTCTTCCTCCGACACCAGGTCCGGGCGCCGGTCGACCGAGGCGAACCGCATGGCCAGGCCTGTTCGGCCCATGCTGAGCGCGATGGATGCCGCCGCCGACACGCCGCGTTCGAACGCCGGCGAGCCCCGGTGGCCGAGCGCCGCGGCGCGGTTGTCCAGGAACACCACGGCCGCCGAGCGCCTCGTCGCCTCGTCCTGGCGGATCATCAGCTCGCCGGTCCGGGCCACGCTCGGCCAGTGGATCCGCCGAAGGTCGTCGCCGGTGACGTAGGACCGCATGGTGTAGAAGTCCGCGGCCGAACGGTACAGCTGGCGAACGGCCGACTCACCCGTGCCGGCACCCCGGGAGACCAGCGGACGGCCTTCGAGCTCCTCGACCTGCGGGTAGACGACCAGTTCGTTCTCCACGCCGTAGGTCATCCGCGTCCGGGCCAGGCCGAACGGATCGCTCAGGAAGACCGCGAGCGGCCCGAGCGTGTAGCGACCCCGGTGCCGGCACGACAGCGTGTAGGAGGCGCTTTGCTGATTCCGGGGCGGGATGCCGGCCATCACCAATCGGGCCGGCCGGCCCAAGCTCGCCGGAACCCCGTCCTCCAGCAGCAGGAACGACGTGGTCGTGCGGCCGAGGTTCTCCAGCGTGAGCGTCACGGTGACGCGACTCCCGGCGAACATCCGAACGGCCGACAGGTGGCGATGCATCTCCAGGCGGACCTTCGACCAGCGAACGAAACCGATGGCGAGGATGGGAAGGACGGTGATGCCGGCCGCCAGGATGTGAAGGTCCGGGGAGCCCGTGAACCGAGCAGCGACCCACACTGCCAGCCCCGCGGCGAACGCCGACCATCCCCGCCGGGTGGGCATCAGGCGGTGCCGCGAACCGGCACCGGCACCTCGCGGAGCAGTTCGGCCAGCACCGCGCCGGCCGTCCGGCCGTTCATGGCTGCGTCGGCCGCCACGATCATGCGGTGCGCCATGACCGGGACCACCAGCTCCTTGATGTCGTCCGGGATGACGTAGTCGCGTCCCTCGAACGCGGCCATGGCCCGGGCCGCCCGCAGCAGCATGATCGAGGCGCGCGGACTGGCCCCCAGATACACGTCGGGGTGCTTGCGGGTGGCGCCGGAGATCTCCACGATGTAACGGCGCAGGGACTGGGCCACGTGGACGGTTCGGGCCATCATGATCATCTCGGCAACGCCGGGAGCGTCGGTGACCGAGCTGATGGTCTCCAGAGTGGAGGAGATCCCGTGGCTCTCCAGGATCGACGCCTCCGCGTCCGGGCCCGGGTAGCCGATGGACAGCCGCATCATGAACCGGTCGAGCTGGGCTTCCGGGAGGGGATAGGTGCCCTCGTGTTCGATGGGGTTCTGGGTGGCGATGACCATGAACGGCATCCCCAGCTGGTAGGTCACGGTGTCGATGGTGACCTGGCGCTCCTCCATGCTCTCGAGCAGCGCCGACTGCGTCTTGGGGCTGGCCCGGTTGATCTCGTCGCCCAGCACGATGTTCGCGAAGATGGCCCCCGGCTTGAATTCGAAATCGCCGCGCTCCTGGTTGAACACGTTCACGCCGGTGATGTCCGTGGGGAGCAGGTCGGGGGTGAACTGGATGCGGCGGAACGAACAGTCGATCGAACGAGCCATGGACTTCGCCAGCATGGTCTTGCCGACCCCGGGGACGTCCTCGATCAGCAGGTGGCCCTCGGCGATGAGACACACCATGGCGAGCTGGACCTCGGGAGCCTTGCCCTGGATGACGCGTTGAACGTTGTCGGCGACCGCGTGGAAGGACCTGGAGAACCGCTCCCAGTCCTGGGGGTCCCTACGCTCCGCCACGCTGCCTCCGGATCCGATGGATTCACTCATAGTACCGAGGTGTACGCATGGGAAGGCCCTCCGGTCTTGGGCGAAGCAGGTGCGGTCGTGGAAGGAGACGTTCGCTGGTGCGAACCGGTTCCCGCACGAGGTGAGTATGGGACCGACCCGCCGGCCGGCGTCGATGCGTTCGGCGCCCCGCGCGGCCCCTGTGCGTGGGCCCGTCCCGGCCTTTCGGCCAGGTCGGTCCCGGGCGTCCATCCCCGGTCGGCGGGTCGGTCCCGGCGTTAAATTACACGGATGGGATTCGTTCGGTCAACTCGGGGGTTCGCTGCGCCGTCGGCGGCCCGGTCCGAAGTTTTGTAGGTCGCACCCGTATACTCCACCTCGATCGAAAGTGGGGAGAGCCCTCGTTCTCAACGCGACACATGAGCCGCTCGCGATCGTGCCGGCTCGCCGAGCCGTGGTACTCGTCCTCAAACACAAGGCCGAGGTCCTGGCGACGAACGGCATCGTGTTCCGGTCCGAACACCTCGAGGTGACCGCTCCCTCCGTCATCAAGCTCCGCTACTTCGTGAAGGTCCCGTACCGGGCCCGGGCGGCGCTGACCCGCCGCGCCGTGTTCGCCCGGGACGGTTGGGCGTGCCAGTACTGCGGCCGTCCGGCGGAGAACCTCGACCACGTCATCCCGCGTTCGAAGGGCGGGGAGCACGTGTGGGAGAACGTCGTGGCGGCCTGCCGGCGGTGCAACAGTCGCAAGGAAAACCGTCTGGTCCACGAGAAGGGGATGAAGCTCATCCACGAGCCGTTCGTCCCCCCGGACGGGTTCCGCCTGTCCATCGGCCGCCTCGAACCCGAATGGGATGCCTACCTTTAGCCAGCGCGACATCGACCCGCGAGACGTCGACTCTTGGCGGACGAGCGTGCCATGACCGATCTGCAAGTTGCGCTTGCCAGGGTTGAGCAGCTGCTCGGTCGGCTCTCGGAGCAGCTGGGCATCGAACTGGCCATCGATGAGGCTGCCACTCGTGAAGAGCCGTCGTGTTGGGTGTTCTTCTACAACTCCCGGGCATACATCGAGACGGGATCCTTCAGCCATGCTTTGGCTGGCAACGGTCCGATTGTCGTCGACAAGGACACCGGCGCGCTACACGAGCTCGTGACAGCGCGATCGGTGGACGAGCAACTTGAGGAACTCCGAGGTGCTGGATGGGCCGGGTCAGGTCATCCGCGACGCCCGCAGTCGAAGCATGAAGCTTTGACCCGGCTGTGAGGTTTAGCCGGGCCAAGCCCAGCTAAAGGTTCGTTCGGCGTTCGGCTCGGTGGAAGACGCGCGAGCTTGAGCGCACTTCGGCGTGCCCGCTCTCCAAAAAAGTTGGGCGGATGTGCCCGTTTCGGGGGTCGAAACTTGACTTGAGTGGAATGTAGGTGGCTAAATGTGGCACGTAGTGGAGGAGAAAGGGCAGGACGCGTGGCTGAGCTGCTTGGGCAGCACCGGTACCAGCTCGACGCGAAAGGCCGGATCGCGCTCCCGGGGAAGTTCCGGGACGCGTTCGCCGACGGCCTGTACTTGACGCTGGGCCAGGACGGCCCGCTGTACGGGTTCCCTCGCCAGGAGTTCCTGCGGCGAGCCCAGGAGGTGCAGTCCAAGCCGATCGACAGCGCACAGGGACGAGCGTACGCCCGGATGTTCTTCCACACCGCAGAGGAGGTGGAGCTGGACAAGCAGGGCCGGCTGGTGATCCCGGCGCGGTTGCGGCAGGCCATCGGGCTCGAGCGCGAGGCCGTGGTGATCGGCGTCTACGACCGCATGGAGGTGTGGTCGACGCCGAACTGGGACGCCTACCAGCAGCTGTACGGACCGTCCTACTCCAGCGGGCAGATGGGCATGGAGGGCAGGCAGTGATCAGGTCGCCGCTCGAGTGGGCGGAGCTACGAGTGAAGGAGGACGCGGGTGAACGAGCAGTTGACGTCGGAGGTCCGAGCGACCTTCGTGCTGTTGGGACTGATGGCGGCGGTCGTGGGTCTGCCGGTGGTATTCGGCCTGCTGGCGATGCGGCTCTTTGGATAGCGCCGGGGGCGGACCGGCCCACCGTCCCGTCCTGGCTCTCGAGGTGGTCGAGCTCCTCGCGGGGAAGGCGCTGGTGATCGACGCGACGCTCGGCGCCGGCGGCCACGCCGAAGCGCTGCTGGAAGGCGGCGTGGGCACCGTGCTGGGCATCGACCGCGACCCTTACGCCCTGACGATGGCAGGCGAACGCTTGGCCCGGTTCGGCGCCCGCTTCCGGCCGCTCCGTTCGACCTTCTCCAGGCTGGCCGAGGCGGCGGCCTCTGCCGGCGTGGAGGAGGCCGACGGGGTGTTGTTCGACCTGGGCGTGTCGTCCATGCAGCTCGATCAGGCCGCACGCGGCTTCACCTACCGGGGAGACGGTCCCCTGGACATGCGGATGGCGTCGGGCGCGGACGACGACGGGCCGACGGCCGCCGATGTGGTGAACGGTTACCCGCAGGAGGAGTTGGCCCGCGTCATCTTCACCTACGGCGAGGAACGTCACTCGCGGCGGATCGCGGCGGCCATCGTTCGGGCCAGGAACCGTGCTCCACTCTCATCCACCGGCGAACTCGCCGCCATCGTGGCCGGCGCCGTGCCCAAGCGACGGGGCGGAGGGCATCCGGCTCGCCGAACGTTCCAGGCGCTCCGCATCGAGGTCAACCAGGAACTTGAGGAGCTGGCCGCCTGCCTTCCCCAGGCGGCCAGCCTCCTCACCTCCGGCGGAAGGCTGGTGGTCATCGCCTACCACTCGCTGGAGGACCGCATCGTCAAACGCTTCCTCCTGGCGTCGAACGACCTCACCTCGCTCACCAAGAAGCCCGTTCGTCCTTCCGAACGCGAGTCCGCGTCGAACCCGCGTTCGCGCAGCGCCCGCCTCCGGGCTGCGGAGAAGGTGGTGGCGTGAGTACGGCTCCGAACCCTCGAACGCCCGCCCGCAAGGCACCGGCGCGCAAGGCCGGGGCCGGCAAGCGCGCGGCGGACCGGAAGGCGCCGCAGGCGAAGAAAGCGGGGGTCCGTTCGAAGCGCCGCCCCGCGGCGCGTCGGCGTCCACGCCTGCGCGTGGTGGAAGCCCCCAAGCGCATGAGCGCCGTGTTCTTCGCGCTGTCGTTCCTGCTGGTCGGGGTGATGGTGACCGGCATCGTCAGCCTCCAGGCGATGGTGTCGCAGACTTCGTTCCGCATGGGCAAGCTGACGAAGCAGGCGGCCACACTGAACGCGCAGTACGGCCAGCTGAAGCTCTCCGTCGCCGAGCTGTCGGCGCCCGAGCGCATCGCTCACGAAGCCCGCCGGATGGGGTTGGTGCTGCCGCAGCAGGTGGAGATCGTGACGGTCCCGGCGCCGCTCCGCCGGGGGGCGCCGGGGCCGAACACCGGCGTGCCGTCGTTCGCGTTGAAGGGGCTGATCGGAGACGAGCCGTGAGGGCTCGTGACTCCGGCACCACCCGGCGTCCATCCCCAGCCCGCCGGCCACCCTCTGCTCGCCGTCGTGCCAGCCGCCGGCCCACCGCCTCCGCTCGCGCCAACGCGGCGCGCCGGCGGGCCCGGCCGTCACGGCGCCCGCCCGCCAACCGGCTGGTGGCCCTGATGGTGGCGTTCGTCATGGCCATCACGGGGATCTTCGTTCGGCTGCTGTTCCTGCAGGTGAAGGACGCCTCGGCCCTGGAGGCCATGGCGCGCAACCAGCGGGTCAGGACCATCCCGCTGCCCGCCTCCCGCGGCACGATCTTCGACCGGAGCGGGCACGAGCTCGCCATGTCGCTGGCGGCCAAAGCGATGTTCGCCGACCCCAAGCTCATCAACCACCCGTGGATCGAGGCGAATCTGGTGGCGGGCGAGCTCGGACTCCAACCCCGGACCGTCCACGACCTCATGGTGCAGACGAATCGGTTCCAGTACCTGGCGAGGGGCGTGGACACGACCACGGCCACCCGGATCCAGAAGGAGCTGGTGCAGCAGAAGCTGACCGGCGTGGGGTTCCAGGACGAGACGCGGCGGTACTACCCGGCCGGCCCGCTCGCGCCGCAGGTCCTGGGGTTCGTGGGGATCGACGGCGCCGGCCTGGAAGGGATCGAACGCCAGTACAACACCCAGCTTGCCGGCCGGGCGGGCCAGCAGGTGGTCGAGGAGGACCCGTCCGGCGTCCTCATCCCGCAGGGGACGAACGTCGATCAGCCGCCGCAGCCGGGCCAGGACCTCCTGCTCACCATCGACAAGGACATCCAGTTCCACGCTCAGATGGCCCTCGCCGCGGCGGTCAAGAAGAACCATGCCAAGGGTGGCACGGTGGTCGTGCTCGACCCGCACAACGGTGACGTGCTGGCCATGGCCACCGCCCCATGGTTCGACCCGAACCACTTCTCCACGGCCAGCCCCGACGTTCGGCGCAACCGGGCCATCACCGATGCGTACGAACCCGGCTCCGTGAACAAGGTGATCATGGCGTCGGCCGCCGTCGAGGACCACGTGCTGCGGCTGAACCAGACCCAGGTCATCCCGGACCAGATCCCGATCTACGACCACGTCTACCACGACGCCGAGATCCACCCGACGGAGCCGATGACGCTCGGCGACATCATCGCCTACTCCAGCAACGTGGGCGCCATCAAGACCGCCGAGCTGATGGGGGCGGACCGGTTCGCCAGCTACCTCTACAAGTTCGGGTTCGGGGCCAAGACCGGGATCGCGTTCCCGGGGGAGTCGCCGGGCATCCTGGCGCCGCCCAGCAAGTGGTGGGGCACGACGCTGCCGTCGGTCGCGATCGGGCAGGGCATCGCGGTGACGCCGCTGCAGATGGCCGCCGTCTACGCCACCATCGCCAACGGCGGGGTGTGGGTGCAGCCGCGACTGGTTCGAGGTTCCGTGGACGGCGCCGGCAAGTTCCTCGCCGCGCCGACGCCGCTCACCCGGCGGGTGGTGTCCGAACGGACCGCGCAGATCGTCACGCGGATGCTCGCCTACGGCGTCGACGTGGGCACGGGGAAGCAAGCGCAGATCCCCGGGTTCTGGGTGGCCGGCAAGACCGGGACGGCCCGCAAGCCGCTGGTCGGCCAGCTCGGATACAGCACCAAGTACATGGCCTCGTTCATCGGGTTCGCCCCCGCCTCGCGGCCCGCGCTGGTGGTGGCGTGCATCCTCGACGAGCCCGCCACGGTGTTCGGCGGGATCGCCTCCGCGCCGCTGTTCCAGGACATCACTCGGTTCGCCCTGGCCCGCCTGCGCGTCCCCCCCGCGCCGCAGCCGCGCATCCCTCCGCACGCCATCCCGGTGCGGTAGGAACGGAGGTGAGCCATGCTAGAATCTGCCCAGGTCAGCGCCCCCGTCGAGGTGATCGGGGGCTTTCTTTTCGACCAGCGATCAGATGTCCGTGAGTCGAACGCGCACGCCCTCATGACGCCTTCCGCGCGGGTTAGCGACCTCGCCGCGGCGGTCCCTGGCGCCCTCGTCCGGGCCGCCCGAGACGGTGCTGCCGCCACGGACGTGACGTACCGTTCGAACGACGTCACGACGGGCGCGCTGTTCTTCTGTGTCCCCGGCCTGAAGGTCGACGGCCACCGCTACGCCGCACAGGCTGTCGAACGCGGGGCCGTCGCGCTGGTGGTGGACCGCTGGCTGGACGTCGCCGGCCACGTCGCGCAGATCCTGGTGCCGTCCGTTCGCAAGGCCATGGGCCCGGTGTCGAGCGCCTTCTTCGGCCGGCCATCCGAGCGGCTGACGATGTCCGGCGTGACGGGGACGAACGGCAAGACGACCACCACCTATCTCCTGGAGTCCATCTTCCTCGCGGCGGATCTGGTGCCCGGGGTGGTGGGGACGACGGGCGTTCGGGTGGACGGGAAGCCCGTGCCGTTCGACCGGACAACGCCGGAAGCCCCCGACCTGCAGCGGTTGCTGGCCGGGATGGTGGAGGCCGGCGTGCGGGCGGTGGCGATGGAGGTGTCCTCGCACGGTCTGGACCAACACCGGGTGGACGGCACCCGCTACGCCTGCGCCGTCTTCACCAACCTGACCCAGGACCACCTGGACTACCACCCCTCGATGGAGGAGTACTTCGAGGCCAAGACGAGGCTGTTCACGCCTGAGCTCAGCGAACGCGGCGCGGTCAACGCGGACTCGCCGCACGGCCGGGCGCTGGCCGAACGGAGCGGCGTGCCGGTGGTGACGTTCGGCGCCCATGCCGGGGCCGACCTCCGGGCGACGGATGTGGAGGTAACCGCTACGGGGGTGTCGTTCGTCGTTGACGGCGTGCGGGTGCGATCGCGGCTGCGGGGGACGTTCAACGTGGAGAACTGCCTGGGGGCGTTCGCCGCGGCCCGCCAGCTCGGGCTGGCCGACGACGCGGCGGCCGAGGGCATCGCGGTCCTGGCCGGCGTGCCGGGCCGGGTCGAGCCGGTGGAGGCGGGCCAGCCGTTCCCGGTGCTGGTCGACTACGCGCACACGCCCGACAGCCTGGAGAACGTGCTTCGAACGGCGAGAGCCCTGACCGTGGGGCGGCTGATCGTGGTGTTCGGCTGCGGCGGCGACCGGGACCGGCTGAAGCGGCCGTTGATGGGCGAGGCCGCGGCCCGTCTGGCCGACCTCACCGTCATCACCAGCGACAACCCCCGGTCCGAGGTGCCGGAGGCCATCATCGCCGAGATCGAACCCGGCGCCCGCCGTGGGGGCGGACGGTATTCGGTCGAGCCCGACCGCCGGGCCGCCATCCACGCGGCCTTGGCGGAGGCCGGCCCGGACGACGTGGTGGTGGTGGCGGGCAAGGGCCACGAATCCGGCCAGACGTTCGCCGACGGCACGATGCCGTTCGACGATCGCATGGTGGTCGCCGACGAACTCGCCGCCCTCGGCTTCGGAGACAGCCGGTGATCGCCATGACGCTCGCCGAGATCGCCGCCGCGGTGGACGGCCGCGCGCGTGGTGACGGGAGCCGGCGCGTCGAGCGGGTGGTGGTCGACAGCCGGGACGTCCGGCCCGGCGACCTGTTCGTGGCGCTTCCCGGCGAGCACGCGGACGGCTCCCGCTTCGTGTCCGAGGCGCTCCGGGACGGTGCGTCGGGAGCGATGGTTCGAACGGGCAGCGGGCCCGACGACACCGGTGCGGTCATCGAGGTGGCGGACCCCGGCCGGGCGTTGATGGCGCTGGCCGGGCACCATCGTGCCGCGCTCACCGCGCGTGTCGCCGGCATCACGGGTTCCACGGGGAAGACCTGCACCAAGGACTTCGCGGCGGCGGTCCTGCGGCAGCGGTTCGACGTGGTGGCCAGCCCCGCCTCGTTCAACAACGAGATCGGCCTGCCGCTCACGCTCCTCGCCGCCACCGCGGCCACCGGCGTGGTCGTGTGCGAGATGGGCTCGCGGGGCCCGGGCCACATCAGGCTGCTGTGCGACATCGCCCGCCCGGAGATCGGCGTCGTGACGAACGTGGGCGTCGCGCACATGGGGTTGTTCGGCACCCCGCAGGCGTTGCGCGACGCCAAGGCCGAACTTCCCGAAGCGTTGCCCGCGGGCGGAACGGCGGTGCTGAACGGCGACGACCCGGTGGTGCGGAGCTACGCCCAACACACCCCTGCCGCGGTGGTGATGTTCGGCCAGTCGTCCGACGCGCAGGTCCGGGCCGAGGGCGTCGAACTGGACCCGGCGTCGGGACGGGCCCGGTTCGAGCTGTGGACCCCGGACGGCTCGGCCCGCGTCGTTCTTTCCGTGGCCGGTGCGCACATGGTGTCGAACGCCCTCGCCGCCGCGGCCACCGGCTGGGCCCTGGGCCTCACCGCCCCCGAGTGTGCGGAAGGATTGCGGACAGCCGAGGTCGCGGGCGGCCGGATGGAGGTCGTGGACACGCCCGCCGGCATCCGCGTGATCGACGATGCGTACAACGCCAACCCCGCCTCGATGGCGGCGGCGCTCCGGGCGGCCCGTTCGATGGCCGGCCAGGGACGGACCATCGCCGTGCTCGGCCACATGGCCGAACTCGGTTCGATCTCCCCCGGTGAGCACGAACGCATCGGCGAGCTCCTGGCCCGCCTGGGCATCGACGAGCTGGTCGTGGTGGGGGACGAGGCCCGCATGATCGCGGTCGGGGCCGAACGCGAAGGTGTGGAGCCGCACCACATCCACCGGGTGGCGGGGGCCGAGGAAGCCGCGGAGGTCGTTCGGATGATCGCCGCGCCCGGAGACCTGGTGCTGGTGAAGGCGTCGCGCGTCGAACGGCTCGAACGGGTCGTGAACGCGCTCCGGCTCGCGTCGGGAGCGCAGGTGCGAGCGTGACCGCGATCCTCATCGCCGCCGCCGTGGGGTTGTTCGTCACGCTGTTCGGCACACCCGTGGCCATCCGGCTGTTCCGGGCGTGGGGCTGGGGGCAGCGCATCCGCGAGGACGGACCGCAGGGTCACATGGAGAAGATGGGGACCCCGACCATGGGCGGCGTGGTGATCATCGGGGGGATGGTGCTCGCCTTCGCAGCCTCGCGGGTCGTGGTGACGTCGGTGTCGGTGGCGGGGCTGGCCGTGCTGGGCATCACGGTCGGGCTCGGCGCGGTCGGGGCGGCGGACGACCTCATCAAGATCCGCCGCCGGCGCTCGCTGGGCCTCAACAAGACCGCCAAGCTGCTCGGCCAGGCCGTCATCGCCGTGGTGTTCGGCGTGGTGGTCGTGCAGTTCTCCCACCTGCACCCCGACCTGTCGTTCATCCGCGACACCGGACTGCGCCTGGGGCTGGCGTTCTACATCTGGGTGTTCGTCATGGTGGCCGCGTCCTCGAACGGGGTGAACCTGACGGACGGGTTGGACGGGCTGGCGTCCGGTTCGTCCGCGCTGGTGCTCGCGGCCTACGTGATCATCTCGTTCTGGGAGTTCCGCCACACGTGCCCTGGCGTGTCGACGGTCAAGGCCTGCTACCACATCGGCCAGAAGACCGCGCTCGACCTCGCCATCGCCGCCGCGGGCAGCCTGGGTTCCGTGGCGGGCTTCCTGTGGTGGAACGCCGCGCCCGCCCGCATCTTCATGGGCGACACGGGCGCGCTGGCGCTGGGCGGACTGCTGGCGGGGCTCGCCATCATGACCAGCACCCAGCTCCTGCTGCTGATCCTGGGCGGGTTGTTCGCGCTGGTCACCGCCTCGGTCATCATCCAGGTCACCGCGTTCCGCCTGACCGGCAGGCGCGTCTTCCGAATGGCGCCCATCCACCACCACTTCGAGCTGATGGGCTGGCCCGAGTTCACCGTGATCGTTCGGTTCTGGATCCTGGCAGGCCTGGCGGTGGCGTTGGGGCTGGGACTGTTCTACGCGGACTTCCTGGCCCGCGGAGGCACCGGGTGAGCGCGGTGGTGGCCGAACGCATCCTGGCCGGCGAACGCGTGGTGGTTCTCGGCTACGGCGCGAGCGGCCGGGCGGCGGTGGAGGCGTCCCGCAAGGCGGGCGCGGACGTCTGGGTCAGCGAGGCCGCATCGATGTCCCCCGGCTCGGCCGAGGGCGTTCGGGTCATGGACGGCGGCCACCGGCCCGAGCACCTCGACGGCGCCACGCGCGTCGTGGCGAGCCCCGGCATCCCGGAGTCCGCGCCGGTGTTGACCTGGGCGATCCGCCGGGGCATCCCGGTGTGGAGCGAGCTCGAACTCGGCGCCCGGTTGTGCGGCGTGCCGTTCGTGGCGGTGACCGGGACGAACGGCAAGTCGACGACGGTCGAGATGGTCGCCGCGGCCATGCGCGAGGCGGGCTTGTCTGCGAGGGCCTGCGGCAATGTGGGGTATCCGTTCTCCACCGCGGCCCGGGAGGGGTTCGACGCGCTCTCGGTGGAGGCGTCGTCGTTCCAGTTGCGGTTCGTCGACGAGTTCCGGCCGCGGGTGTCGGTGCTGCTGAATCTCGCGCCCGACCACATGGACTGGCACGGGTCGATTGAGGCCTACGGCGCGGCCAAGGCCCGGATCTTCGCGCGGCAGGCGGACGGCGACGTGCACGTCGGCAACCGCGACGATCCACACGCCGCGGCCATCTCCTCCGCGGCACCGTGTGAGGTCCGGTGGTTCCGAACCGGCCCTCCCCACCCGGGCGAGGTCGGAGTGGCCGGTGGCCGGGTGGTGGCGGCCTTCGACGGTGAAACCGTGGATCTGGGCGCGCCCGCGCTCACCACCGCCGCATTGCTGACGGATTCGGCCGCCGCAGCCGCGGCATGTCTCGCGTTCGGACTCACCCCCGACGCGATCCGACGAGCGCTGGTGGCGTTCGAGCCGGGGCCGCACCGGGGACGGATCGTGGCCGAACGGGACGGGGTCCGGTTCGTCGACAACTCGAAGGCCACCAACCCGCACGCCGCGCTGGCCGCGCTGGAGGGCGTACGGGACGCGGTCCTGATCGCCGGAGGGCTGGCCAAGGGCGTCGATCTCTCGCCGCTGGCGAGCCTGGCGCCGTCCCTGGTGGGGGTCGTCGCCATCGGGGAGGCCGCGGACGACGTGGCTGATGCGTTCACCGGCCTGGTCCCCGTTCGCCGTGCCGGCTCCATGGACGACGCCGTGCGCGAGGCGTTCGACCTGGCCGTGCCCGGAGGGTCGGTCGTGCTGGCCCCGGCGTGTGCCAGCCAGGACATGTTCCGCGACTACCGCGACCGGGGCGAGAGGTTCGCCCTGGCCGCGGCGAGCCTTGGTACCCCGGCCCCCGACGACCGACCCGAGCCCAGGAGGTCCGATGCGTAGCGAAGCGGCCATGACCTTCCCGCACCTCCGCGTGGTCCGGCCCGGCGAGATCTCGCCCGAGGCGGCCAAGGCCAGAACCGAACGCAGCGCCCGACGGGTGATGGTGCTGCTGCTGCTGTCGGTCACGCTGCTGACCGCGCTCGGGTTGGTGATGGTGCTCTCAGCCAGTTCGGTCTCGGCGTTCGCCCAGTACGGTTCGAGCTTCCTGTTCTTCAAGAAGCAGCTGATCTACGCTGTGGTCGGCGCGGTGCTGGCGGTGGGGGCGGCGCGGCTGCGCTACCAGGCGTGGCAGAAGCTGTGGGTCCCGCTGCTGGGGCTGTCGGTCGCGCTGCTCGTCCTGGTGCTCCGGCCGTCAACCGGGACGACGGCGGGCGGCGCGGCGCGGTGGATCCCCCTGGGCTCGATCACGCTGCAGCCCTCCGAACTGGCCAAGCTCGCCGTGGTGACCGCGACCGCGGCCATCCTCAGCAAGAACATCCGCTACCTCGACGACGTGATCGTGTGGGCCATCCCGCTCATGCTCGTCGTCGGTGCGGTGTCGGTGCTGATCATGCTGCAGCCCGACCTGGGAACGATGATGATCATCTCCTTGAGCGTCGCGGTGATGGCGTTCGTGGCGGGCGTTCGGCTCCGGACGCTCGGGATCGCGGCGGTGCTCGGCCTGGGCGCGGGGGCGCTCCTGATCATGAAGGCTGGCTACCGCCGAACGCGCTTCCTGTCGTTCCTCCACCCGTTCAACGACCCGCGCAACAGCGGCTGGCAGATCGTACAGTCGCTCATCGCGCTGGGGTCGGGGCACCTGTTCGGCGTGGGGCTCGGGGCGAGCCGGCAGAAGTGGATGTACGTGCCGAACGCCCACACCGACTTCATCTTCTCCATCCTCGGCGAGGAGCTGGGGCTGATGGGCGAGCTCCTGGTGCTGGCGCTGTTCGCCGGGCTCGTCTACGCGGGGATCCGGATCGCGCTGCGCGCGCCGGACACGTTCGGCCGGATCCTGGCCGGCGGCATCACGGCGTGGCTCGGACTGCAGGCGCTCATCAACATGGGCGCGGTGACGGGCGTGCTGCCCATCACGGGCGTGCCGCTGCCGTTCATGTCCTTCGGCGGTTCGTCGCTGATCGTGTCGCTGGTGGGCGTGGGGATCCTGGTCTCGGTGGGACGAGCGAGCGGGTCCGACGCGCGAACGCCGCGGCGTTCGTCCCGGGGCCGAGCAGTGTCGAGCCGCCGCCGGACCGCGTCCGCCGCGCGCTGACGGTTCGGGCTAGAGCGGAGAGGAGGAGTGCGGATGCGGGTGGTGATCGCGGGCGGAGGGACGGCCGGACACGTGTTCCCCGGCCTGGCCCTGGCGCGCGCGCTCTCCGCTCGTGGTCACGAAGTCTCGTTCATCGGCACCGAACGCGGCGTGGAGGCGCGGCTCATCCCCGCGGCCGGGTTCCGGTTCGACGTCGTGCCTGCCGCGCCACTCCTGCGCAAGGTCTCGTGGACCACCATCCGCGCACCCTTGGTCGCGCTCCGGGCGATGCGCGCCGCACGAGAGGTGGTCCGGAACGCGGACGTGGTGGTGGGCATGGGCGGCTACGTCAGCATCCCGGCGGCGCTGGCCGCGGCGCGCGAACGTGTCCCGGTCGTCCTGCACGAACAGAACGCCGTGCCCGGACTGGCCAACCGGATGCTGTCGCGGCGAGCCCGAACGGTCGCGTTGTCGTTCGCCGACGCCGAACCGCTCTTCCCCCGGCATCCCGGTTCGGCCATAACGGTGACGGGCAACCCGGTGCGCGAGGAGATCCTCCGAGTCGCCGAGGGCCGCGAGGTCCTGGCCAAGGAGGGTCGCCGCGAGCTGGACCTGTTGGAGGACCGGCGGACCATCGTGATCTTCGGCGGCAGCCAGGGCGCGCTGCACATCGACCGGGCGGCGGTGGGAGCGTGCCGTCTCCTGGAGGGCCGTTCGGATCTGCAGGTCGTCCTGATCACCGGGCCGGCCCATCTGGGTCTCATCGAACGGGCCGGGCCCGGCGGCGAATCGTTGACCGTTCGGCTGTTCGGGTTCGTCGAACGGATGGAGCTGGTGTACGCCTGCGCGGATCTGGTGGTGTCGCGGTCGGGCGCGACCACTGCGGCGGAGGTCACTGCGTGCGGTCTCCCCAGCCTGCTGATCCCGTATCCGTACGCCACCGGGCGGCATCAGGAGGCCAACGCCCGTTCGCTTCAGCGCTCGGGCGCCGCGGACGTTCTGCTGGACGACCAGGTGACGGGGGAGTCGCTGGCCGACCGGATCCTGAGTCTGATCGACAGCCCCGAGCGCCTGCGTTCGATGGGCGAACGAGCGCGGGCGTGCGGTCGCCGTGACGCCGCCGAAAGGTTGGCCGACGCGGTGACGGCGGCGGCGTGGCGAACGCCGGAGGCGACGTGACGCGGCCGCACCCCGACGAGGCCGCGATGGATGCGGCACCCGCCCCGTACCGTCCCAGGGAGGGTTCGATCCCGACGCTTCCCATCCCCGACCCCGCCGCATGGCGCCGGCTCCACCTCATCGGGATCGGCGGCGCGGGCATGAGTGGCATCGCCCGTCTGCTGCTCGTCCGGGGGGTCGAGGTGACCGGGTCCGACCTCAAGGAGTCCGCGGGACTCGGCGTGCTGCGCGAACGGGGCGCCAGGGTCTCCGTCGGCCACCGGGCGGAGCAGCTCGGCGCTCCGGACGCGGTCGTGGTGTCCTCGGCGATCCCGCCGTCGAACCCCGAACTGCGCGCCGCCGCCCAGGCGGGCATCCCCGTGCTGATGAGGGTCCAGGTTTTGGCCGCGCTGATGCGTGACCGCCGGACCGTGGCCGTCGCCGGGACCCACGGGAAGACCACGACCACGTCGATGATCTCCGTCATCCTCACCCACGCCGGCCTGGCGCCGACGTTCGTCATCGGGGGCGACCTCAACGAGAGCGGCTCGGGCGCCGGCCCCGGGACGGGGGACGTGTTCGTGGCCGAGGCCGACGAGAGCGACGGTTCGTTCCTCCTGCTCCGCCCCGACGTCGGCGTGATCACGAACGTCGAACCGGACCACCTGGATTTCTACGCGGACGCCCGTGAGGTGGAATCGGCGTTCGCGTCATTCGCCGTGGGCGCCGGCACGGTCGTGGCGTGCTGGGACGACCCCGGCGTGCGGCGTTCGCTCTCCGGACTGACGAACGTCATTCGGTACGGGACCGGTCCCGGCATGGAAGTCCGCGTGCCGTCCGATGCCGACGGCGTGATCGGGACGCCGGTTCCCTTCGTGGTGCGGGGTGCGGAGACGGAGGTTCGCCTTGCTGTCCCCGGGCGACACAACCTGCTGAATGCCGCGGCCGCTCTGGCGGTGGCGACATCGCTCGGCGTCGACGCCGGGGTTGCGGCGACGGCTCTCGCCACCTTCACCGGCGTCCGCCGTCGGTTCGAGCGGCGCGGCGAGGTGAACGGGACCACGTTCGTCGACGACTACGCCCATCACCCTACGGAGATAGCCGTGACGCTGCGGGCCGCGAGGATGTGGGGACCGCCGGAGCGCGACGGAGGGGCCGGGCCGGGCCGGATCGTGGCGGTGTTCCAGCCGCACCGGTACAGCCGAACGAGCGTCATGTGGCGAGAACTTGGAGAGAGCCTGTCGGCGGCAGACCTGGTGGTGGTGACCGATGTGTACGGGGCGGGCGAGGAGCCCATCCCCGGCGTGACCGGCAAGCTGGTGGTGGAGGCGCTGGCTGAGGCCGCACCCGGCAGACGTGTGGTCTACCTGCCGCGGCGCCCCGACGTCGCGCCCTTCCTGGCGGGACAGGTCCGGGGTGGCGACCTCGTCGTCACCCTGGGGGCAGGCGACATCACGATGGTCGGGACCGAGACATTGGACCGGTTGCAGGAGGCGCGAGATGCCTCCGCGACGGTGAGGACTTCACGGGAGGGATGACGTGTCGGCGAGTTCGACGTGGATGCGCGAGCAGGCGCAGATGGGGCACCGGAACGGGCGGCTCGCGCCGCGGCCCCGGGGTCGCTCGGTGGCGTGGGCGGTCCTGGGTCTGCTGGCGCTGGGGGGGATGGTGTGGTGGGTGACGAACTCACCGATCTTCGACCTCCGCTCACTGCAGGTGTCGGGGGCCTCACACCTGTCGGTGGCGCAGGTCGAGACGGCGGGGGGCCTGGGCCACGGCACGAACCTCCTGTGGTTCGCTCCGGCCCGGGTTGAGCGGCGGCTGGAAACCGATCCCTGGATCCTGTCCGCACACGTTGCCCGGAGCCTGCCGTCCTCGGTGCACATCTCCGTCATCGAACGCTCCCCGGTGGCCGTGGCGGTCTCGCCGACGGGCCGCTTCCTGGTGGCGAACGACGGGACCGTCTTGGGGCCCGCCTCCGCATCCGGACGATTGCCGGTGGTGGATGCCGGGATCCAGAGACTCAAGTCTGGATCGAGACTTCAGCAGGTCGCAACGCTGCGCGTCGTCACGGATCTGCCCGTGGCGCTTCGAACGCAGATCACGTCGGTGAACATGTCGGGCCGCTCGGTCGAGGTGGGCCTGCGGTCCGGGGTGAGGGTGTTGTTCGGCGATGGCTCGAACGCCGCGGCGAAGGGTCAAGCCCTCCTCGCCGTCCTGTCCTGGGCTCATGCCCACCAGGTCACGCCCTCCGTGATCGATGTGAGAGCGCCCTCATCGCCCGCGCTCCGGCCGGCGGGCGCTGCCACGACGCAAGGCACGGCGTCGCCACCTTCTGTTCCGCACGCCGCCACTCGCTGAGCTCGAACCTCCGGCGTACAACAGGCCGGAGGTGAAGGGCGGAGGGTCGCCGCAGCACGTCCGCCAAAAGAAGGGGTTGACTCCTCGGCCTCTCGTAGTGTAGATTCCTCGCCTTGTGGGTTAGGTTTACATAACACTAACTCTGAACTGGAGGATGAATATGGCAGTGAGAAGCGGTACTTCCCCAGGTAGAGCGACCGCAGTGCGGTCCAGGGAGGAGAAGAGGATGCAGGCTCCCCAGAACTACCTCGCCGTGATCAAGGTCATCGGGATCGGCGGAGGCGGTGTCAACGCGGTGAACCGGATGATCGAGTCCGGCCTCCGTGGCGTCGAGTTCATCGCGATGAACACCGACGCGCAGGCGTTGCTGATGTCTGAAGCTGACGTAAAGCTTGACATCGGGCGAGAGACCACTCGAGGGTTGGGCGCCGGTTCGAACCCGGAGGTCGGCAAGCGCGCGTCGGAGGAGCACCGCACCGAGATCGAGGAGATCCTCAAGGGCGCGGACATGGTCTTCATCACCGCCGGCGAGGGCGGCGGCACGGGCACCGGCGGGGCCCCCATCGTGGCGGAGATCGCCAAGTCGCTGGGGGCGCTGACCATCGGCGTCGTGACCCGGCCCTTCTCGTTCGAGGGGCGGAAACGGGCGGCGCAGGCGGACATCGGCATCGGCGAGCTGAAGGCGGCCGTCGACACCATGATCGTCGTGCCCAACGACCGCCTGCTCCAGGTCTCCGACGCGGGCACCCCGGTCTTGGAGGCGTTCCGCATGGCGGACCAGGTTCTGTACCAGGGTGTCGACGGCATCACCTCGCTCATCATGACGCCGGGCCTCATCAACCTGGACTTCGCCGACGTGAAGGCGGTCATGACGGGGGCGGGGTCCGCGCTCATGGGCATCGGACACGGGACGGGCGAGAACCGGGCCGAGGACGCGGCGAAGGCGGCCGTGTCCTCCCCGCTGCTCGAGGCCTCCATCGACGGGGCCAAGGGCGTCCTGCTGTCCATCGCCGGTCCTTCCGACATGGCCCTCCACGAGGTCAACCGGGCCGCCGAGATGATCACGAAGGTCGCCCATCCCGACGCCAACATCATCTTCGGGGCGGTCATCGACGACGGCCTGGGCGACGAGGTTCGGGTCACCGTCATCGCGGCCGGGTTCGACAAGCTCGGCAACGGCAACGCCCATGGGCGGAACGGCCGGATCAATCGACTCATGGAGGCGCCGGCCGAGACCAAGCGCGAGCCCGTCCCCTCCCTGCTCGATGACGAGGACGACGAGATGTTCAAGCCGGCCCCGGCCACGGTCGTGTTCGACGCGGACGAGGATCTGGACATCCCGGACTTCCTGAAGAGTTAGGGGTCCCGCGCGGCCCCTGACGCGGTGGGGGCGGGGGAGACTCGGAGGCGACCTTCCCCAGCCTCGCGGTTCCCGGCCCCAACGCATCGACCGGCCGGTCCCTCTCGAGGGGCCGGCCGTTCGTTTGGCCACGCCGGCGAGCGCGTTCGGCTAGCCTGCCGGTGAGGATGTTCGAACGACGAACGCTCGACGAGGGCGTGACCGTGCTGGTCCCGAAGCGGCTGGAGTCGGCCGGCTTCCAGGTCGCGTTCACCGAACGCACGGGCGGGCTCAGCACCGGTCCGCATGCTGAACTGAACCTGGGCCTGCGCACCGCCGACGACCCGACGGTGGTCGCCGAGAATCGGAAGCGCGTGTGCCGGGCCCTCGGCATCGAGGAGTTCGTCGTGGCCCGACAGATCCACGGTGCTCGGCACGTCCGGGTGGGGCCGCGCCACCGAGGAGCCGGGTTCACGGACGCCTCCTCCGCCGTGTCGAACGCCGACGCCTTGGTCACCGCGACCAAGCGACTCCCCGTGGCGGTGCTGACCGCGGACTGCGTTCCGCTCGTGCTGGGCGATCCGGAGAGCGGCCTGGTGGCCGTGGTGCACGCGGGATGGCGCGGCGTGGCGGCCGGCATCGTGGCCGCCGCCCTGGAGGTGTTCGCCGAGAGCGATCGGGTGCTCGCGGCCATCGGTCCTGCCATCGGACCGGACCACTACGAGGTCGGCCCCGACGTGGCCCTGGCCGTCTCCGCCGCGACGGAGGGGGGGGCGATCCTGCACGGCGGCCGAACCGGGGGGAGACAGCGGCTGGACCTGCCCGGGACGGTCGTTCGGATCTTGAAGGAACGCGGCGCGCGCCACGTCGATCCGGCGGGGATCTGCACCGCCTGCGAGCCCGAACGCTTCTACTCCTACCGCCGCGACGGCGAGACGGGACGGCAGGCCCTCATCGCGGCCCGGATGCCGTGACCGGCGGGCAGGACGTCGCTCTGGCCCTGGCCGCGGTCACGGAGCGGATCGGCGAGGCCTGCGCCCAGGTCGGCCGCCAACCCTCGGAGGTCACGTTGATCGGCGCCTCCAAGACCGTCGGCATCGAGCGCATCCGCGCCGCGAACGAGGCAGGCCTCTGCCACTTCGCCGAGAACTACGCCGGCGAGCTGGCGTCCAAGGCGTCCCTCGTCGAGGCCACGTGGCATTTCATCGGCAAGCTGCAGCGGGGGACCGCGGCGAAGGTCGCCGAGCACGCCTCGGTGGTCCACACGGCCGAGCCGGGCAGCGGGTTCGACCACCTCGTGCAGCGGCTGGCCGGCCTCGAACGCACCCTTCCCGTCCTGGTCCAGGTGGATTTCACGGGCCGCCGCCAGGGCGTCGACCCCGACGATGTCGGGCCGTTCGTCACGCAAACCGTTGCGCGGCAAGGCCTCTCGGTGGTGGGACTGATGACGCTGCCCCCGCCCGGTCCCGACCCGGAGGAGGCCCGGCCGTTCTTCCGCCGCCTGCGGGAACTGCGCGACGCGCTGCGCGAACGCCATCCGGAGGTCGTCCAGCTCTCGATGGGAATGTCCTCCGATTTCCCAGTGGCGGTGGAGGAAGGCGCTACGATGGTGCGCGTCGGAACAGCCCTGTTCGGGTCGCGCCCCTGAGGACGCCGAGTGGCATCGGGACGATCCGGCTGGCGCCGCGACGGATCCGTTCGAAGGAGAGGTACATGCCGGGGGTCTGGAAGAAGACGTTGCAGTACCTGGGCTTGGTCGAGGACGAGGAGTTCGAAGACCCGGAGGACGCCATGGAGCCCGTTCCCGCCCGGGGCGAAGCGCAGGCGCCGGTTCGCCGGCTGGGCCGAACGTCCGCCGCGGACACCTCGCCGGACCGTTCGGAGGCCACCATCGTCCGGACGATGCCCGCGCCGGCCCGGATGCCGTCCATGGCCTCGATCCACCGGGCCGAGCCCAAGCGGTTCAACGAGGCCCGGGAGATCGGCGAACGCTTCCGCCAGGGCATCCCGGTCATCGTGAACCTCCAGGGCGCGGACGACGCCATCGCCCGGCGGCTGGTCGACTTCGCCTCGGGTCTGGTGTTCGGTCTCGACGGCAAGATCGAGATGGTCGCCTCGCGGGTCTACCTGCTGACCCCGGCGAACATGGAGGTCTCCGCGGAGGAGCGCGAACGCCTCGTCGAGGGCGGCTTCTTCAACCAGCTGTGACCCCGCTCGTGTCGAACGCGGGCCCGGCGGCCCGGCGTTCGAACTGAAGGAACCTGCGAATGGGGATCCTGCAAACCCTGCTCACCATCTACTGGGTCATCCTGTTGATCCGCGTGTTCTCGTCGTGGTTCCCCATCCCGCCGTCCGGGCCCATCCGCCAGTTCATGAACCTGATCTACGACGTAACCGAGCCGGTCCTGCGGCCTGTTCGCCGCCTCCTGCCTCCAATCCGCATGGGCGGCATGGCCATGGATCTGTCGCCGATCATCGTGTTCATCGTCCTCGGCATCCTCCGGGCCTATGTGCACTGACGCCGGACGGTTGCTTCCGGGGTTCCTCCATGCTCATCTGCTACAACATGAGAACCTCACGAGCACCTGAAGGCCCACCACGGGAAGGGATCGCGGCCATGAGCAGAAAGGACAAGAGCGCCGGCCAGGAGCCTCAGCAGGCCCGGTCGACCCGGATCACGCCGGTGGAGATCCAGCAGAAGGAGTTCCGGCTGGCGATGCGTGGCTACAACGAACGCGACGTCGACCGATTCCTCGACGAGCTGACCGAGGAGGTGGCCCGCCTCCACGCCGAGAACAAGCGCCTCCGCGAGCAGGCCGACGTCCAGCGGACGACGCCGATCGCCACCGGGGACGCCGCCCTGGCCGATCGCGTCGTTCGGGACGCCCGCGACGAAGCCGAACGAATCGTGGCCGAAGCCCGGTCCCGGGCCGCGTCGTTCGAGGCGAACGCCGCCGGGGCCGCGACACCGGTCGCCACGTCAGCGGCGACGCCGGCGTCGGGACCGCTGGTCACGCGGTTCCTTTCACGTGAGCGCGAATTCCTGCAGAGCCTGGCGGGTCTCATCCAGCAGCATGCGGAGTCCGTCAAGGATGACGTTCGGATCGTTCGTGGATCGGCGCCCCCGGCCGCGCCTGCCGAGTCCAGCGACTCCGAACCGCTTGCGCCGCAAGCTGTTACCGGATCGAACGAGGGGCCGGTGGAGGCGCCCACCTCCGGGGAAGCGTCTGCTGAAGAACCTCCGTCGCGGACACCTGACGCCGCGGCGGGCGGATGGTCGAACGCAGCCCGGACTCGAGCGTCCGAGGGCACGGGACCGCAGGAGCGATTGACGTCGGACCCGGGGATGCACGGCCAGGGCCAGCCGGCCGAGGAGACGTGGGCCACGCAGACCGCCGAGGCCGCGGGTCAGGCCCCCACCGAGTCCCAGACGCCCGACGTGGTCTTCGAGCAGCCCGAAGGCTCCGCGTGGAACGACACTTCCGACGACGCGCCGGCGCCCGAACCGCCCATGGCCACGACACCGGCCGCCCAGGCCTCGGCGAACCCTGACACGCCGGTCGCGGCGTCGGAGCGGCCGCTCCCATGGGACCTCCCGGTCGCCCCGTCGGATGCGTTCGACGACGAAGCGGTCCAGGGATCGCCGGATGTCGAACCCTCAGGACCGGGGGCTGACGATGCGGTGGCTTCCGAGTCGTCCCCGGCGGCGGAACATCCGGACGCCACGCCCCTGCAGGACGACGCCGAAAGCCAGGACCCGAAGACCCACTCGGGTTCGTGGAGAGGGTCGGATCCGTGGGGCTCGTCCGTGGCCGGCGACGCGTCCGCCACCGGCGACGCGTCCGCCACCGACGACACGTCCGACACCGAGGCCGCGCCGGCCGAAGATGGTTCCGGCTTCGAACAAGGTCAGGGTCACGACGCCGCGGGCGGGCCCGGTTCGTTCGCCGACCCGCTGCCCCCGACCGCGCAGATGGAGGCCATCTCGCTGGACGACGAATACGGGTCGCCAGGCGAGGAGGAACCCGACGACGTCAACGAGCCTGTGGACGTCAACGAGCCTGTGGACATCAACGAGCCCGCCGAGGTTATCTCCGGGGAGGGCGGTGTCTCCGCCGGCGGATCGACGGGCGCCACCGGCCGGGCCGAGGAGGAGGTCATGCCGGGGGCGGCCCTCGACGATCAGGACGACGGCGAGGAGCGCTCGCTCCGGGAGCTGTTCTGGGGCGAGGACTGACGGGGCGGTGCACGGCCCGCTGACTCGCTCCGGCTCAGACGCGACGCAGCTTCAACCGGGCCGTCTCTCCCTCCACCTGCACCTCGGCAGAGGCTTCCGGTTCTCCACCCCGGTCGCCGTTCAGCCGAACGGCAAGCACCTCCCCGGCGATCCGTTCGCGGTGTTCGGCCAGCGCCTCGCTCAACAAGCCGGAGGTCTCCACGAACAGTTCGATCCGGTCGGTCACCCCGAGTCCCGCGGACCTGCGGAGGTCCTGCACCGCCCGAACCAGTTCGCGGGCCGCGCCCTCCCGGCGGAGGTCGTCGTCCAGGGCCAGGTCCAACGCCACGGTGTTCGTCCCGTCGGAGGCCATGCCCCATCCCGTCTGGGTCTGCTGCACCAGCTCGACGTCGTCGGGCCCGAGCTCCACCTCTCCGGACGCTGCGGCCAGCCGAACGGACCCGCCGGCCGCAAGCTCCCGGGCCAGGGTTCCGTCGTCCGCGGCGAGAGCGGCGGCGACCTCCTGGACCCGCTGTCCCAGCTTCGGGCCCAGTACGCGGAAGTTCGGCTTGGCCCGCCACTCCGACAGCGACTCCGCCGATCCGGCGAACACCACCTCCCGCGCGTTCAACTCCTCCTTCACCAGCGGCAGCAACGGCTCGAGGGCAGAGCGTTCGGCCGTCACGTGGAGCACGGCCCGGGACAGGGGCTGGCGGACCCGGACCTTGGCGTCCGTTCGGACCGTTCGGCCCAGCGACACGAGCGAACGAACGGTCGCCATCGCCGCCTCCAGGTCCGGGTCGACCAAGGACAGATCTGCGACGGGGAAGTCGGTGAGGTGCACCGAGATCGGCGCGTCCGGATGGCCGCCGGCCGTCAGGTTCCGGTATAGCTCCTCCGAGACGAACGGCGTGAGCGGCGCCATCAGCCCGGTCAGCGTGACCAGGCACTCCTCCAGCGTGGCGAACGCGGCGAGCTTCGTGGCCTCGTCGCCGCCACCGCGGGACGGGTCCCAGAACCGCCGCCGCGAACGCCGGACGTACCAGTTCGAGAGGTCGTCGATCAGCTCGGCGATCGAACGCGCCGCCCCCGTCGCGTCGTAGCCCTCCATGGCGGCGCCCACCGCCGCCACGGTCGAGTGCAGCCGCGACAGCACCCACCGGTCGAGCAGCGGCCGGTCCGCCGCCCGCGGCGCCGAGGCCAGGTCCGGCTGGTCGATGTTCGCGTACGTCACGTAGAACGAGTACGTGTTCCACAGCGTCAGCAGGACGCGGCGAACGACGTCGTCGAGCATGTCCATGGAGATGCGCCGCGTGGACCACGGCGAGCCGGTAGCGACCAGGAACCATCGCAGCGCATCGGCACCCTGGCGGTCGATGACCGACCACGGCTCCAGGATGTTGCCGAGGCTCTTCGACATCTTCCGGCCCTCGCCGTCCACGATGAGGCCGAGGCACAGCACGTTCTTGTAGGCGTTCGAGCCGAACAGCAGCACCCCCTCGGCCATCAGCGTGTAAAACCACCCGCGGGTCTGGTCGATGGCCTCGGCGATCAGGTCCGCAGGGAAGCGTTCGTCGAACGTCGCCCCGCCCTCGCTCCCGGGCCCGCCATAGTTCCACTGCGCGTACGGCATCGCGCCGGAGTCGAACCACGTGTCGATGACCTGAGGGACGCGGCGGGCCTCCCCACCGCACGACGGACAGTCGAACGTCACGTCGTCGATGCCCGGTCGATGCGGGTCGATCGACGTCACGTCGCGGCCGGCGAGTTCGCTCAACTCCGCGAGCGAACCGACGGCCCGGTCGTGACCCCGAGCGCAGCGCCAGATTGGAAGCGGCGTGCCCCAGTACCGGTCGCGCGACAGCGACCAGTCGATGTTGTTCGCCAGCCAGTCGCCGAAGCGGCCGTGCTTGATGTGGTCGGGGAACCAGTTCACCGTCTCGTTCGCCGCCAGGAGGTCCTGCTTGCGCGCCGTGGTGCGGACGTACCAGGCGGGGCGGGCGTAGTAGAGGAGCGGCGTCTTGCACCGCCAGCAGTGCGGGTAGGGGTGCTCGACGCGTTCGGCCCGGAGCAGTCGTCCGCGCGCGCGCAAGTCCTCCAAGATGGCGTCGTCCGCGTCCTTGACGAACACCCCGCGCACGTACTCCGGCGCGAGATCGGTGAACCGGCCGGTGTCGTCCACCGGGTTGAACACCGGCCACCCCTCGCGCCGGCCGACGGCGAGGTCTTCCGCGCCGAACGCGGGCGCCATGTGCACGATGCCGGTGCCGTCCTCCATCGACACGAACGCCGCCGCCACCACCCGATGGGTGGTGCCTTCCTCGACGTTGTCGAACGGCGCCTCGTAGCGCGTCCCCACCATCGCCGAACCGGGGAAGCTGGGGCCGAGCTGTTCGGTCGAGGCGTCCTCGGCCACCGATCCCCGCAGCGCGTCGGCCACCACCAGCACCTCGTCTCCCACCCGCAGCCGGACGTAGGCCTCGTTCGCCGCCACGGCCAGGCCGAGGTTCGAGATGAGCGTCCACGGCGTGGTGGTCCATGCCACCAGCGCCGCACCGTCCAGGCCGTCGACGTTCGACGACAGCACGGGGAACCGGACGAACGCGCTGGGGTCCAGATCCTGCTCGTAGCCCTGGGCCACCTCGTGATCGGACAGTCCTGTTCCGCATCGCGGGCAGTACGCGGTCACCTTGTCGTCCTGGAACAGCAGATCCTGTTCGTGCAACTGCTTGAGCGCCCACCACACGCTCTGGACGTAGTCGGCGTTCATGGTCCAGTACGCCTGGTCCATGTCGAGCCACAGGCCGATGCGCTCGGTCAGCCGCTCCCACTCGCTCACGTAGCGCGTCACCGAGGCGCGGCAGCGTTCGACGAACTCCGCGATGCCGAACACCTCGATGTCGCGCTTGTTCTTCGTCCCGATCTCCTTCTCCACCTCCACCTCGACGGGCAGGCCGTGGCAGTCCCAACCCGCCTTGCGAGGGACGAAATGGCCGGTCATCGTCTTGTAGCGGGGGAAGACGTCCTTGAACGTCCGTGCCTCCACGTGATGGATGCCGGGCAGGCCGTTCGCGGTGGGCGGGCCCTCGTAGAACACCCACAGCGGCGCGTCCTGGCGGAGGCGAAGGCTCTCGGCGAACACCCCCCGTTCGCGCCAGAAGTCGATGACGGCGCGCTCCATGGCGGGGAAGTCCACCTTCGGGTCCACCGGCTGGTACCTGGTCATCTCGCCCTCTCCTCCCTCGCATCGTCTTCAAGGAGCCGGGAACGACGAACGCCCCGTCCCGCGTCGCTCAGGGACGAGGCGTGCGGCCCCGCGGTACCACCCTGCTTGGCCGAAGACCTCCGGGTCTCCGGCCCACTCATCGCCGCCGTCTGAAGCGGCCTCCGCTGTCACGGGCGGACCCGTCCGCGCCTACTGACCCCGTGGGGCGTTCGGGCGGCGGCTCGGGGATGATCTTCGCGGGGTCGAACCACCGGGCTCGCACCATCCCCGGCTCGCTCCGGGCCCGGAGGCCCCGCTACTCGTTCCCGTCGTCGCCTTTGCCTGCCCGGCGATTGTAACGTTCACTTCGATGCGGATCACGGAGACGGCCGGCGGGGTCCTGGTGAGCGTTCGGGTCAGGCCGCGTTCGAGGCCGGGCATCGAATGTGAGGGCGAGGAGATCGTGGTCGGGGTGGCCGCGCCGGCGGTGGACGGCCGGGCCACGGAGGAGGCCCGCCGAGTGATGGCGGAGCTGTTCGGGGTCCCGCCGTCGGCGGTAGAGCTGCGCGGAAGCCGAACGTCACGGGCCAAGGTGTTCAAGGTCCAGGGGCTATCGAGGCCGCTGGCCGAGCAGTTGCTTTCCGCGGCCACGACGCCCTGACCTGCGGCAACGGTTCCTTTCGGACCCCATCGGGTATCCTTCCGCCGTCCACCGCCCGCCTGACGCATCGGATCTATCATGACCTCCAAGGCATCGTTCACCGACAAAGAACTGAAGGAACTGAAGGACCGGCTCCTGACGGAGCGCGGCGAGCTTGACTCCCAGATGGAGGAGATCGAACAGTCGACGTTCGCCGGGAACCAGACCGACCTCTCCGGCGAGATGGGTTTCGACGAGGAGTACGCCGACGCCGGGACGGCCACGTTCGAACGGGAGAAGGACCTCTCGCTGGTGAACAACCTGCGGGACCTCAAGGAGCGCATCGACAAGGCCCTGGCGAAGATCGACGAGGGCTCCTACGGTTTGTGCGACCGGTGCGGAAAGCCCATCGAGAAGGCTCGGATCAAGGCGCTGCCCTACGCCAACCTCTGCATCGAGGACAAGCAGGCCGAAGAGCGCGTCCGCTGACCCTGGGATGGGCTCGCCGGCGCAGGTGACCTCGAAGCCGGCGTCCGCGCAGCGTCGGAGGCTCCGCCTGATGGGGTTCCTGTACGGCGTGGCGGCCATGGTGTTCGTGGCCGACCGGGTGACCAAGTCCCTGGTCCTTCACCACCTGGCGGGACGGCCGCCGATCGTGCTGATCCCGCACGTCGTCCAGCTCTCCTACACCACGAACTCGGGCGGCGCGTTCGGGCTGCTGGCGAACCATCCGTGGCTCTTCTTCGCCGCGTCGGTGGTCGTCATCCTGGTCATCGTCGTGGGGTCCGTCCGCTTGCGGCTGCGAACGTCGGCCGTGGCGCTGGGACTGGTCCTGGGCGGCGCGCTGGGCAACCTGATCGACCGCCTGGCCGGACCGGGAGTGAGCGGGCGGGTGACCGACTTCATCGACTTCCACGTGTGGCCGGTGTTCAACCTGGCGGACTCCGCCATCGTGGTGGGGGTGCTGGTGATGGTGCTGGCGGGCTTGTGGCACCCGGGCGGCGGCGAGGTCCCGGCGGCGGGCGCGACCGGCCTGACGACAGCCGGGGACGGGTGAGCAGGGCCGCGTTCGAGGCGACCCCGGGCCGGCTGGACGCCGTCGCCGCCGCCGCCCTGGACCGCCCGCGGGCTGACGTGCAGCGGGCCATCGCGGCGGGCGAGGTGCTGGTCGACGGCGTGGTCCGTCCCAAATCCCATCGCCTCTCCGGCGGCGAACAGGTCGTGGTGGACACCGCCGAACGAACCGCCCTGGAGCCCGACCCCTCGCCGGTCCCCGTTCGCTATCGGGACGAACACCTGATGATCGTGGCCAAGCCGGCCGGGGTGGTCACCCATCCAACCGCGTCGCGGCGGACCGGCACGCTGGTCAACCGGTTGCTGGGGATGGGCGTCCCGCTCTCCGCCGGCGCCGAGCCCGACCGGCCGGGGATCGTGCACCGGCTGGACGCGGGGACCTCGGGCCTGATCGTGGTGGCCTCGACCGACGCGGCGCACTCAGGCCTGGCCGAGATGTTCTTCCGCCACGACGTCGACCGCCGCTACCTCGCGCTGGTCCGGGGCCGCGTCGAGCACGACCACTTCGCGGTCGATGCGCCGCTCGAACGTGACCGGGCCCGCATCAAGGTACGGATCAGCAGCGGACGCCAGGCCGAGACGGAGTTCGAGGTGGTCGAACGGTTCGAACGGGCCACGCTGCTGGAGGCGAAGCCTCGAACGGGACGGACCCATCAGATCCGGGCCCACCTCTCGTCAGCGGGCCACCCCATCCTGGGGGACCGGACGTACGGCGGAGGCGGCGACGACGCAACTGCCCTTGGCCTGCTGCGGCCGTTCCTGCATTCGTGGCGGGTGGCGTTCGATCACCCGATGACGGGGGAGCGGGTGGAGCTCGAAGAGGCCCTGCCGGAGGACCTCAGCGCGGCGTTGCGACGGTTGCGCCGGGCATGATGTCGCGGGCTCGGGTGGTCACCGTGGTGGCCGCGATGACCCTGCTGCTGCCGGCGTGCCACGGTGGCGGCGCGGGGCCGACGGTGGCGGTCAGCCCGCCGCCGGTCGGGCCGGCGCCGCCCTCACCGACGGGGCCCATCGTGACCCTGGATCCCTCCCGCCGCATCACGGGGTGGGTGCACACGAACGGGACCCGGTTGGTGGACCAACGGGGCCGAACGGTCCGGTTCACCGGCGTTGGATTGCGTGACCTCGAAGCGGGTTCGGGGACCATGGCTCCCGCACGTCAACCGGGGGTGATACGACTGTGCCGGGACGGATGGTCGATCTCGCCGCGGCAGGTGTTCGATCAGATCGCGTCGTTCGGGTTCAACACGGTTCGAGTGGCGGTGACCTGGGCGAACCTCGAGCCCACGGCGCCAACGGGCGGTGTCCACCACTGGAACGAGTCGTATCTGAGGGCGGTGGACGATGTCGTGGCGGAACTGGGGAGGCGCGGCATCAAGGTCGTGCTCGACATGCACCAGAACCGGTGGACGCCGGCCCTGCTGCGGGGCGGGCCCAACGAATGCTACGGGACCGGCATGCCCGGCTGGACCCTCGTGCCGAACGGTTCCGTCGGCGATGACAAGGCGGCGTTCTTCCAGGACCAGGGCGGTGTGCAGGAGGGGCTGGCGGAAGCATGGCGGATGCTCGGGGGGCGCTTCGCGAACAACCCCGTCGTGATCGGCGCGGACCTGTTGAACGAGCCGTACCCACTGGAGCCCCTGCCGCCCGCGTCAGGCCTGGACCGGCTGTGGAACGTTCTCGGCGCCGCTGTCCGCTCCGTCGACCCGCGGATCCTGCTGGTGTTCGAAGACAGCGCGCCGGGCCTGGATGCGCCCCTCGCCCTGCAGCGGCCCCCACCGTTCCGGAACGAGGTCTACTCCTACCACCTGTACCGGCCGAACTGGGATCCCCTTGGGCGGGCCGTGGCCGATCGGTTCCTGGCCCGGGCCCGCCCGTGGAACGTTCCGCTGTGGGTCGGGGAGTTCGACGCGTTCGGCGAGGGCGCGAACCTCCACCCTCCCTCCCCCGCCTGGCAAACCGACACCAAGGCGTTCCTGGAGTACTGCCGAACGAACGACATCGGCTGGTCGTTCTGGGTCTACGCCGGCGCGAGCTCGCTGGTCCTGCCCGGCACGATCACTCCGAAGGAGCCGCTCCTGTCGATCCTGCAAGGAGGCGCGCCGTAGCCCGGCAGCGCTACGGCGCTACCGGCGGCTGGGGGTGGGCTCGCGCAGGTACAGGGCGTGTTGCGTTCGGACCTCCTGGCGGGAGGCGAGCAGCCCGTCCTCGACGTCGGGGGGGAGCTTGCGGCTCTCGATGAGGTCGGAGAGCTTCTTGGGGTCGACGGCGAGCACCTGGTCCCACAGGCCGAGCGGTTCCAGGATCAGGCGGATGCGGTCGGGGTCGGGCTCGGTGATGTGCTGCGGCCGGCGGTCCACCGCGGCGCCGTCCGCGCCGAACAGCCGGCGGTAGCCGTGTTCGTCGCCGAACGCGTTGATGAGCGGGGCGAGCTCGTCGAGGCGCTGATATGTCTTGCGCCCCAACCGTTTCAGCTCGATCCACTCGTTCACCACCTCGGTCATCCGAGGCGCGGGGTCGCCGCCCTCCTGTTCGAACCGGTGGCGGAACAGGGGACAACGGGCCTGGAAGTCGCACCAGTCGCACAGCGCGTTCTGCCGTGGCTCGAACTTCTTCGCGGCGATGCGTTCGGCCGCCACCGAGATCCGCTTGCGGAGCTCGTCGGCGTCGGCCGGCGAACGGGTCGTGGTCATGCGTTCGCCGGGCAGCAGGAAGTACAGGGTGAGGCGTTCGGGTTCGATGCCCCAGATCTCCTTGGCCGCGAGGTAGTACACGGTGAGCTGGAGGTCCTCCTGGACCCGCGACAGCGGAGGCAGCCGGCGGTTGGTCTTGTAGTCGATGATCTCGTAGCCGCCGCCGGGGATGCGGTCCATCCGGTCGATGGTCCCGGACACCTGCACGCCCTCCACCTCGATGCGGAAGTGGAACTCGAGCGCCGCGGGGATGGCGAACGAATCCGCGTTGTCTCGGTGATACGACGTCAGGACCTCCGCGCCGTGGGCGCGGTAGGTGGCCTCCTCGGACGCGTCCCGGAAGCCGTCGGACTGCCACTCGCCGTCCAGCATCTCGAGCATCTCGGGAAGCGTGGGGGCGACCGGCACCGGCCGGTTGTGGAAGCGGTACAACGTCCGGTGCAGGGAGTCGCCGAACGAGAGCGCCGGCGAGGACGCCGTGGGCAGACGCTCCTCGTACTGGAACCGGTACTTGGCCGGGCAGAGTTCGTACGTTGAGAGACTGGAGTAGGAGAGCTTCACAGGAGTTCGACGATCCTTCTTGCGCCGGGGTCAGTCGGAGTGTAGGCTCGGTCCCGGTCGAATTACAAGTATGTAAGTTTCCCACAGGTTTTCCCCAGCGGGGTCCAGAGCCACCGGCCAGGGGCGTCCTCCCTCCGCCCCCGGCCCGGGTTCGACCCGTCCCCGAGGCGGGATGAGAAGGAGCGGCAACAGCCCGAACATGACCGACACGGAAACCGACCGCAGCTTTGTCCACCTTCACGTCCACAGCGAGTACTCGCTCCTCGACGGCGCGGCCCGCATCGAGGAGATGTTCGCCGCCGCCGCCGACATGGGGATGCCGGCCCTGGCCCTTACCGACCACGGGGTGATGTTCGGCGCGCTCGCCTTCTACGACGCGGCAGAGCGTCACGGGATCAAGCCGATCCTGGGGGTGGAGGCCTACGTGGCGCCGGGGCGGCGGTTCGACCGGGTGCCGGGGGAGAGCGAGGAGAAGTACCGCCACCTCACGATCCTGGCGCGAAACGAGGCGGGCTACCGCAACCTTCTCCGGCTGGTCACCGACGCCCACCTGGAGGGCTTCTACCACAAACCCCGCATCGACAAGGAGCTGCTGGCCGACCACGCCGAGGGCCTGATCGGGCTGTCCGGCTGTCTGGCCAGCGAGACGGCTCGAACGCTCCTGGCCGGACAGCGGGACAAGGCCGTCGGCGTCGTGAACACCTACCGCGACATCTTCGGGCCGGAGAACTTCTTCCTGGAGCTGCAGGACCACGGCCTGGCCGACCAGATCGCGCTGAACCCGCTCCTGGCGGACCTGTCGCGGACCACCGGGATCCCCCTGGTGGCGACGAACGACCTCCACTACACCAAGCGCGAGCACGCCCGGCCCCACGACGTGCTGCTGTGCATCCAGCAGCAGAAGCTCCAGACCGACACGCAGCGGCTCAAGTTCGACACCGATGAGTTCTACCTGAAGTCCGCTGAAGAGATGCGGCAGGTGTTCGCGGACTATCCGGAGGCGTGCGACAACACCCTGGCCATCGCCGAACGGTGCGACCTGGAGCTCACGTTCGGCGAGCTGCACCTGCCGAAGTTCGACGCCCCGGACGGCCTGTCGCTCGGCGTCTACCTCCGCAAGCTGGTGTTCCAGGGCGCGGCCGAACGCTACGGGACCATCACGGGCGAGGTGCAGTCGCGGCTGGAGACCGAGCTCGGCGTCATCGGTTCGATGGGGTTCGACGGCTACTTCCTCATCGTGTGGGACCTCATCCACCACGCCCGGGAGCGCGGCATCCGGGTCGGTCCGGGCCGCGGTTCGGCCGCCGGCAGCGTCGTCAGCTACTGCCTGCGCATCACCGACCTTGATCCCCTGAAGTACGGCCTGATCTTCGAACGCTTCCTGAACCCGGACCGCAAGCAGATGCCCGACATCGACATGGACTTCGACGAACGCCGCCGGGACGAGGTCATCCGCTACGCCACCGAGAAGTACGGCGCCGACCACGTGGCCCAGATCATCACGTTCCAGACCATCAAGGGGAAGCAGGGGATGCGCGACGCCGCGCGCGTCCTGGGGTTCCCCGCGTCCATGGGCGACCGCCTCTGCAAGATGTATCCGGCCGCGGTGCTGGGCCGGGAGTACTCGATCGCCGACGCCCTGAAGCTGTCGACGGAGCTGGGCGAGGCCTACGACAAGGAGCCCGAGGCCAAGGAGGTCATCGACACCGCCCGGGCCCTGGAAGGCCTCCGTCGGGAGGACTCGGTGCACGCCGCCGGCGTGGTGATCGCCGACGCGCCGCTCGTTCGCTATCTCCCGCTCAAGCTGTCCAAGGACTCCCGGGACGACTCGCGCCGCGTGGTGACCCAGTTCGACATGCACGGGGTGGAGAAGCTCGGGCTGCTCAAGATGGACTTCCTGGGCCTGCGCACCCTGTCGGTCATCGACGACTGCGTGCAGATGCTCCGGGACCGTGGCGTCGAACTCGACATCGACCACGTCCCGCTGGACGACGAACCGACCTACGAGATGCTGCGGGCCGGGGACACCACGGGAGTGTTCCAGCTGGAGGGCGGCGGGATGCGCCAGCTCATCAAGTCCCTCGCCCCCGACCGGTTCGAGGACCTCATGGCCCTGGTCGCCCTGTACCGCCCCGGGCCGCTCGGTCAGGGCATGCACATCGAATACGCTGAACGCAAACACGCCCGCCGCCCCGTGACCTACCCCCACGACGACCTTTCGGAGATCCTGGGGACGACCTACGGGATCATCGTGTACCAGGAGCAGGTCATGCAGATCGCCGTTCGCATGGCCGGCTACTCGATGGGCCAGGCGGACACCCTGCGCAAGGCCATGGGCAAGAAGATCCGGGCGATGCTGATCCCGCACCGCGAGACGTTCGTCAAGGGCTCGGTCGACCGCGGCTACGAGGAGAAGAAGGCCCAGGAGATCTTCGACCTGCTGGTGCCGTTCGCCGACTACGGGTTCAACGCCTCCCACGCCTGCGCCTACGCCTACGTGGCCTACCAGACGGCCTATCTCAAGGCTCATCACCCCGTCGAGTACATGGCGGCCTTGCTGACGTCCGTCCGCGACGACAAGGACAAGAAGCCGTACTACCTGAACGCCGCGCGGCTGATGCACATCCGGGTCCTGCCGCCCGACGTGAACGAGTCGGAGCTGTACTTCACCCCGTCGAACGGCGACATCCGCTACGGGCTGGCGGCGGTCCGCAACGTCGGCTCGGCGGTGGTCCAGACCATCCTGGGCGCCCGCGCGGAGAAGGGCCGGTTCGAGACGTTCACCGACTTCTGCCGCAAGGTGGACTCCGGGGTGCTCAACAAGAAATGCATGGAGTCGCTCACGCTGGCGGGGGCGTTCGACTCGCTGCACTACTCGCGGCGCGCGCTGTTCGAAGGGTTCGAGAAGATCACCACGCCGGTCCTGGCCGAACGCCGGGCGGAGGCGGTGGGGCAGGAGTCGTTCTTCGGCGGCGCCGCCGCTCCCGCCCTCGCCATCGACGAGTCGGTGCTGGCCGGCGCTGAGTTCGCCAAGCCCGAACTGCTCAGCCACGAGAAGGAGATGCTGGGGTCGTTCGTCACCGACCATCCCCTGCTCGCGATCAAGGACCGGTTGGCGGCGATCACCGACATCGAACTCTCCGAGCTGGGCAACCTGGGCGACGGCGACGTCGTGACCATCGGGGGCATCGTCGGGGCCGTGGCCCGCCGCTTCACCAAGCGGGGCGAGCCCTACGCCCTGTTCCGCCTGGAGGACCTCACCGGCGGTGTCCAGATCGTGGCGTTCCCCGGGATGTTCGACAAGCACGCCCCGCTCATCGTCACCGACCGCATCCTCACGGTGAAGGGGCGGGCGGACCTCCGCGGTCGCGAGCTGCAGCTGGTGGCGCTGGAGATCGCCGAACCGAACCTGTCCGAGCCGGGCGGCGACGGCCACCCCGCGGCCACCCCCGTGCCGCCGGGCCCGCTGCTGGTGGACGTGCCGCTGTCGGCCTGCACGGGCGGCCTGATCGGCCGCCTGAAGGCGCTGCTGGGGACCCACCGGGGAACGGTCCCGGTCATCGTTCGGCTCATCGCCGACGCCGAACCGACCCGCCTGCGGCTGGGCGAGGACTTCTGCGTCGACGGCTCGCCCGCACTGCTGTACGAACTGCGGCGCCTCCTGGGACCGGGCGCGGTCCGGGTGGCGGTGGAGGAGCCCGAACCCGCCGCCGCGCCGACGCCGCGAGCCGCGACCGCCGTCAGGTAGGCCCTCCGGCGGCGTGGACGGTTTCGACGTCATCCCCGCCATCGACCTGAAGGGCGGTTCTCTGGCTGCGCTCACGGCCGGAGATCCCTCCACGTTGCGAGCGCTCCGCGGCGACCCGCTGGTGGCGGCGCGGGCGTTCGTCGAGGCGGGTGCGCGGTGGATCCACGTGGTCGACCTCGACGCCGCCACCTCCGGTCAGCCGGCGAACCTCGGTCTGGTGGCAAGCATCGCGGCGATGGACGTCCGGGTCCAGGCGGGCGGGGGCCTGGACGCAGAAGGGGTCCGGCGGGCCCTGGACGCCGGCGCTGACCGGGCCGTCCTGGGCGCCGGGATGGTGGCGCGGCCCGGCGAGGCCGCCGACGTGATCACGGCGAACCCCGGCCGGGTGGGCCTGGCCGTGGACGTTCGAGACGGCATGATCGCGCCCCGAGCCCAGGAGCCGACCGGACTGTCGCTGGAACAGGCGATCGCCATCATCTCCGGCTGCCACCCGGCCTTCCTCACCTTTACCGAGTCCGGCCGTGACGGCTCGCTCGCGGGCCCGAACGCGCCAGGAGCCGTGGCCCTACGCGAACGGACCGGATTGCTCGTCATCGCCTCCGGGGGGGTCCGTTCAGTGGCGGACGTCATCGCGCTGGCCCGCCACGCTCCGAAGCTGGCGGGCGTCATCGTGGGCCGGGCGCTCCACGAGGGCAGGGTCGACCTGCGCGAAGCCCTGGCGGCCGTTGCGGCGCTCCAACCGTCCTGAGGCGGACTTTACGTTCGGCGTACATGGATCGAACACCTCCCGCACGTTGCCGACCGAACCTCTGGGCCAAGGAGGTGGTCAGGGGTGAAGGGATGGAAGACGAAAGCCGTGGTGGCGCTGACCGCGGCGGGGCTGGTGGGCGGCGGCGTGGCGTGGGCCGCGGGTGGGACGACCGCGGCGCCGCCCGCGCAGAAACCGGTGAGCCCTCCTCGGGCGGCGGGGCGGATAGCTCCGCCGGTGGTGGGGCGGCGGCATCCGGTCCTCGAGCATCTGGCCCACGGCGACCTCACGGTCGTCATCGCCGGGCAGACGCTCCAGTTGCGCGTGGACCACGGCAGGATCACGGGCATGTCGGAAGGCGTGCTCTCCCTCAGCGAGGCGGACGGGTCGAACGCGAATGTGCCGGTCGACGGGGCCACGCGCGTGTTCGTCGACGGCAGGCAGGCCACGCTGGCCGATCTGAAGACCGGGTACGTGGCGTTCGCCGTGGCCGAGGCGGGGAAGCCGGCCCACGCCATCCGGGCGTTCGACGCCCCGTCCTGGGCCGCCCAGGCGGCGGAGCAGGCTGCGTTCCCGTTCGACTGAGCCGTGCGAGCATGACCCCGTGAGCGGCACCGTGCTGCTGGTGGAGGACGAACTGAGCATCGGTTCGCTCGTGCGGACCTACCTCCAGCGCGACGGCTACGCGGTGGTGTGGGTCCGCTCGGGCGAGGAGGGCCTGGCCGAACTCGGGCGGCACCCCATCCGCCTGGTGGTGCTGGACGTCGGCCTGCCCGGCATCGACGGGTTCGAGGTGTGCCGGCGGATCCGTTCGACGTCCCAGGTCCCCATCGTCATGCTGACCGCGCGCGACGAGGAGGCCGACCGGGTGGCGGGCCTCGAGGTCGGCGCGGACGACTACGTGTCCAAGCCCTTCTCGCCCCGCGAGCTCATGGCCAGGGTCAAGGCCATCCTGCGGAGGGCCGAACCGAAGCCCTCGGAGGACGTTCTGACGCTGCGGGACGTCGAACTGCGCCGCGACGCTCGTGAGGTTCGGGTGGCGGGTGCGGAGGTCGAACTCACCACGAAAGAGTTCGACCTCCTGGCCTTCTTGGTGGAGAACGCCGGCGCGGTGGTGTCGCGCGAACGCCTTCTGGACCGGGTGTGGGGCCTGGAGTATCCGGGCGAGACGCGAACGGTCGACGTCCACATGGCCCAGCTCCGCCGCAAGCTGGGCCGGCCGGACCTGATCCGAACGGTCCGGGGGTCCGGCTACAAGGCGGTGAAGTGAAGGGAACGCTGCGTGGCCGGCTGTTCGCCGCCATCGTGGTGGCGGTGCTGGCCTCGGCCGCCCTGACCCTGGTCGTCGGGTCGCTGCTGGTGAAGCGGTCGATCCAGGCCGCGGTGGAGACGAACCTGGGCCGGCAGGCGGACCTGCTGGCGGTGCGGGCCGCGTCGGGGACGTTCGCTCCCGGAGAGCTTGCGGGGGCCCGGCTGCTCCTGGCGCGCCAGGGCGAACGCGTCGTGCTCCTGCCGCTCGCGAGCGTGGCGTCGTTCCCCGGCCTCCAGCAGATCGTGGCGAACGGCCTCCCCGCCCAGGGCCGCGCGTCGGTTCGGGGCCAGGAGGTTCTCTACGCCGTCCGGCAGGTGGGCCAGAACGTGCTGGTGGTGGCGAGGCCGGCCGCGCTGCAGGCCGCGGACTGGCATCCATTCGTGGGGAGCTTCCTGCTGGCGGCGCTCGGCGGCGTGGCCCTGGCCGGCGTGCTGGCGTTCGTCCTGGCCCGAACGGTGACCGGTCCGGTGGCGAAGGTGGCCGAGGCCAGCCGTTCGCTGGCCCGGGGCGAGGCCCCGTCACTGCTCGAGGTAAGGGGTTCGGGAGAGCTGGCAGTCCTGGCGTCGTCGTTCAACGACATGGCGGCGCAGCTGGCGGCCGGCCGGGAATCCGAACAGACCTTCCTGCTGTCCGTGAGCCACGAGCTGAAGACGCCGCTCACCGCGATCCGGGGCTACGCGGAAGGCCTGGAGGAGGGCGCGGTGGCTCCGGCCGAGGGAGGGAGAGTCATCGCCGAGGAGTCGGCGCGGCTCGAACGCCTGGTGCAGGACCTCCTCGATCTGGCCCGGATCAGCCGGCGTTCGTTCGCCGTCCGCCCCGAACGCGTGGATCTGGCCCGGATCGCCTCGGAGGCCGTTCGGCGCTACGAGCCTCGGGCCAAAGGGTTCGGCGTCCGGCTGACCGAGGCGTCCACGGGACCGGTGCCCGCCACGGCGGATCCGGACCGCGTCCTGCAGGTGGTGTCGAACCTCGTGGAGAACGCCCTGCGGTGCACGCCGGCCGGCGGGGCGGTCACGGTGTCGTCGCGGGTCGCCGGCTTCTCGGGTGGCGAGATCCAGGTGTCCGACACCGGACCCGGGCTGGGGCCGGACGAACGGGCCCGCGCGTTCGAACGGTTCTACCTGTACCGCCGGTACTGGGCCGAACGCCCCGTCGGCACGGGGCTAGGGCTTGCCATCGTGAAGGATCTGACCGAGGCGATGGACGGTGAGGTGAGCGTGGCCTCCGCTCCGGGTGAGGGCACGTCGTTCACCGTTCGGCTGCCTGGTCCGCGACCGGACGCCCGCTAGACTGACCCCGTCCCGTTCCACGTCCTTCTCCCAGGCCGGATCGATTGGGCTTCCTGAGCGACCTCACCGAACGCATCCGCAAGGACCTCGCGGCCGACCCTCCCGACGCGGGGTCGTTCCTGCTGCGCATCCGGACGCTCCCTCCGGCCCGGGACTTCGACGGCGCGCTGCGCGGGCCCGGCATGTCGCTCATCGCCGAGGTCAAGCAGGCCTCGCCGTCGGCCGGGGACATCGCGGAGGTGGACGTCGGTGCGCAGGCCGAGCGCTACGAACGGGGCGGCGCGGCGGCCATCTCGGTGCTGACCGAGGCCCGTCATTTCAAGGGTTCGCTGACGGATCTGCGGCTGGTCCGGCGCCACACCTCGCTGCCCCTGCTGCGCAAGGACTTCCTGGTCCACCCGGCCCAGATCCTGGAGTCCAGGGCGAACGGCGCGGACGCCGTCCTGCTCATCGCGGCGGCCCTCACCGCGACTGAGCTGGAGGAGCTGCTGTCGGTGTGTTCGGAGGTCGGGCTGGCCGCCTTGGTGGAGGCGCACACCCAGGCCGACCTGGACAAAGTTCTGGCTTCGGCGGCCACCATCGTGGGGGTCAATGCGAGGGACCTGGAGACCTTGGAGATGGACCCGGCCCGAGCCCTGGCGCTCGCCGGGCAGATCCCCGCGGGGCGAACGGTGGTGCTGGAGAGCGGCATCAGCTCGCGCCGGCAGGTCGACGCCGCGGCGGAGGCCGGGGTCAACGCGGTGCTGGTGGGGGAGGCGCTGATGCGTTCGGCCGACCCCGCGGTGACCATCCGCAGGCTGATCGGCTCCCTCCGGCCGGTCGACGCCGTCACCGGCCGGGAGGACTGAGCAGGTGGTCGCCACCCTCCCCGACGCCCGGGGCTGGTTCGGTTCGTTCGGCGGCCGCTTTGTCCCCGAGGTCCTGATCCCGGCGCTGGACGAGCTGGACGAGGCGTGGCGGCGCCTGAAGGAGGACGAGGGCTTCACCTCGGAGCTGCGCGAGCTCCTTCGGACGTTCGTGGGGCGCCCGACGCCGCTGTATCGCGCGGCGAACCTGTCGAACGACCTCGGCTACGAGCTGTGGCTGAAGCGGGAGGATCTGGCGCATACGGGTGCGCATAAGATCAACAATGCGGTGGGGCAGGTGCTCCTGGCCAAGCGGCTGGGGAAGCGCCGCATCATCGCCGAGACGGGCGCCGGCCAGCACGGCGTGGCCACCGCCACGGCCTGCGCCCTCCTCGGCCTCCCTTGCGTGGTCTACATGGGCCAGGAGGACACCGTTCGGCAGGCCCCCAACGTCGAACGGATGAAGCTGCTCGGGGCGGAGGTCGTGTCGGTGACCTCGGGATCTCGAACGCTCAAGGACGCCATCAACGAGGCCCTGCGGGACTGGGCGGCGAGCGTCGGGGAGACCCATTACGTCGTTGGATCGGTGGTCGGCCCGCACCCGTTCCCGGCGATGGTCCGCGACTTCCAGCGGGTCATCGGCGACGAGGCCCGGGCCCAGTACCGCGAGGCAACCGGCGGGGAGCCCGACGTCGTGATGGCGTGCGTGGGGGGCGGTTCGAACGCCATCGGGATGTTCACCGCGTTCGTCGGCGGCTCCTCCCGGCTCATCGGGATCGAGGCGGGCGGCCGCGGCGAGGGGATCGGCGACAACTGCGCAACGCTCACCACGGGCCGGCCGGGCGTGCTGCACGGGGCGCGTTCGTATCTCCTGCAGGACCCGAACGGCCAGGTGAACGAGACGCACTCCATCTCAGCGGGGCTCGACTACCCGGGTGTGGGGCCCGAACATTCGTGGCTCCGGGACGAGGGCCTGGCCACCTACGCCTCGGCCACCGACACCGACGCCATCCGCGGGTTCCTGGCCCTGTGCCGGAGCGAGGGCATCGTGCCGGCCCTGGAGCCATCCCACGTCATCGGCTGGCTGCTGCACCGTCCGCTGCCGGCCGGCACGTCCGTTCTGGTAAACCTGTCGGGGCGGGGCGACAAGGACCTGGACACCGTTCGAGCGTGGCTGGACGCGAACGGCCTCCCCGAGCGCGACGGACCGTGACCGAGGCGCTGACCGAACGCCTGACCGGCATCCGCGACGGCGGCCGGAAGCTGTTCGTTCCCTACGTGACGGGCGGGCTGGACGGCGTGGACGCCCAGCTGCTGCGGGGGTTGCAGGAGGCGGGGGCCGACGCGGTGGAGGTGGGCCTCCCGTTCTCCGATCCGGTCATGGATGGCCCGGTCATCCAGGAAGCGTCCCGCCGGGCGCTGGAGGGTGGGACTGACCCCGACCGGGTCCTCTCCCTGGTGTCCGGCGCCGCGCTCGACGTCCCCATCATAATTATGACATATGTCAATCCGGTGCTGGCCTACGGTGTCGAACGCTTCGCCGCCGACGTCGCCACGGCCGGCGCATGGGGCGTCATCGTCCCGGATCTGCCGGTGGACGAGGCCGGGACATGGCGGGAGGCGGCGGGGACCGCCGGACTGGCCACCGTGTTCCTGGCCGCCCCCAACTCCTCGCCCGTTCGTCTTGCGCTCGTGGCCGGGCGCTCTCAAGGGTTCGTGTACTGCGTGTCCACGTTCGGTGTGACCGGGGCTCGAGAGGCGTTGTCGGGATCCGCCGAGCCGGTGGTCGCGGCGCTCCGCCCCCTCACCCGTTCGCCGCTGCTGGTCGGCGTGGGGATATCCCGGCCCGAACAGGCCGCCGACGCGTGCCGGTTCGCCGACGGCGTGGTGGTGGGCACGGCCCTGGTCCAGCCGATGCTGGAGGGGGACCGGGAGGAGTGCCTGCGTCTGGCGGAGTCATTCCGGGCCGCGACCGTTTCCCCATCCGGCTGAGGACCTGTCGCCCAGGCGCCCGTCCACGACCTTCCCGGGACGCGGGAGGCACGCAGCATGGTCCGGGCCATCATCCAGCTCGCCACTTCGGCCATCCCGTCCCTGCGGAGGCCATCGCGGACGCCTACGTGCGCGGCGCGGTTACCGTGCTGGACGAGCGTCGTCCTAGCCGCCTCTAGTTCGAACTACTGCCCGGCGCCCTCGCCCGCGGTGGCGGCGTGACCGGCGTCGATGAGGAACGCGATCTTCACCTGCACCTTGTACAGGGACAGGTTCCCGGAGCCGTCCACGTCGGCGTTGCTCGACACGACCTCGACGCCGCGGATGTTGCGGATGGTCTTGGAGGCCGTGGCCACGGCCTGACGGACCGCGTCGCTGAAGGACTTGTTCGAGCTGCCGACCAGCTCGATCACCTTGACCACGCCGCCCGGAGTGTCGTCGGACATGACCCACCTCCTCGATTCGTACGATGAGCGGCCAACCTATCACGGGAGCGGCGGACCCGAGTTCGGGCTCCCGTCGCGCGGTGCCGGGAGAGGGACTTGAACCCTCACGGGCTTTCACCCACCCGCTTTTGAGGCGGGCGCGTCTGCCGATTCCGCCATCCCGGCCAGGCCACGTCGAACGGCCCAGGTCACGAGTCTAATGGAGCCGCTTGCGGGGCCATGGCGGCGCTCCTAGACTGCGCTCGGAGGCGCCCCGTGACCAGGAACCCGACCCGCCGGCTCACGGCCATCTCGGCAGAGGTGGCCACGCTTCGTTCGGAGCTCGCCGTCCTGGCCGAACAGGAGGGCTTCCAGCGCGACGTCACGGAGGAGGCCCGGATCCGGGCGCTGGTGGCCGAGACACCGCTGGCGGAGCGAGAGCTTCGGGAGGCCGAGGACGACCTGCGACGGATCGAACGCGTTCGCCATGAGGCGGCCGGCCGGGTGGATACGCTCCGGGTCGAACAGGACCGCCTGCTCGCCGAGATGGCCGGCCATCCGGTGTGAGGCGCTCGCGCGGCCAAGGAAGATGGGCCCAAGCCTGCCCCTGGCCCGGCGTCGTATACCGGAATGACTCCGTCGTCGCGAGGGGGAAAGGGGCAGTTCGGCACCCCCCCAACTGGCTCTCAGGCCCGGAGTGTGGTACACGACACCCGTACACATGTGAGAGTTCGAAGGGAGGGAAGCGGTTTGCGTAACAACAGAACCGTCCTGCGCGTCATGGCAACCGTCGCCGTTTTGGCACTGGTGGCCGCCGCGTGCAGCAAGAAGAGCGTCACGGCGACGACCCCGCCTTCAGGTCCTACCTCCGGCGGAGCGAAGCCCGAGGTGGACATCGCGTTCTTCGGGGCACTGTCCGGCGACTACAAGCTCCTGGTGATCCACGGCTTCCAGGCGGCGCAGCTGGCGTTCGATCAGGCCAATGCCGCAGGGGATCTCCCGGTCAAGGTCGTGGTGGTTCCCGAAGACACCCAGGGGAGCGGCGATCAGGCGACACCGCTCGTGGACAAGGTCGTGAACGACTCCAAGTTCGTCGGGGTCATCGGGCCTGCCTTCTCGGGCGAGTCCGCGGCGGTGGGCGACCGGCTCGATCAGGCCGGCCTGCCGTTCATCACGCCGTCGGCGACCGACGACGCGCTGTCCACCCACGGGTGGACGCACTGGTTCCGCGGCGTGGGCGACAACAGCGACGAGGCCAAGCCGGCCGGTCAGTACATCGAGAACGTCCTCAAGCCGAACTGCACGTTCGTGGCGAGCGACGGATC
>DAIMKN010000002.1:0-5379 GCA_036721725.1 Actinomycetota bacterium
GAACGGAGCCGTGCCGCGCGGGTGCCCGCCCGCTCGTCGTGGCAACCACGATCGCTACGGCGAGTCCCGCGCCGAGGAGAGCGGCACCGGCTGCGATCCATGCCCTTCCGCCCCTTCGGTCAGGCTGGAGGGTCGGTTGTGGCGCACCCACGACCGCCCTTCCCGCCGCCTCCAGACGATCCTTCGTTCCGATCATCGCTACTCCTTCCCCGGGCCGAACCGGCCCGTTCTCGTTGGGTGTTCCTCTCGCTACGTAGGCGTGAGGAAGGAGGGAACGGTTGTTCGATTCGACGGAACGAAGGCCCAGAAAAAAAGAAGGGTCGCTAGAGGCGCCAGGCGATGGGCGCCCTGGGGTCGGGAGTGTAGGAGCAGAACGTGCCGGTCCGGATCGTGCTCTCGAGGTGCTTGCCCAAGGCGGGCGAATTCTCCTTGATCCGCGCCGCTGCAGCTTTGATGGCTCGTGTTACGTTCACCCTGGCCCGCTCGGAGGCCGAGGTTGCCACGCGGTCTCGACCTCCCAGGCCCACGGCCGAGGCCAGTTCGCGGACCAGGAAGTCCCGCTCCTCCTTGGCTCGAGCCGCCCGCTCGCCATCGCCGAACGCCTCTGCCTCCTCGAGCTCCTCCTCGAGCTCGGTAAGCCTCCGCTTGTAGGTCGCCTTGGCCTTGGCATCCAGGATCTCGCCGGAATCCCCCAGACCGGAGGAGGCGAGCGCTTCCGTGTCGCCGCGCGGCCCGGCGGCCCCCGACCCTCCTTCCACTGCGACCAAGTTGAGGGCGTGGATCTCCCGGCCTGGTGAGCCGAGGAGGAGCGCCAGGTACCGGAGGCCCTTGGCATCCTTCAGACGGAACGGCTGTCCCTCGAAGGCGATGGAGAAGTACTCGCCCTCCCTCCGGAACACGCTTGGGCGGGCTGATGGATGGCCAACCGGGGCCGGGTGCGGTGTCGTGGCCTCGTCCAGCTCGGCGAGCAGCGAGGTGGTGTTCTGTTCCAGAGCTACCATGCCGAGCTCCCGGCAGACCTTGAGGCAGGAACCGAGGAGCTCGACGGCCCGCTCGCGGTCCCCGGGGCCGTCCCGATGAAGGAGCATCCGGGCGTAGTCGTGCTCGGTGTGGGCTACCCACGGCCGTGCTCCCATCCGTTCGTTCATCGCGACGGCGTCCCGGAAGTGCTGTTCCGCTGGATCGAGCCTCTCCATGGTCGTGGCCAGAAGGCCGAGGTATCGATCCATGGCTCCCAAACTGCCTTCGATCTGTCCCGTGGCCTGCCGCCCCGCATAGGGCAGAAGCTGCTCGTAGAGTGCCGCGGCGGCGCCCCCGTCACCGAGTATCGCGCATGCCTCGGACGCGAGACCCATACCCAGGAGCCACTCGCAGTCCCGGTAGAGAGCGCGGAAGTTGTCGCGAGCGAGTTCGTCGAACACCGAACGCGCCTCGTCGGTTCGTCCCAGATCGAACAGAAGGCATGCCAGTGCGCACCGGTGAAACGGGTACCACGGGAACTCATCGACCGAGGCCCGGATGTCGTTCTCCACCTCGCCAACCCGCCCCTGCTCCCGGCGGATGAGAAACAGGTGAAACCTGGCCCCCGAAACGTTGTCGCGCACGTGCGTCAGATCGCCGATAGGCAGCTCCATCTCGATGAGCGCTTCCGCGGCACCGAAGGCTCCCTCGAGGAGCGCGAACTCGACTCGATAGGCCGCGGGACCCATTGATGAGAGGGTTGGCGCAGCTGCTCAGCGCGGCGGGCCAGCGCTTGCAGCTGCGTCTTTGCATCAGCGACGGCTCCGAGGTCGATGAGGCCCGCTGCTCTGCCCAGAAGCCCCGCGAAGATCCGCTCGCCGTCCCCCGCTTCCTCGCCGACGCGCACCAGCTCCTTCGCGATCTCCAGCCGCTCCTCGAGATTCTCCGGCCACCAGGTGGCCCACAGCCTTCCCTCCAGCGCGTACGCGAGTGTGGGCGGGTCGCCGAGCCGACGAGCGATCTCCGTCGCCTGCGCGCTCAGGAGGGCACTGCGTTCGCGATCCGGGTCGCTGCGGAGCGCGCACGCCACGCGGCTGAGAAGCCGCACTCGCAGTCGGTCGTGGCTTCCACCGAGCAGTACCAGGGCGTCCTGCAAGAGCGGCACGAGATGGGGATCGTCTCCTGCTCGGGCCCACAGGAACCTGCCCCCGTAGCCGAGTGCCGACCGCGCCAGTTGGATCGCCGCACCCGTTCGACGGGCGATCCCGGCTGCACGAAGGAAGGTCTCCCTCGAAGCCCACAGGTCGCCGGCACGGCCCTGTGCATCTCCCAGCGCGAGGAGCAGCTCACCGAGGATCTCCTGGTCTGGGCGCTCATCCAGCTCAAGGGCTTGCAGGCCCATCTGGTAGAGGCGGGCTGCCTCCTCGTAGGCGAGGGACCGGGCGGCCTGGTCGGCGGCGCGGCGGCTGTACTCGACCGCTCGGTCACGATCGCCTCCGGGGATGCCTTCGAAGAAGTGGTGGGCGAGCTCGGCGAGGTGCGGCTCGGCGTCGGCGCCGTAGAGGTCCTCGAGGACCTCGGCTGCCCTCCGGTGCAGTTGGACGCGGCGCGCGGGCCCGAGCCCTTCGTACAGGGTCTCCCGGACGAGATCGTGATGGAACCGGAATCGCCCAGGCGCACCGGACACCTCATCGAGCAGGCCCGCCGCCATGGCCTCGCCCATGATCTCCAGCATCTCGTCCGCCCCCAGATCGCCCATCCTTCGTACTGGCTCGATGGCGAACTCCCTGCCCAGGACGGAGGCCAGGACCAGCGCCTGCTGGGCGCCTTCGCTGAGATGGCGCACTCGGCGGGCGATCACCTCCCGGATCCCGAGCGGTACCGCGATGCGAAGAGACGCTGTGGGCACGTCCTCACCAAGTCGCTTCTCCGCCGCCAGCAGCCTGACGGCCTCGCTGAGGAACAGGGGGTTCCCGTTCGTCCGCCGGTGCAGGGTCGACGCGAGCGATGGCCGCGCGACCGCTCGTGTCGTGGCCTCGATGTACTGGGCGACGTCATCTTCGTCCAGGCCTCGGAGCGCGATGCGTCGCGTCACCGGCTCGCGGGCCAGCTCGGAGAGGGTCTCGGTCAGGGGGTGGTTGGGGGTCACCTCGACGTCCCGGTAGGTACCGAGAACCAGGACGCGGCTCTCCGAAAGCTGCCCGGCCAGGAAGCGCAACAGCAGCAGCGACGGGACGTCGGCCGCATGGAGGTCGTCCAGCACAAGGGCCAGCGGCGCAGCGGCTCCGGCGTTCGTGAGGAACCTGGCCGTGGAATCGAAGAGCTGGAATCGAGCCGACTCGGGATCGACGGATGGTGGCGAAGGGATCTCCGGGAATAGGTCGTGGACGTCCGGCAGCATCTGGGCGATGTCCGTCGCGCCCGACCCCATCTCCTCGCGGATCGTCGCCGGATCCCCGGTCCGCAGGTACGCCCGGAGGAGCTGCACCCACGGCCAGTACGCCGGCGCGCCGCCGGCCTCCCAGCACCGGCCCCACAAGACCCGCGCCCCGCCGTCCCTCGCATGGGCCGCGAACTCGCCGGCCAGCCGGCTCTTCCCGATGCCCGGCTCGCCCGATAGCAGGAAGAGGCGTCCCCGGCCGGCGTGCGCATCCTCGAGCCCGGTGAGGAGCTCCGTCAGCTCCCGCTCCCGCCCGACGAATACGTCCGGCGAGCCAGGTTGGGACGCGGCCATTTCAGCCGACGCGCCTGCTCGGCCGACCGATGAGAACGAACGATCCTTCCGGGACACTCGGTCCATGACCCCCTTCAGGACCAGATGCGTAGAGTACCGCCGCACTCTGCCCGTCGCGACTCCCGTTCGTCGTCCCGGGTGTCGAGTGCATCGCCTTTGCGTCCGGAGCCGACGCATGGCCCGCGGGCTACAAGGAAGGACGCTCCCTCGAGGATGCCGTATCAGTGGGACGCACTTGGAGATAGGCGGATGTCGAACCGGCATGTGACGAAGGAGTGGTCGAGGCCGCGAGCAGCGATCTCGCTCGCGTCCTTCATCCATTCCAGCCGGGTGATCAGCGAGTCCTTCACCGCGCCGATGGTGTCCGATCCGAGGTAGTCGTCCCCTTCGAAGAACACCATGGTCGTGAGGGGCGCGTAGCCCGCAGCGGCGACCTTGAGATGAAGGTGGGCCGGCCGGAACGCGTGACGGCCGAGCGCCCGGAGGAGCTGACCGACCGGTCCTTCCTTGGGGATCTCGTACGGGGGCGGGAGGACGGTGCGGAACTCATACGCACCGTTCCGATCGACGGCCATGCGGCCGCGAAGGTGGAACTCCCCGAGAGTCGGTTCCTGCGTGTCGTACATGCCGGCGTCGTTCGCCTGCCACACGTCGAGTACCGCGCCGGGCACCGCCTCGCCGGTGACGGCATCGGTCACCGATCCCGTCACGAACAGCGGGTCTCCTGGCTCGTCCTCGGTCGCCATCCGATACGGCCGCTCGAGCATCGGAGCTCCCGGCTTGTAGAACGGCCCCTCGACATCGCTGACGGTGCCGCCGGCTTCGTCCGCGCCGTGCGTGATGGCATCCACCAACACCGAGAGGTGCAGCGCGTCGGACAGCAGCACGAACTCTCCCGTCGCGGCGACGCGGGTGAGGAATCCGATTCCGGCTCGCCATTCGTCGTCGGTGATCCGGAGATCCGTGACGACACCTGCCACGGCGAAGGCCAACCGGTCGGTCACCTGGCGAAGGCGATCTTCCTTTTCCATGCGCACCCCTCTCAGGCGATCTGATAGATGAAGTCCGCGAGCTGCCCGAGGTTCCGGGCCTCGAACACGCCGTCGCACTGTGGCTCGTACGTGGACATGATCGAATCCGTGGTGTTCCACTCCTCGCGCGGCTCGGGGTTCAGCCAGTACACCCTTCGGGCGCGCTCCTGGATCGCCCGCAGGGTCTCCAGGCCCGCCGGACGGTAGTTGTTGCGGGCATCGCCGGTGATGATCACCGTCGCTCTGGGGTCGAGGTCGGCGTGACCGTACCGGTGCCAGAAGCGCTCGAAGACGCTGCCGTAGTCGCTGTGTCCGTCCCCCGAAACGACGTTGGTCCGATAGAGCAGGTTCCGCGGGGCCAGCTCGTGCGTGCCCTCCTTCATGAGGTCCGTGACCTCGTCCACGCCGTCCACTAACGCGAACAGCCGGACCCGAGCGAACTCCTCCTTCACCGCGTACAGCAACGACATGGTGAACCGCGCGAATTCCGACACGGATCCGGAGATGTCGCACAGCAGATAGAGCTCCGGCTTCGACGCGCGGGGAGACCGGAACGCGGGATCCAGCGGGACGCCGCCCGCTTGCAGCGACCGTCGCATCGTGCGCCGCACGTCGAGGCGGCCCCGGCGGCGCTGCCGGCGGCGCCGCGCGATC
>DAIMKN010000002.1:5389-13720 GCA_036721725.1 Actinomycetota bacterium
ATCCGCGCGGCGAGCTTTCGCGCCAGGGGACGGATCGCTTCCCTCATCTTCCGAAGCTCGGCGGGAGAGGCCCGCAGGAAGTCGACATCCTCGATCGGTCGGTCGTTGAACGCGCCCGCGGTCCGGGACGTGCCCTGCAGGTCGACCAGGCGTCGCCGGATCTCCTCCGCCACGAGCTTGCGGAGCTCCTCGACCCGCCGGCTCTGTTCGTCCCGGACCAGACGGTCGCCGAGCGCGGTGCGCGGCCTTTCGTCGGAACGTTCTTCGAGGATGGCCCTGCGAAGCAGTTCGGACAGCTCGAGCTGCCGAAGCACTCGGTAGAGGTAGTAGGCCTCGGAGGCCGACCGTCCTGGAACGATGCCGGCGAACTGCTCGACCGCCAGCGCCACAAGCGCTCGCATCGCGTTCCGGTCGTCCGATCGCAGCGCCTGCAGCAGCATGCGCAGGAGATCCGTGGAGGGCTCCTCTTCTTCCATCCCGGTCTCCGCGTCCGGGAGCCCGGTCGCGGCCGCGTCGTTTCCTCCGGCCAGCCGGTCGAGGGTGGTGTGCACCTCGATCTCTCGGCGATCGCCGCGGCGAACCGCGAAGTAGATGTCGAACATCGACTCGAACACGGGGCGGTCCTCGACGCGTTTGACGAGCGTCGCCGCCAGCGCCGAGCGGAAGCTACCCCGCTCCGTCACCTCGATCCGCCGGATGGCCTCGGCGGCGTCGATCGTTTCCACCATCGAAACCGGAACGCCCGCCTCTCGGAGCCGGTGGACGAACCGCAGCAGGAACGTCGAAACGTCCTCCGGTCCCGCCGGGGCGGCGCTTGTTCGCTTCACGTCCCCCTCGCTATCCTCCATCCGCCTACCGTACCGTCGTCCGGCATGCGAACGCGAGGCCACCGATCGTGGAATTCAAACCGACCACCCCACCGAGAGGAAGGCTCGTCCGGCTGGGGATCGTCCTCGACACGCGGAACGCGCCGGATCGTCTGCGGGAGGTGGCCCGCATGGGCGACGACGCCGGCATGGACGCCCTGTGGGTCCGGGACCACCTCGCGCCGCCGGACGGCGAGCCCAGGCTGGAGGCATGGACCGCACTCACCCTGGTGGCGGCCGAGACGCGGCGGGCCCGGCTCGGTGCGCTGCTGACCGTTGGGTTCCGCCCTCCCGCCGTGCTGGCGGCGATGGCCGGGACACTCGACGCGGCCAGTGGCGGAAGGCTCGAGTTGACGCTCTCGCCCGGATGGCTGGAGCGCGAGCATCTCGCGTTCGGGTTCGACTTCCCGGATGCCGACGTCCGGGTTGCCCGGCTCGAACAGTATGCGGCGGTCCTTCGCGCCCTCCTCTCCGGCGGGGCGGTGGCTGTCGGGGGGCAAACCGATGCCGGCGATGCCGAACTCGGCGTGGCTTCACCGCAGCCGGGAGGTCCGCCCATCTCCGTCGAGGCCCTCACTCCCCGACAGATGGAGGTTGCGACGCGGCTGGCCGACGATGTCGTGATCCTCGCTCCCGCCGTGAAGGATGTCGACGCCGCGGTGGCCGCCGTTCGCCGGGCCTGCGAACTGGCCGGGCGGGATCCCCAGACGCTCGGCATCGCCCTCGAGGTCCCGGTGTCGATCGGGCGGACCCATGCGGAAGCGATCGCTCGCGCCGCCTCGGAGCCCTTGTTCGAAGCGACGGGCCCGCCTTCGGAGGTCGGCATCTTCGGCACGCTCGAGGAGTGCCAGGAACGGGTCATCCACCTCGCGCACGCCGGCGTCGCCGACCTCCGCTGCCTGCTGCCGAACAGCCCCGACGTGCACGACGTCATCGCCCAACTGACGGCGGTCGCCGTCGGGAGCCCGGACATCCTCATGCCGGGCGCACCGAGGTCGAAGGCCCCGGATCCTCCCACGACCTGGGGCGGGCGGGAGCCGCGCAGCTCATCCGAGGATGACTGAGCGGGCTGCCGCGGGTGCGGCTCGATCGGGGCGGGGAGAGGGTCCGGCGACGCCGAACCCTCTCCGGTCCCCGCCTGCACCTAGATCTCCGCAGTGTGCGGGTTGTAGATCAGCCCCAGGTTGATCCCGAAGATGATGTGCCAGAGGTAGATCCCGAACACAGCCTTCCACGCCGGCACACTGAGGAACTTGCCGAGGTTCTGGCTGAACCACCCGAAGTTGTAGCCGAACTCCGAGTTGAACAGCTGCGGCACCCACCAGATCGCGCTGAGGGTGGCGAGCACCATGGCGAACAGGAGCGCCTTCGTCATGTTGCCCCGCATCGTGTTCGGGAACCGGCGGAGCCGCGGGTGCACGATGAACGCGTACAACAGCGCGAAGCACATGCCGGTCAGGAAGTGGAAGACCGCCCCCGCCCAGAACTGGGAGAGCGGGCTGGCCTTCGTCCCCAGGAGGAGGATGCCGTTGAAGTTCGGCCAACCCAGGTCGGGAAGGTTGACTCCGTGGAACCAGTACCCGCTGACCGTGGCGATGTGCGTTGCCACGAACCCCGCCACCAGTGCCGTGACCAACTGCCCCCTCGACGCCGAGATGGGGAATACCAGCGCGTCGGCCCTTTCCGTCGTTCCCAGCGTTTCTCTCGAGGCCATCGTGGCCATGCTGCCCCCCAATCAGTCTTCACTCACCACAGTCCGCCATGGCGTAGCCACCAAGCGGTCTTCTCTCCGTCTTCGCGATCCTCCCTTCCCCAGGCTCTTCGATCGCCTGCGCCTGGTCACTCGCCTGTTGGTCTGCGGGATGTTCGCTATCCGAACACCTGTACGCGTTGCGCATCGACCGAACTATATGCGAGCGCCCGGCGCGCTTCAAGTAGAGGGAAAGCCGCGTGGCATGAGGGATCGACCGAAGCCGAACGGGTCATCCGGAAGGGCGCGTCAGCGCCGGGCGATATCGCCGGTCACGCGAGCGGAAGTCTCGGCGACGAGCGGGAGGAACTCCTCGACGATGCGCTCGACGCTCACCCGGTGGGCATGCGAGCACACGGTCAGCGCGGCCTCCGTGCGTCCGTTCGGCGCCCGAAGCGGCACGGCCAGCGAACGCACGCCCTGCTCCACCTCCTGATCCACGAGCGTCCATCCGTTCGTCCGAGTCTCGCCGATGATCTCGCGGAGCCGCCGCTCATCGGTGATGGTGCGCTCGTTGAGGGGGGCGCGGGAGGTCTTGCGAAAGTACTCGTCGAGCTGGTCGGCGCCAACGTCCGCCAGCAGGACCCGGCCCATCGCCGTCGCCCACGCGGGCAGCCTCGAACCGACTCCGAGCGTCATGCTCATGATGCGCTTCGTCTCCACGCGGGCCACGAAGACGATGTCGGACCCGTCGAGCACCGACGCCGACGTCGTCTCCTGGACCCTGTCGGCCAGGGCCTCGAGATGCGGGCGCGCGATCTCCCACACGGGGAGCGACGCAAGGTAGGAGTACCCGAGCTCGAGAACTCGGGGACGGAGCGAGAACAGCCGGCCGTCGCTCTGCACGTAGCCCAGATCGCGCAGCGTCAGCAGGAAGCGCCGGGCCGCCGCCCGGGTCAGCCCCGTCCGCTCGGCGATCTCGGACAGCGTCTGGGCCGGGTTCTCGCGAGTGAACGTCGTGATGACCGACAGGCCGCGTTCCAGCGACTGCACGAACTCGGTGCTGCGTACCGCGCTTGACACGTCACATGCCTCCGGGGCAGAATCGGGTTCCGTAGAACGTACAACTGTTCGCATGGCGAACGCAAGAGAGATCCTCAGGTTCGCAGCGCATTGTAGGCCCATGGAGGAGTCACCGAAGCCGGGGGTGATGTTGTTGACGAGGTATGTCACGAAGTTCGGGTCGCTCCAGGAGTACGAGAAGGGAACGCTCGAGATCATCGACGACGATCCCAAGCACTACACGTACTCCAACATGTTCGAGGTTGCGTCCACGTCGAAGCCGTACGAGAAGGTCGCCGTGGCCAAGAACATGGAGTACGTCTTGGAGGTGGTCCGGGCGGAGGGAACGTCGGGCTGGAGAACCTGCGCCCACGACGAGTTCGCGCTCGTCATGGACGGGGAGGTGGAGATCCGCCTGGTGAAGCTGGACGAGCCGCTCGTTCCCCCCGAGAAGGAAGGTTCCGCCGCCATCGACGGCGAGCCGTCCGGCCCCAAGATGGGCATCATCCGGGCCCGCCGAGGGCACATGGCGCTGCTCCCGGCGAACTCCGCGTACCAGTTCCACTGCGAGGGCGTCGGCGTGGTCCTCATGCAGACCATCGAGGGCGAGGATACGGTGTTCAAGTGGGCCGAGATCTGTCGGACGATGGCATGACGAGGATCACCTGCAGGGCCCTTGGGATAGCAGCGGTCGACCGATCGGGAGGGTGAAAACGATGACGACGGTGGAGACGGTTCCCGGCGTGAAGGTCGACTCGAGCGAGCCGAACGCCGACGGGTACCAGACGTTCCGGCTCGGGGAGTTCGAGTTCTCGCGCAACGAGTATTTCGTCTACGTGCGCTGGCCGACCGGCAGCCACGTCATGTCGGCGGACTCGTTCCTGAAGGCGCTGCAGCGCGACGTGGCGTGGCAGTTCTTCTACGGCATCGTGAACTTCGACGGCGTGGTAGGAACGGTGAACCACTACGGGACGGTCGATCTGTTCGCCGGGCGGTACAACGACTCGTACCGCAAGGCTGAGCTGGACCACCTCGAGAACTTCCCGACCGAGCTGATCGGGGAGACGTTTAAGGCCATGCTGGACGACTGGACGAACGAAGGGTTCGACCCCTTCGCCAGCCCCACCGAGACAGGGAGCGCGTTCGGGCCGAAGCACGGCGACAACCGCAGGGCCATCACCCGGCACCGGGTGACGGCGCAGCGGATGGTGGGCGTGCCCGGCGACGAACAGATCCGCACGGACGACAGCGGCTTCTCGATCAACCGGCACTTCCTGGACGTTCCCCAAGATGAGCCGGAGGTGGAGGCCGAGCCCGGGTTCGAGAACGAGGTGGCGGCGTTCAGCCTGTTCGCCTACCTGTCGCGGTCGGACGTCACCTGGAACCCGTCGGTCGTTTCGGCGTGCAAGGACAGTCTGGCCTGCCCGACCACAGAGGAGTACATCCTTCCGATCATCCACGGCAACGACCGGGTGGAATGGTTCGTGCAGCTGTCCGACGAGATCTGGTGGAACGTCGAGGACCGCGACACGGGCAGGGCTCGGGCCAACGTGGTCATGAAGCCCGGCGACGTCGCTTCGATGCCCGCGGACATCCGCCACCAGGGCTACGCGCCCAAGCGGTCGATGCTGCTGGTGTGGGAGAACGCGAACCCGCAACTCCCTGAGCTGCTCTCGTCCGGGAAGCTGCCGCCGAACGCCGTCGATTTCTAGGCTCGCCCGCACGGCGCTGCTCGGGCGTCGGTAGAAGGGTTCGAAGGGGGGCCCGGTGCAGGACAGGCTCTTCATCGGAGGGGAGTTCGTCGCCTCTGCAGATGAGCGCACCTTCGAGGTGTTCAACCCGCACGACGGATCGAAGCTGGCGGACGTCGCGGAGGCGAGGCCCGCGGACGTCGACCGGGCCGTCGAGGCGGCCCGCTCGGCCCTCCCGGCATGGAGTGCCAGGCAGGCCTCCGAGCGAGGCCGCCTGCTCTTGAGGGTGGCCGACGCGATCGAGGCCCACGCCGACGAGCTTGCCCGGCTCGAGACGCTGGATACGGGGCACCCCATCCGGGACTCGAGCCGGCTCGACGTCCCTCGGACCGCCGCGACGTTCCGCTACTTCGGCGGCATGGCCGACAAGCTCGAAGGGACCGTCGTCCCCGTGGAGCCCGGGTTCCTGAACTACGTGCTCCGCCGGCCCGTGGGCGTCGTGGGGCAGATCGTCCCCTGGAACTTCCCGCTGATGTTCACGAGCTGGAAGATGGGACCGGCCCTGGCGGCCGGCAACACCGTGGTGTTCAAGCCGGCCGAGCTCACGCCGCTCGCGTCTCTTCGCCTCGCCGAACTGATGGTCGAGGTGGGCTTCCCGCCGGGGGTGGTGAACATGGTGCCGGGCTTCGGCGAGGTGGCCGGCGCCCATCTGGCGGCACATCCGGGCGTCGACAAGATCGCGTTCACCGGGTCCACCGAGGTGGGACGGCGGATCGTCCGGGCGTCGGCGGGCAATCTGAAGCGGGTTCAGCTCGAACTCGGAGGCAAGGGCGCGAACATCGTGTTCGACGACGCGGACCTCCCCGCGGCGGTGAACGGCTCGGCGTTCGCCATCTTCCACAACCAGGGCCAGGCGTGCATCGCCGGCTCTCGGCTGCTGCTGCAAGAAGGGATCGCGGACGGATTCACCGAACGGTTCGTCGCGCTGGCCCGGTCGATCCGGATCGGGGATCCCCTCGACCCGGAGACCGAGATGGGGCCCCTGACCTCGCCAGAGCACCGCGACCGGGTGATGGGGTACGTGAAGGTCGCGCTCGACGAGGGCGGCGAGGTCCTCACCGGGGGCCGTGCACCGGACGACCCGGCGTTGCGGGCGGGCTGCTACGTGGAACCCACGGTCGTTCGGGCCGGCGTGGAGGACCGGGTATGCCGGGAGGAGGTGTTCGGCCCCTTCGTCACCGTCACCACGTTCCGCGACGAGGGGGAGGCCCTCCGGATCGCCAACGGCACCGACTACGGGCTGGGGGGTGGGCTGTGGACCCGGGACCTCCAGCGCGCCCACCGCGTGGCCCACGCCATGGAGAGCGGGATGGTCTGGATCAACTCGTACAAGCGGGTGAACCCGGGGTCGCCGTTCGGCGGGATCCGGAACTCCGGCTACGGCCGGGAGATGGGGTTCGAGGCGATGCGCGAGTACACGGACGCAAAGTCGGTGTGGGTGAACGTCGATGCCGACCTGCCACCCTGGTACCCGCGCCCGTAGAGGAGGGCTGCAGGTGGCGGTCGCCAAAGAGACGATGACGGACGAACAGCGGCGCTCGGTGGCGCTCGAGTACCTGAAGGCCTTCGACAACGGAGGGGTCACCTCGAGCGGCGGCAGCATCCTCGACCTCTTCGCGGGTGACGCGCAGGTGTACTTCCCGAAGTGGGGTCTGGCCGAGGGCAAGGAGCAGATGGGGCGCATGTTCGGCGACCTCGGCGCCCGGTACAAGTCCATCAAGCACAACTACGCCGATTTCAACTGGGTCATGACGGGGGCCGACCTCTTCGCCTGCGAGGGGACCAGCTACGGAGAGCACGTCGACGGCGAGTGGCGGGCCGGGGTCACCCACGCCGGGCGGTGGTGCGACGTGTTCGAGGTTCGTGACTTCCTGATCCAGCGATGCTTCATCTACCTGGACCCGGACTACGCGGGGCTCGACACCGACCGGTACCCCTGGCTCTCCGACGGAGGGCGCGACCCTTCCCGCCCGCTCGGATGAGAGCGTTCACCTACGACGCCCTGCCGGGGCGCGTGGTCTTCGGCGCCGGAAGCCGGGGCCGGCTGGCCGATGAGGTCCAGCGCTTGGGCTGCTCCCGGGTCTTCCTGATCACCGACCCTGCCACGAAGCTCGTGGCCGGCGAGCTGGCCGAGGCCCTGGGCGACCGGTTCGGCTCCCTGTACGCGGATGTGCAGCTCCACGTGCCGCTCGAGGCCGTGGCGGCGGCTCGCGACGCGGCCCGGGCGAGCGGCGCGGACTGCGTGGTGACCGTGGGCGGAGGATCCACGACCGGCTACGGCAAGGCCATCGCGCTGCAATCGGACCTCCCCACCCTCGCCGTCCCGACGACCTACGCGGGCTCGGAGATGACCCCCATCTACGGGATCACCTCCGGCGGGGTGAAGCGAACGGGTCGTGACGTCCGGGTGCTGCCGAAGGTCGTCTTGTACGACCCGGAGCTCACGGTCACCCTTCCCCCCGCGGTCACCGCGGCGAGCGGCATGAACGCCCTCGCCCACTGCGTCGAGGGGCTGTACGCGAAGGACGCGAACCCGATCACGTCGCTGATGGCGGAGGAGGCGATCCGAGCTCTGGTGCGGGGCATCCCCGCCGCGGTGCGAACACCGGCCGACCTCGACGCGCGAAGCGAGGCCCTGTTCGGCGCGTACCTCGCCGGCGCGACCCTCGCCGTGGTGGGCATGGCCCTCCACCACCGGATCTGTCACGTGCTGGGCGGAACGTTCGGGCTCCAGCACGGCGAGGTGAACTCGGTGATCCTGCCGCACGCCGCGCGGTTCAACCAGGCGGCCGTCCCGGAGGCGCTGGCGCGCGTGGCGCTGGCGATGGAGGTGGAGGACGCCCCCACCGGCCTGTTCGACCTCGCGATCTCGATCGGCGCGCCCTCGAGCCTCGAGAGGCTCGGCATGTCCGAGGCGGGCCTCGACGAAGCGGCCCGTCTCACGGTTGAGACGCCCATGTGG
>DAIMKN010000002.1:13730-51022 GCA_036721725.1 Actinomycetota bacterium
GACCCCCCGGCCCGCCGGGTTCGACGAGGTCCGCGGGCTGCTCGAAGAGGCGTTCCACGGCCGCCGACCTGCCCTGGTCCGGGGTGGGGACCCCGTATCCTCGCCTCGGTGACCGGGCGAACCCGCGTTCCCCGGCCTGACACGAGGGGGTGAGCCGATGCAGCACGGGGACGAACAGGGAGCTTGGCGGTTCGAGTCGCCGGAAGACGTGACATCCCGGCTGGGCACGGTGAACTACCTGGCCGACGAGCCGCTTGCCGTGACAATCTTCCTGGCCGACCGGCTGGGCAAGCCGGTGTTGTGCGAGGGGCCGGCGGGGGTTGGCAAGACCGAGCTGGCGAAGGCCGTCGCCGCAGCCACCGGCCAGCCGCTCATCCGCCTCCAGTGCTACGAGGGCCTGGACGAGGCGAAGGCACTCTACGAGTGGAACTACAAGAAGCAGCTCCTGCGGATCCAGGCCGACGCCGGCGAACGCGGCTGGGAGGGCATCGAACAGGACATCTTCACCGAGGACTTCTTGCTGCCAAGGCCGCTCCTCACCGCCATCCGCTCTCCCTCTCCCGTCGTGTTGCTGATCGACGAGGTCGACCGGCTCGAGGTGGAGACGGAGGCGTTGCTGCTCGAGGTGCTGTCCGATTGGCAGGTCTCGATCCCCGAGCTGGGGACGATCGTGGCTTCGAACGCGCCGCTCGTCGTCCTCACGTCGAACAACACGCGAGAGCTGTCGGAGGCGTTGAAGCGCCGATGCCTGTTCCTTCCGATGGACTATCCGTCGATCGAACGAGAGCGGGAGATCATCCGCGCCCGGGTCCCCGAGATCGACGCGGCGTTCGCGGAGCAGATCGCTCGCCTGGTCCGCACCATCCGGGGCTTCGACCTCAAGAAGTCACCTTCGGTCTCGGAGACGCTCGACTGGGCGCGGACGCTGCTGCTGCTGGGGATCGAGCAGATCGACGCCAGGGTGACGAACGACACGCTGCCGGTGCTGCTCAAGTATCAGCAGGATCTGGACAAGGTCCGGCGCGAGCTCACCGTCGACCGTTCCCAGGCCTTGCACGGAGCTTGAATGACATGAGGGAGATCGCGGGTGACGAGGGGTTCGACCGTTCGGAGTTCGACGCCGAGCTGGCGATCGCCGCGCACAACGAGCGGGTGGGGACGACGCTGCTGTTCGAGAACGATCGCGTACGGGTGTGGGAGGTCCGGCTCGAGCCCGGCGAGCGGGCGCCGTTCCACGCGCACCGACGGCCCTATTTCTGGACGGTAGCGGACGGGGGCGTCGCCCGCCAGCGGACGGGAGACGGGACGGTCCGGAGGTGGCGGTACGAACCGGGCGATACGCGCTATTTCGACCACACGCCCGGCCGGCCGATGATCCACGATCTGGAGAACGTCGGTCCCTCGGTGCTGCGTTTCGTCACGGTCGAGTTGCTCGATCAGGACGGGACGTCCGAAGTGCTGGAGCCGCACGTCGAATGAACATCTGAGCGGAAGGAGAAAGTCTGATGAGCTTCGTTCGAACCCGGATCCTCGATCTGGCCGACGGACTGCAGCCGGGGCAGTTCTCGGTGGGAGCAAGGGAAGAGCTGTCCAGCCTCGAGGACCTGGAACCGCACTACGTCGAGCTCATGCACAAGCCGATCCCGGCCGTCGTCGCCGTCCTCGGTGGGGACGGACGCCCCAACCTCACCCCGATGTGGTTCGGGTACGAGGGTGACAAGGTGCTGCTGAACACCGCCACACACCGCACGAAGGTCCGGTGGGTTCGGGCCAACCCGAGGCTCACGTTCCTTCTGGTGAACCCGGAGAACTCGTATCACTGGGTGAGCATCAAGGCCACCGTCGAGCGAGAGATCCTCGAGGACGATCCGGATGAAGGTCATCTGGCGACGGAGACGATCGACCGGGCCTGGACGAAATATTCGGGGAACGAGCCGCCGTACGGCCTTCGTGACCCCGCGATGGACGAGCGGCGCGTGCTCTTCATCTGCAACGTGGACAGCGTCGCCACCTACGGCCGGCCGTAGGGGCCCCGCGCCGGGGATCGCCGTGACGGCGTGGCCTCGGGTCGCCGTCATTGGGGGCTCGCTGGGAGGGCTGACCGCCGCGCTCCTGCTGCGCGACCTGGGTTGCGAGGTCGAGGTCTTCGAACGATCGACGGTGGAGCTGCAGAGTCGCGGGGCGGGCATCGTGGTCCTCGACGCCACCAGCCGGTACCTGCGTGAGCGGGGCGGCGTCGAGATCGCGGCCGTGACCACCTCGACGGGCTGGCTCCGCTACCTCGCCGCCGACGGGACGACCGCGTACGAGGAACCCCGGCCGTACCGGTACTCGGCGTGGCACACGATCTACGGGGCGCTCCTGGGATGCTTCGACCCGCACCGCTATCACCTCGGGCGCGAGGCTGTGGCCTTCCGGGAGGTGGGTCGAGGGATCCAGCTCACTCTGGCGGGCGGGGGGCGCACGCGGTGCGGCCTCCTCGTCTGCGCCGACGGCATCGGCTCGACGGCACGCAGGATCTTGCTGCCGGACGTGCGGCCGGTCTATGCCGGATACGTGGCCTGGCGTGGCACGGTAGCCGAGGCGGAGCTCTCCCCAGCCACGCAGGCACGGCTCGCCGACGCCATCACCTACCAGGTGCTCCCCCGTAGCCACATCCTCGTGTATCCGATCCCCAGCCTCGAGGGGTCGGTGGCCGCAGGAGAACGGCTCCTGAACTTCGTTCTGTACCGGAACTACGCCGAGGGCCCGGCGTTCGACGGTGTCATGACGGATCGTCGCGGGACGCGGCGAGAGACCACGGTTCCGCCCGGAGAGGTCAGCGACGCTCACGTCGCGGAGCTCGGCGCGCTCGCCGGCCGGCATCTCGCACCGCAGCTCGCAGAGGTTGTGCAGCGCACCACCCAGCCGTTCGTGCAGGCGATCTTCGATCTCGAGGTGCCGCGGATGGCGTTCGGACGAACGTGCCTCATCGGCGACGCGGCTTTCTCGCTTCGGCCGCATGCCGCCGCCGGCACGGCGAAGGCGGCCGCGGACGCCTGGGTGCTTGCCGAGCAGCTCGAGAGGACGAGGGGCGACATCCGTCCGGCGCTCGCGGCATGGGAATCGTCGCAGCTCGCGCTGGGAAGATCCGTGCTCGAGCGGAGCCGCCGGATCGGGCGTCGCTCGCAATCCGAGGGAACCTGGCTCCCGGGTGATCTCGATCTGGTGTTCGGTCTGCACGAGCCGGGAAGATGAGGCATCGGCCGCCACCCGCGGTCAGCGAGCATGACCTTGGGCCTTCAGCGCTTCAGGACCCTCATCGGGAGGCCACCTTTCGGGCGAAGCGTCACCCGCACCCGTGGTTCGACCCGAGTCCCGGGCTCGAGGACGAGACGCCACCGCGACGCCAGGGTGGCGAGGACGAGGATGAGCTCCATCCAGGCGAACGATTCGCCGACGCACATCCTTGCCCCGCCTCCGAACGGGAAGAACGCGAGGCGGGGCGTCGGCGACCACTCGTCCTTCCATCGGTCGGGATCGAATCGGGTTGGGTCGTGGAAGAATCTGGCGTCCCGCTGGGTCACGTAGGGGCTGAGGACGACGATCGTGCCCGTGGGGATCTCATAGCCCCCCGCTTCGACATCGACCACCGCTTGCCGGTTGAGCGCCGGAACCGGCGGACAGAGCCGCAGGGACTCCGACGCAACCTGTCGCGTGTAGACGAGATCCGGGAGGTCCTCGACCGTCGGGGCGCGTTCGCCCAACACCTCGTCGAGCTCGGCGTGGAGGCGGGCTTCCACCGAGGGGTTCTGGGCCAGCAGGAACCAAGTCCACGTCAGGGCCGACGCGACGGTCTCGTACCCGGCCAGGAACAGCGTCATGACCTCGTCGCGGATCTGCGCGTCCGTCATACCCTGCCCGTGGTCCCCGTCGTCCCGGGCAGCCATGAGCCTCGCCAGCAGGTCGTTCGTCTCCGCTTGCGTCGAACGATGCTCGCCGATGATGGCGAACACCAGTTCGTCCAGGTGTCGCTTCGCCGTTCGGAACCGGAAGTTGCTCGGCAGGGGCAGCGCGTCCAGCACGGGGGCCAGCGGGTTGATGGCCCGGTTGGCCATCGTGAGAACCTGGTTGACCCAGCGGCCGACCCCGGAGGACTCGTCCTCCACCTCGGTGTCGAGAAGCGCCTTCGCTGCGTTCCCCAGCATCGCGCGGACCATCTCCGCCGAGGCGTCGACGCGTTCGCCGGGGCGCCAGCGGGCGGCGGTACGTTCGGCTCGCTCCACCATGAGTTGGCCGTAGGTTCCCAGCCGGCTGTGGTGGAATATCGGCTGGATCAGGCGTCGCTGCCGGAGGTGGAAGTCACCCTCGCTGGTGAGCAGGCCGTTGCCGATGATCCGGCGGAGGTAGGCGAGCGTCTCTCCCTTCACGAAGTCGTGCTGGTGCGAGACAAGCACGCGTCCAACGTCGTCGGGATGCACCAGCAGCGCCACGCGGAACTTGCCCACCTTGAACATCGACACGTCACCGTAGGTGCGGGCGATCCCCTGGAACGTGCCGAGCAGGTCGCGGTTCACGGCGAACGCGAGCCCCCCCGGCATCCGGGTGGTGGGGCCCGGCGGCAGCGTCATCGAGCCTCGGCCGTGACGAGCACCTCCCGGGGCGCCCGCCGCCGCGAGGATTCCATGACGGTGTACAGCCACGCCTGAGCCAGCACCGCGACGATCAGCCCGCCCAGCCACAAGGGCGTGCTCAGCCGGGAGGTGTCGAAGTCGTGCCAGCCACGAGGGACCGCGGCGAGGATCAGGATCATCCCGAGCATCACCGCCTCGATAGGGATGCGGAGCGCGCTCCACCGGAACTCGAACGCTGCCACCCCCCAGGCGACACCGGTCAACGACACGAAACCTGCGGTGACGCGCGCCGTGAGCGGCGTGAGGGTCCAGGGCCACTCACGTATGGCGACCGAGGACGCCACGAGCATGACGATCGCCATGACCAGGAACACCGCGCCGGCCACGGCCAGGCTGGCCCGCGCCGGTCCCGGGACCCGCACGTCGCCGGGTTCGAGAACCTTCGGGTCCGTTCGCCGGTTCCGGATGAACAGGTACGGCACCAGCAGCGGCGTCGTCGCGTAGAGCAGCACCCACGCGTAGAACGAGACGTGGTGGTGGTTGAAGCGGTCCCAGTGGACGATGGTGGCGATGCCCTGGATCGCAGCGAACGCCGACGTCGGCAGGAGGCCCAGCCCCACCACGTGCCACCGCCGGCCGGCCACCACGCGAACGAAGAAGTAGGCGCCCGCGACGTAGCCGGCACCCATGAGCATCGGCGTCATGTTCGGGTGGATGGTCCAGGCGAAGAGCGCGGCCGTGCGGCCCGGCCAGAGGTAGAGGATCCCGAACGCCGCGATCAGGAATGGGACGACCAGCCCCGCGACCGCGCGGGTCGCCGGGAGGATGCGATCGTCCCTTGCTGCCGACACGTCGTTCATGGCCCCCCGGACCCCAACCCCGCTCCACCCGCTGGGGCGTCGGAGGAATGAACCGGCACCGTTCCGCGGAGCGTGGTTCCGGCACCCACCGTCGAGCGAACCTCCATGGTCCCGTCCAGCGCGGCGAGACGGTCGGCGATCCCCTGCAGCCCCGTTCCGTACGTCGAGCGTTCGGCGTCGAACCCCCGGCCGTCGTCGGCCACCTCGAACGTCAGCGAACCGTCGGTTTGAGACAGGCGAACCACCGCGCCGGACGCTTCGGCGTACTTCGCCACGTTCTGCAGGCCCTCCAGGACGCTGAAGTACACGGCCGCCTCCGCGTCCTCCGTGTAGCGGGCGCTCCCGTCCGCCTCCACGGTCACCGGCAGCGGGGACTTGCGGGCCTGCGCCTGCAGGGCAACGGTCAGACCCTGGTCGGCGAGCAAGGGCGGATAGATGCCGCGGGCCAGGTCTCGGATCGTCTCGAGCGCTTCGGTGGTCTCCGCTTTCATTTGTCCGATCAGCGATCGCTCTCGTGCCTCGTCGCGACCGACCAGCTGTTCGGCGATGTTCAGCTTGACGGCCAACGCCACCAGTTGCTGCTGGGCGCCGTCATGGATGTTGCGCTCGAGCCTGCGGCGTTCGGCGTCCTGCGCGGCCACGAGGCGCTGGCGGGAGGCCCGAAGCTCCTCGATCAGCCGAACGTTGCGAAGGACCAGGCCGGCCTGTGAGGCCACGTCCGCCAGCAGCTTGTCCTCCGTCGGAGAGACCGGATCGCCGGTCGCCTTGTGCACCGAGAGCGCTCCGAGGAGCTCGCCCTGGTGTCGCACCGGGACCACGCGGGTGGCGCCGGGGACCTCGACGGCGTCGCCCTCGGCGAGCGGGATCCGTTCGACCTGCGAGGCCAGGGGCCACGAGCCGGCGTCGCGGAGCTCCGGCCCGACGCGGAGCCAGACGTTCGCTCGAGCCGCTCCGGTCCCTTCGGCAAGCATCCGCGCGGTGCGCGGGAGGACATCCTCCACGGAGAGAGCGCCGGCCATCCGCTCCGCGAACTCGGACAGGACCTCGTAGGGCGTCGCGCGCTTGCCGTAGACGATGCGGTTGGCGAACCTTCGGCTGCGGTCGCGGATCGGCTGGAACGCGACGGCCACGATCGCCGTGGCCAGGATCGACAGGCCCACATTGCCCCTGGCGTTGATCACCGCCCCGATCCCCACCACGATCCCCACGTAGATCGCGGTGATGACCGCGGCGAGGGAGAAGTAGACCAGGGTCTTGTTGATGACGACGTCGATCTCGTAGAGGCCGTAGCGCAGGATCGCCAGGGCAGCCGCCCCCGGGACGGCGATGCTGAACCCGAAGGTGAAAGCGCCATTGAAGGCCGCATCACTGAGCGCCCGAGTCTGCGGCGTGAAGCCCAGGAGGACCCCGACGACGAGGGCGCCGACCGAGACGCCGGTGGCGTAGGCGAACCACTTGAGCTGCTGGCGCTCCTCTCCACCGGACCGGCGCAGGCGCAGGAGCAGCCCCACCCCCGCGAGGATGAGGAGGAGGAAGGTCCCGAGGAACGCGAGCGAGTTCGAGAATCCGGTCATCGCCGGGACGCCGAGCGGATTCCCCAGGCGTGGCAGGTGCGGCGAGAGCTGCACCGGCATGGGATCGAGAGCGGTGCCGACCGCGTACCCGATCGAGATGACGACCGTGACCCGCACGACCCACCGCCACCGCCTGCTGAGGGGCTTCCCGTCGGGGAACAGCAGGAACACCAGGATCAACACGCCCAAGGCCAGGTTCCCGACCCAGTTGTGCACCCAAGTCGGCCACACAGGCCACCCCTTCGGGGACACACCGGCGAGCAGCGCACGGATCGCGATGTGGTCGGCCAGCGCGGAGATCCCCAGGATGGTCCCGCCCGCGAGCAGCATCCACCCGATGGCGTTCGTCGGCCGGCGCGATGCGATGAGCGCTCCCAGCCCGCCGAACGCAAGGGCGGGGATGAGCTCGGAGACGTCGCCCGTTGTGGCGGAATGGATGGCCCCACCGTTCAGCAGCAGCAACACCACGCTCGCCGCGGCCATGGCGAAGCACGCGAACGCCACGCTCCACGCCAGCCGCCCGGCCGTCCGTCGGTTCATCGAACGTCCAGCATCCCTCGTGGGCTCGTGTCCTGCACGCCGGACCTCACCGCGGCCGCCGGGCGTTGAGAACGACGACCGCCCGGAGAAAAGTGGTCAGGCTAACAAAGTCGATGCGCCATCTCGCACCCTCCTTCCGGGAAGCCAGACACCACCCTACGCCCAGCGTCGGCCCCGCCTCGACCCTGCGGCCACCACCGTTCGAGGCCGAACGCCGAACCCGAGAAAAAGGATGCCAGCCCCCATCGACTGGCTTGACGGTATCGCGGCGGGATGCACCTGCAAGGGTCGCTACACTTTCCGCATGACCCTGGAGGTGCAACCGGTCCTGGACCTGCTCAGGTCGCGAGGCCTGCGGATGACCCCCCAGCGACGGGCGATCGTCGCGGAGATCATGGCCGCGGACGGGCACATCACGCCGTCCGATGTCATCCAGCGGGTCAAGGAGCGCGTGCCGGGCGTGGACCCCTCCACCATCTACCGAACGCTCGACCTGCTCGAGACCGTCGGCGTGCTCTCGCATGCACACCTGGAGTCAGGACCCGAGTACCACCGAAGCTCGGAGAGTGAGCATGTCCACCTGACCTGTTCGAACTGTGGGGCTGAGGATGCGCTCTCGCTCATCGAGGCCCAGCAGCTCGATGAGGTGATCAGGCGACACAACAGGTTCGCGCCGGACTTCACCCACTTCGCCATCTCCGGCTTGTGCGCGAAGTGTCAGGCCTCACCCCAGTAGTCCGTTCGCGGACTTGCCTCAGCCCACGACGGGCGCGGAGAATGCGGAGGTGGAGCCAGCCGGAGTGCCCGAGGGTGAACGGCAGGAGATCCGTCTGGCGCTGGTGATGACCGGCGGCGTCAGCCTCGCCGTGTGGATGGGTGGCGTGGCCACCGAGATCGCTCGCCTCGTCCACGCGGACGGCCCCTACGCGGATCTCCTGGATCTCACCCGGTCGTCCGTTCGGGTCGACGTGATCGGCGGGACCAGCGCCGGGGGGGTGAACGGCGCCTTCCTGGCCACGGCCCTGGCCCACGGGACGGACATGTCGAGGATGCGTTCGGCCTGGTTGGAGCTCGGGGCTCTGGCGGACCTCATCCGCTCTCCTGACGAGGAGACGCCGCCCTCGCTCCTCCAGGGCGACGGCTACTTCCTGCCGTCGCTCCGCAAGATCTTCACCGACCTGGCGGACGGCGCCCCCACCGATACCTCCGACATCCCTTTGCACCTCGTGCTCACCGCGACCCTGCTGCGCGGGGAGCGCCGCTCCTTCCAGGATGACTTCGGCGGCCGGATCCAGGACATGACCCACCGGGCCACCTTCACGTTCCGGCGGGGGAACGAGTCGGACCGCGACGACTTCTCCTCCGAAGGAGCCGTGGACCGTTTGGCGCTCGCAGCCCGAGCCACGGCCTCCTTCCCCGGAGCGTTCGAACCCGCGTTCGCCGCGATCGGGACGAACCCGACCGGGCCGGGGAACGTTCCGGCGGGGACCGCCCTCAGCGGTGCCACCCCCGTTCCCGACATGTCCGACCATGCCGACTTCGCCTCGAGCGGCTTCTTGATCGACGGCGGCGTGCTCATGAACAAGCCCATCCGACCGGTCCTGCGGGCCATCTTCACCCGCCAGAACGAAGGGCAGGGGCGGCGGGTTCTGGTCTACGTCGTGCCCGACTCCAACCTGCCGGTTGCCCACCGGCTCGATCCACCCGGCGTGGTGCCGCGCATGGCCAAGGTCGTCAGCGACAGCATGCAGATCCCCCGGGTGGAGTCCGTGGCCGAGGACCTGGAGTCGATCCGAACGCACAACCGGCAGGTTCGCGCGCAGCGACGGCTCCGGTGGAGCCTTCTAGGAACCGATCCCCAGTTCGAGCTCGACCCGGACGAGGCGCTGACCTCACCCGGCGCCACGGCCCGCGCTCAGCCGGTGGATCCGGTGGACCTGGCCGCCCAACTGTTCGGCGCCTACCTCGGTGCCCGGCGGGAGTACAGCACCCGGCTCGTCCTGGACCAGGTGGCTCGCGGGCTCCATCACCCCCGAGCCGCGTCGCAGCAAGACCCCGCCGACGGGCATCGAACGTGGGATCGCCAGCGGATCCGAGAGGCGCTCCGAACGTCGCTGGAGCGCATGCTGCCCGCCGCGTTCCCCTCGGACGCGACCGTCGCCCGCTGGTGGTGGGACATCGCCGGCGTGGAGAGCGCAGCGGCCACGACGACCGACCTTCTCGTTCTGGGCCTGGAACTCGCTCCGCGCGGTGGTCGGAAGGCAGCTCGAACCGAACTTCTTTCGAGCCTGGGCCGCGTCCAGGAAGTGCAGCGTTCGCTCCGCCGCCTCCTTCGCGCCGAACTGCGCTACTGGCGGCTGGAAGGAGCGGTCTCGCTCAACAAAGCTCTCGACGAAGCGCCGAAAGGCCCCGAGGTCGACGAAGCCCTAGTCAGGTGGTCCGAGACCTCGCTCGCGGCATCTCCCGCCCACACGAACGCCGAGCAGCTCGCCCGACTGGCCTCGTCGCTGGCCGGGGTTCTGACGGCGGCGGCGCAACCGCTCCGGCAGATCTCGGCCGGCCGGCTGGGAGGACGAACGGCCGATGACGCGGCCGCGGCAACGCTTGCCGCGATGCTCGGCCGGCTTGGTGACGGTTCGCTCCGCCACCTCCTGGCCGTGGTCGTGGTGCAGGCGGCGCTCGCGGGCGGCGAGCCCGTGGTCGAGCAGATCGTCGAGCTCCTCCAGATCAGCGCGGACGCGCCGAACGGGTTCGACGATCGCCGTTCGGGCAGCGAGAAGCTCGCCGGCCTCCAGCTCGGGCACTTCGGGGCGTTCTACAAACGCTCGTGGCGAGCGAACGACTGGCTGTGGGGACGCATGGACGCCGTCGACAGCGTGGTCCGGATCGTGCTGAACCCCGGCCGGCTCCGCGGCCTGGCCGCCATCGAGCCGTCGTTCGCCGCGGAGTTCGTGGAAAGGCTTCGCAGCGCGTGCCTCCCGCCCGAGGATCCCGCCGCCGCAGCGGTTCTCCGGTCCGGTTGGGAGGATGACGCCGCCCTGCACGAGCTGGCCTTCCTGGGAGATCCCGCGTTGCCACTGCCCGTCTCCCTGCCCGCCTGCCAGGCCGCGCTGACCCGCCGCATCCAGCTGGGCATCCTGCAGGAGGAGCTGCCGTATGTGGCCACCGCCGTCCGCTACGACGTCGGCCAGGGCGCGGCCGCCCGTCCGGAGGCCGCGGCGTTCGCCGATGCGGTCCGGGACGCCCAGCAGACGGGCGGCCGAACGGGAGGCGACGTGGACGAGAACGTCCCCCTCGGGCCCGAGGCCGCGGCCCGCCTGCTCGGTGAATGTCACGTCGGCCGGGAGCGGTTCGCCGAGGAATCCTCCTCAGCCCTGTACCGGAAGACTATGAACGCGGCTACGGCGGTGGGCCTGCGAGCCGCCCAGCGTCATGCGTCGGAGTCCAGGACAACCGGCGGTGGGGGGAAGAAGCGACCCCTCCGCCACCAGTGGCCGGCCTACTCGCCGCTGGTCGGGGGGATCAGCGACAAGAGCGTACGGCTGTTCGCGGTCACGTTCGCCTTCCTGGCGTTCGGTGCGGCCCTGCTGGCGTACGCCCTGGCACCGGATACCCCCCGCCCGAACTCGGTCGTGGAGGGCTCGGTCTTCCTCACGATCGGCCTCGCGCTCTCCGTGATCAGGGCAAGGTCGGGCCTGCGGATCACGCTGGCGATCCTGACCGGGCTCGCGGGCCTGCTGATGCTGCTCTCGCTCTTCGTCCCGGCGAACACCTTCATCGGCGGGGGCGCGTTCCGGGTGGCCACGACCCTGGTCATCGCCGCGCTCGCCGCGGCCTTCGGCGGCCTCCCCGCACCGCTTCGTCCCCGGGCGCGCAGGCCCGGCCCATCCTGAGCGAGCGGCAAGCGACACCTCGCCGGGCGGACCTGGGAACATCACCCGGAGAAAGGACGGCCCGATGGCCGACTGGAACACGAACATCATCGAGGAGTTCCGCGCGAACGAAGGCCGCGTCGGGGGGCCGTTCGAAGGGCACCCCATGCTGCTGCTCCACCACACCGGCGCGAAGAGCAGCACCGAGCGGGTGAACCCGCTGGCCTACCAGGCGCTCGGTGACGGCGCCGTGGCGGTCTTCGCATCGAAAGGCGGCGCGCCGACCAACCCCGACTGGTACCACAACCTCCGGGCGAACCCGACGGCGACGGTCGAGATCGGCACCGAGACGTTCGACGTCACGGCCCGGGTGGCGGAGGGCGACGAACGCGAACGGATCTGGGACAAACAGAAGCTGAACATCTCGGCGTTCGCCGACTACGAGACGAAGGTGTCGCGCCAGATCCCGGTGGTCGTCCTGGAGCGAACCGGCTGATCCTCACTCGGCCTGGTCCTGCTCCTCCGCCCGGCGCTGCGCCCACTCCTCGCGCGTGTTGACGTGGGGGAAGGGTTCGTCGGGCACCGCAACACCCAGCGCGCGACAGATCGGCTCCCACCCGTCGCGGGCTTGCCAGTCCAGCAGCCGCGACGCAGGGACGGTCGAACGGACCTCGGCGTTGTGGCGTTCGTAGGCAGCCATCGCCGCCTGCGGATCGTGCCAGTCGCACCCCATGCGGGCCTGCAGGTCTTTTCCCATCTCCCACCACTCGGCCAGCTCCGGCGAGGGCTCGCCGAGGAGATGGGACAGGATCGTGGACTCGACGCTGCTCCACCACGTCCGGGGGTCGCTCCGCGTGGACAGCACCACCACCGCGTCCGGGTAGGCCTCGCCGAGCTCGCGCCACTGGGAGGAGGCCGGCCAGTCCACCGCCGCCACGTAGTTGGCGAGGAACGCGTCCCAGTCGGGCGCCTCCCCCGCCAAGGCCCGCCGCCACACGGGCACGTCGTCGAGGTGTTCGAATACCACCGTCATGTGGTAGCAGTCGCCGCCCAGGATCTGCTGCAGTGCGGTCTGCAGCGAACGCGTTCCCGTCCGAGGAAGCCCGGCGCCGATCATCCGAAGTCCCGCCACGTCAACCTCCCCCCACCAGTCAGCCTCCCCCCACCAGTCGTTCGAACACCTGCCGGACCTCCTCAGGGCTGAATCCGAGCGTGGCGCCTCCCACATCCAGCTCCACCCGCTGGACGTGCGGCGAGTCGCTCCGCATCGTCCCCGGCCACGTCCAGATCCCGTCGCGTTCTGCCAGCTCGAACGCGGCCCCCTGGAACGCCTCGGGTTCGACCTGGAGCAGCAGGTGCATCATCGAAACCTGCGGGGGATCGGGGACGACCTCCACGCCGCGCAAGCCACGGAGAGCGGCTCCGATCGCCAGCGCGTGGTCGTGGTATTCCTGCATCCGGGGAAGCCGCAGGCGCAGCGCCGCCAGATCCGACGCCGCGTAGGGCCAGAGCGCGAACAGCGTCCCGCCGTGACGCGCTCGCCACTCACGAACCTCCGCCATCACCTCCGCCGGCCCGGCCACACAGCACCCCGACAGCCCGCCGAGCTTCTTGTAGAACGACACGTAGACCGTGTCGAACAGCGCCGCGATGTCCGCCACGCTCCGCTCGTACGCGGGCCCGCATTCCCACAGCCGCGCGCCGTCCAGGTGGACCGCCGCACCCCGTTCGCGTGCCCACGCCACCTGCGCCTGGAGGTCGTCCCACCCGGGAAGCTGCCCGCCCAGGTCACGCTGGGGAAGCTCCAGCACCAGCGTCGCCGGCTGCTCGCCGACGGCCTCCAGATCTTCCAGCGTGAGCAGCCGCCGGGCGTCGCCCACGGGACGGCCGAGCAGATCGTGGAGGCGTTCGAATCCACGTCCCTCGTGCTGTTCGAGGTGACACATCGGATGGAACAGCACGGTTCGCCGGCCCAGGCGATCGGCGTGGACGCGCAGCGTGATCTGCTGGGCCATGGTGCCGCTGGGAAGGAACACCGCGGCGGGCTTGCCCAGCAGCGACGCCGTCTCGGCTTCCAACTCCGCCACGGCACCTCCCTGGCCGTAGCAATCTGGGGCGGTGTCCCGCGGGATGGCGGCGAGCTGTTCGGCCGGGCGACGAACGCCGGCGCCTTGGAGGGACCGGGTGCACCCCTGGCGCAATGCCTCGATCTCGTCATCCGTCCGCATGCGGAGCATCTTAGGGGGAAGGGAGGGCTATCCCCGCAGCTTGCGGGCCTTCCAGATGTTCTCCGCCGGCCACTTCAGGGCCCAGCTGAGCCGAACGAAATCTCCATAGGTGGTGGGCGCGGCGGAGGGCGGACGCAGCTCGATGAGGTCCTCGATCTGCAGGCCGTTCGCCCCGAACAGCCGGATCCACCCACCGTAGGGAAGCTGGAACGCTACGAGTCGGTCGTCCTCGTACCGATCGAGGCCCTCGAAGTAGTTGAGGTGGAGGTGCTCGTCGACCTGTTCGGCCTCGTCGTTCCAGCACGTGTCCGCGAGCGGGCTCGCCATGTTGAACGCGAACAACCCCCCGGGCCTGAGCAGTCTGGCCGCCTCCGGCACGGTCCGCCGGGGATCGGCGTAGGTCATGGCGCCGTGGTCGCAGAACACGATGTCGAACGACCCGTCGGCGAACGGCACCGCGCCGCCGTCGGCCTGCACCAGCGGCACCCTGACGCCCTCCTCTCGGCTCAGCCTTCGGGCATGCCACAGCTGCCGCTGGGAGACGTCGAGCCCCACGCTCCGAGCCCCCCGTGCGGCCAGGCGGATCGACCACTGCCCGCCCCCGCAGCCCAGCTCCAGGACGTCGAGGCCCGCCACGTCTCCCAGCACGCGCAGTTCGTCCTCCGGCACGGCCCACACGCCCCAGGTCGGGGCCGGCTGGTTCAGCTGCGAACCGTGGGCGGCCTGGTAGTCGTCGCTGTGGCCGTCCCAGAACGCGCGGTTCTTGAGCGCGTCGGCGGAACCGTGACGTTCCGACACTGCGTTCCCTTTCACGTGAGACTCCAGAACGAATGACGCGGGCGCCGATAGCGTGAGGATGGCACTTCCATCCATAATCGCATCGTGCCACCACGATCCGGGGGGGCTGAGCCCGCGGTAGGCCGTTCCTCCTCCTCGTCCGTCAGCGCCACGCCACCGGATCGTCCGGCTGGCTCCGACGCGGCCGTGATCGAGCAGATGGCGGTGGCGGTGATCGTCACCGACCTCGCCGGCACCATCATCGGGTGGAACCGTCAGGCCGCACTCCTGTACGGCTGGCCGGCGGAGGAGGCCATGGGCCGGCAGATCATGGACGTCCTGGTCGACGACAACGACCGGGACCGGGCCGAGGACATCTTGGGGGGCGTCCGTCTCGGTGAGACCTGGGGCGGCGAGTTTCCCGTTCGGCGCAAGGACGGCGCTCGAGTGGTGGCGTTCGTCACCAACTCGCCGCTGCTGGACGCGGACGGCTCGCCCATCGGCGTCATCGGCGTCTCGGTCGGCATCACCGAACGCCGCCAGGCCGAACAGGACCGGTCGGAGCTGTTGGCCCGCGAACGCGAGGCCAGGACACGGGCGGAGGAGGCCAACAGCGAGCTGCAGATCCTGCAGGAGGTCATCGAGATCGCGCTGGCCCACGTGGCCGTGGACGACCTGGTGCTCGCGCTGCTCACCAGGATCCGAGACACGCTGAACGTCGACACCGCCACGCTGCTGCTGTTCAACGACGAACAGACCCATCTGGTGGTTCGCGCCACGCTGGGGCGGGAGGGCGAGGAGGTCGAGGCGCTCCGGATCCCGCGAGGGGAGGGCCTGGCCGGGCGGATCGCGCAGGGGGGGGCGCCCTTGGTCGTGGACGATCTGACCCAGGTCGAGGTGCACAGCGACTTCCTCCGGAAGAACATCCGTTCGCTGCTCGGCGTGCCGCTGTTCGTGGAGAACCGGGTCATCGGCGTGGTGCACGTGGGCACCAGGAACCCCCACGCCTTCAGCCGTCACGAGGTCCAGGTGCTGAAGGCGGTGGCCGACCGGGCCGCGCTCGCCATCGACCACGTTCGGCTCTATGAGGCCGAACGCGCCGCACGGGCGGAATTGGAGGCGACCCAGCGCCGCCTCCAATTCCTGCTGGATGGGAGCACGCTGCTGTCGTTCTCCCTGGACTTTCCGCAGGCGCTGCGCCAGGCGGCCCGGCTGGCCGTGGGTGCGCTGGCCGACCTGTGCCTGATCGACGTGATCGACGAACAGGGCAAGGTCCGACGGATGGCCGCCCAGCACCGCGACCCGGCCCAGGAGCCCAAGATGCGGGAGCTCCGGGGCCGGTTCGCGCCCGACCCCGACGGGCCGCACCCCGCCGTGCACGTGATGAAGACGGGCCGGTCGGAGTTCGCTCCCGACATGCCCGATGAGTTCCTCCGCCGGACCACCCGGGACGAGGAGCACTACCGCCTGGTCAAGGAACTCGGGTTCCAGTCCTACATGTGCGTGGCGCTGACGGCAAGAGGCCGAACGCTCGGCACCATCACCCTGGTCTCGACCGATCCCGAACGGCGGTTCGGACAGGCCGAGGTGGAACTGGCCGAGGACCTGGCTCGCCGGGCCGCGCTGGCCGTGGACAACGCACGTCTGTACGAGGCGGAGGCCCGGGCCAGAGCTCGGGCCGAGGACGCCGGCGAACGCCTCGCCTTCCTGGCAGAGGCCAGCAACGTCCTGTCCAGCAGCCTGGACTACCGCAAGACGCTGGCAAGGGTGGCTCGCCTGGCGGTGCCCCGGCTGGCCGACTGGTGCACCGTGGACATGGTTGAGGACGACGGTTCGATCCGTTCGCTCGCCGTCGCCCACGTCGACCCGGCCAAGGTGGACATGGCCCTCGAGCTTCGCGAGCGCTACCCCACCGACCCCGACGCGCCCTACGGCGTGCCGAACGTGATCCGGACCGGCCAACCCGAACTCATCCCCGAGATCCACGACTCGCTCATCGAGGAGACCACCCAGGACCCCGGGCTGATCCGCATCGCCAAGGAGCTCCAGCTGAGATCGATCATGACCGTCCCGCTTCGGGCGCGGGGCCGCAACATCGGCGCCATCTCGTTCATCGGGGCGGAGTCGGGCCGAACGTACGGTCCCGAGGACCTCTCGCTCGCCACCGACCTGGCCCGCCGCGCCGCCATGGCCATCGACAACGCCCGGCTGTTCCAGGACCGCAGCTACATCGCCCGGACCCTCCAGCAGAGCCTGCTGCCTCCGGCCCTCCCCGACATCCCCGGCATCGAGGTGGCCGCGCGGTACCGGGCGGCCGGCGAGGGGAACGAGGTGGGCGGGGACTTCTACGACGTGTTCGACACCGGGGACGGGGCGTGGGCCGCGGTCATCGGTGACGTGTGCGGCAAGGGCGCCGGCGCGGCGGCGGTGATGGGGGTGGCCCGTCACACCGTTCGAGCCGCCGCCATGCAGGAACGCCGGCCCAGCCGGATCCTGGCGACCCTCAACGACGGCCTGTTGCGCCAGACCTCCGAGGGGCGATTCCTCACTGTCTGCTACGTGCGGCTGTGGCCCGACCCCGGGCGGGCCCGGCTGACGGTGTGTTCGGGCGGCCATCCCCTGCCCCTGGTGCTTCGGGCGAACGGTTCCGTGGAGACCGCGGGGCGTCCCGGTACGCTGCTCGGCGTGTTCCCCGACCCCCAGCTGCACGACGTCCAGGTCGACCTCGAGGCCGGCGAGACGATCGTCATGTTCACCGACGGCGTGACGGAGGAGCACGGCAAGGATCCCGGCGACATCTTCGGCGACGAACGCCTGTCGCAGGTCCTGCAGGGGTCGGCCGGCGAGACGGCGGAGGGGATCGTTCAGCGTATCGACGAGGCCGTTCGGAGCTTCCAGCCGAACGAGTTGCGCGACGACCTCGCCGTCCTCGCCCTGCGGGTGAGCCCTTGAGCCTGCTCCGCCCCGCCATGAGCGTGCTGCGGGATCCCGAAGGAGCCTGACCCCCTTCTGGAGGGGTTTGTCCGCCCGAACGCGCGGGTAGCAGGTCGGGCGATGCGGTGGGTGGCGGTCGTCCTGCTGATCCCTCTGGCCGCGTGTGTCGGTCCCGCCCGCAGCTTCGGGTCGTACGAGGGCAAGGCCGGCGCCACGGCGAACGACATGCTCTCCGCGGTCGCCTCCGCCCACCTCACGGTGGAGATCGCGGTGCGGGGCAGGGCGTTCGGGCCGGACGTGACCGTGGGCCTGACCGAGGACGAGAAGGGCGCCGGCGAGATCCAGCGGACGTTCGACTCCATCCAGCCGCCCGACGCCCGTTCGGACCAGCTCCGTTCTGAGCTCGACTCGCTGATGTCGCAGGCCGTCTCCGCGCTGGCGAACCTGCGGATCGCGGCGCGCCGGAACCAGATCAGCGAGTTGGGTCGGCTGGTCGCGCCGCTGGGCGGGCTGGCCGACAAGCTGGACGCGTTCGGCAAGGCCCACGCATGAAGAAGGTCCTCCAGATCGCCCTGGGGATCCTCACCGCCATCGGCGGGTTCGTGGACATCGGCGACCTCGTGGCGAACTCGGAGACCGGGGCCCGGTTCCGGATGTCGCTGGCGTGGGTGGTGGTGGTCGGGGTCATCGGCATCGTGGTGTACGCGGAGATGGCGGGGCGGGTGGCGGCGCTCTCCAAACGGCCGGTGTTCGACGTCATCCGCGAGCGGCTCGGGGTGCGGTGGGCGATGGTCAACCTGTTCGCGTCGTTCTTCATCAACCTCCTGACGGTGACCGCCGAGATCGCCGGCATCGCGTTGGTCGTGCAGATCGCCACCGGCATCAACTACCTGCTGTGGATCCCGTTCGCCGGCTTCGCGGTCTGGCTGGTCATCTGGCGAACGAAGTTCTCCACGCTCGAGAACGTGTTCGGGGTCCTCGGGCTGGCCATGCTGGTGCTGGTGGTGGCGGTGTGGAAGCTCGGGCAGTGGCACACCCTCGGCCACGAGGTGATGGCCGTCCACACCCCACCCACGGAGGACTGGCCGACGTATTTCTACTTCGCCATCGGGCTGCTCGGCGCGGCCATGACGCCGTACGAGGTGTTCTTCTTCTCCTCAGGCGCCGTCGAGGAGCGCTGGACCCGCTCGGACCTCATGGTGAACCGGGCGAACGTCTACATCGGGTTCCCGCTGGGCGGCCTGCTGTCGCTGGCACTGATGGCCGGCGCGGCGTTGGTGCTGGCGCCGCGCGGCATCTCGGTCGCCCACCTTTCGCAGGTCGGGCTGCCCGTGTCGCTCACCCTGGGGAAGTGGGGTCTGGTGCTGCTGCTGTTCGGCATCTTCATGGCGGTGTTCGGCGCGGCTTTGGAAACGGGGCTGTCGGCCGGCTATACGGTCGCGCAGTTCTTCGGCTGGCAGTGGGGCAAGTCGACCAAGCCGTCCGAGGCGCCCCGCTTCCACTTGGTGGTGGTGCTGACGATCTTCCTGGCCGTACTGCTGGCGCTCACCACGATCGATCCCATCAAGGTCACCGAGTACTCGATCGTGCTGGCGGCGGCCGCCCTGCCGCTCACGTACTTCCCCATCCTGGTCGTGGCGAACGACCCCGACTACATGGGCGACAAGACGAACTCGAAGTTCGGCAACGCCATCGCGTTCTTCTATCTGATCCTGCTGACCATCGTGGCGGTGGCCACCATCCCGCTCATGATCATCACGAAGGCGGGGGCGTGATCAGGTGGTGAAGGAAGTGGAACCCGGGCCGTTCGTCATCGACGCGGGCCTTAGCCTGCTCGACCGCCAGCTCGTGGACAAGGATGGCATGCTGGCGGGCAAGGTCGACGACCTCGAACTGACGTTTCCGGCCGGCGTGACCGGACCGGGGGCCGAACCGCCCGTGGTCACCGCCGTGCTGTCCGGCCCGGGAGCGTTGGCCGGCCGGGTGCATGGACGGTTCGAGAAGTGGATCTCCAGGTTGGACAAGCGCCTGTCGCCCGGGATCGGACGGGTGGCGTTCGGCGTGGTGTCCCGGATGGACAACCACCTGACGCTCGCCGTGTCGCGCCACGACCTCGACACCTTCGCGTCCGAGCGGTGGATCGGCCAGCACGTCGTGGACAAGATCCCGGGGGCCGACCATGAGTCCGAGTAGGGGGCTCGAACGATGCGGCTGAGCGACCTGCTGGGTGCCGAGGTTCTGGACGTCGCGGGCGAGCCGGTCGGCAAGATCCGGGACGTCCGGCTGGTCCGCGACGGGCCCGTGCAGGGTGTGTTCGGGCCCGGCTACCGGGTCCAGGGATTGGTGGTGGGCGGTGGCGCGTTCGGCGCCCGGTTGGGGTTCGACCGGCGCGACGTCCGCGGACCGCTGCCGCTCAAGCTGCTGTTCCGCCGGCTCCACCGCAAGGCTCGATTCGTGGAGTGGCCGCTGGTCGAGGCGCTGCAGGACCGCGTCGTTCGCATCCGGGCCGCCCGCGCCGACCTGCCCCCCGTCCCCCGCCTCACCGCCTGAATGGAGGTCGTGCCATGAACGCCGTGACGCTGCTCGAACGAGACCACAAGCGGATCGCCGGCCTGCTCAAGCCGCTCCGTTCGAGGCCCGCTGATCGCCAGGTCCGCGAGACCAAGAAGCTGGCGAAGGAGGCGGTGAACGAACTGGCCCGCCACGCGGACCTCGAGGAGCAGCTGGTGTTCCCGGTGGTCCGCGAGAACGGCGCCGAGGAAGCGGTCTTCGAATGCTTGGAGGAGCACGATCTACTGCGAACCTTGCTGAAGCAGTTGGAGAAGGCCGACCCGGAGGAGGAGCGGTTCCGGGCCAAGGTCACGATCCTGATGGACCTGTTCGACCATCACGCCGAACGCGAGGAGGGGTCGGTCTACTCGGTCCTCAAGGACAAGCTCACCGACGAACAGCGCGAGGAGCTTGGCGAACGCCTCGAACAGGGCGCCGCAGCGCTTGAGTCACCAACCGACTACCTCAACATGGACTGACTCGTCAGACGGCGAAGCGGACGTGGAGGATGTCTCCTTCCTTCACCTCGTACGTCTTGCCCTCGACCCTGAGCAAAACTTTCGCTTTGGCACCGTCCCAGCCACCAGCCCCAACTAGATGGTCGTAGCTCACGACCTCGGCACGGATGAAGCCACGCTGCAGGTCGCTGTGGATGGTGCCCGCCGCCTCCGGAGCCATGGCGCCACGGCGAACCTCCCAGGCCCGCGTCTCGTCCTCGCCGGTGGTGAGGAAGGTGATGAGGTCGAGCGCGCGGTAGCACGCGGCGACCACCGCGTCCAGGCCCGGCAGTTCGACGCCGAACTCCGCCAGGAGCGTTCGAGCTTCCGCCTCCTCCATGCCGGCGGTCTCGGCCTCGATGGCGCCCCATACGCCGACCGTCTCCTCCGGCAGCCCGTCCGGGATCGCCGCGCCCTCCTCGAGGTTCGCCACGACCACGAGCGGCTTCAGCGTGAGCGGCGCGAGGCTCCTCAGCGCGTTGGTCTCGTCCTCGTCCAGCCCTGCGTCGCGGAGCGTCCGCTCCTCCCCCAGCGCCGCCTGGGCCTTCTCCAAGGCCGCGAGTTCGTCCTGCTGCGCCTTGGACACCTTGCCCTTCATCCGCCGGCCGGCGTTCTCCACCGCGGACTCGACCACCGCCATGTCGGCCAGCAGGAGTTCGGCCTCGATCTCCGCAAGCTCGCTAGCCGGTGAAGGGTCCTGGCCGAACGCCCGCAGCACCGCGCACAACGCGTCGGTCTGGCGGAGCGCGGCGAGGCCCTGCGAGGTCGTTCCGCCCGGCACGTCAACGAACCGGACCTGCGCCGCGACGACCTTGCGGGAGCGTTCGAGATCGCTCAGGACCTGGAGGCGCGGGTCGGGCACGGGCACGACGGCCTGGTTCGAACGCCCCCCCGCCGAGCCCACGCGGGTCAGCGCGGTGAACAGCGTGGACTTCCCCGAGTACGGGACGCCGACCAGCCCGATGTCTTTCACGCCGGTGCGCCGGGGGGGCGCCTCCGGATCTCGGTGATGACCGCGGCATAGTCCAGGTCCGACAGACCGTCGTCGTCGGCCTGTTCGAACCACTCTCGCGCGGCCGCCGCGACCTTCAGTTCGACGCCGGCCTTCTCCGCCGCCTCGGTTACCAGCGTGAGGTCTTTGCGAGCCAGCGCGACCTTGAAATTGGCCGGGTCGAACCGCCCGCTCTCGATCATCGAACGCTTCCCCTTGGCCGGGACACCGATGGGCGAGTCCGCCAGCACGTCGAGCACCATGGCGGTGTCCAGCCCGAGTGCGTCGCCCAGCGCCAGAGCCTCACCGAGCCCCGTCATCAGCGCGCCCAGCGTCGAGTTCACCACCAGCTTCATGGCCGCTCCGGCTCCCAGCTCGCCTAGCCGCCGCGGCGTCCCCATGGCCTCCAGAACGATGCGGACCTGGTCGAACGCGACCTGCGGACCGCCCACGAAGATCTTCAGTTCGCCGGCCGTGGCCTGCGGAACGCTCCCCAGGACCGGGGCGTCGAGCAGCCGGACCCCGTCGGGCAGCCGCCCAGCCATGTCCCCCACGACGTCGGGACCGACCGTCGACATCTCCAGGTAGGTCTGGCCCGCCCGCAGACCCTCCGCCAGACCACCGGACCCGAACACCACCTCCTCCAGCGCCTCCGGGGTGGCCAGCATGGTGATGACCACGTCCGCGTCGCGGGCCGCCTCCGCGGGCGATGCCGCCGCGATCGCCCCCCTCGCCACCAGCGGTTCCGCCTTGTCCTTCGTTCGGTTCCACACCGTCAGTTCGAGACCCGCCGCGAGCAGGCGTTCGGCCATGGGCAGGCCCATCAGGCCGAGCCCGCAGAACCCCACCTTCGTCGCGTTCGCCACCTGTCCTCCTCCCGCCGAGCATCCGCTCATGGCGGAACGACCCAAGGCTATCGGGTCGAACAGGGTCGTTCGGACTGTGGCTAGTGGGTGTGGAGGTCGCCGCGGTCGTGGACGCGGACGAACGCCTCCACCACGTTCGGGTCGAACTGCGTCCCCGCGGCCTGCTTCAGGCGGCGGATGGCTTCACGTTCGGGCAGGGCCGAACGGTACGGACGGTCGCTGGTCATGGCGTGATAGGCGTCGCACACGCACACGATGCGGGACTCCAGGGGGATGTCCTCGCCGGCCAGCGCGTCGGGGTAGCCCTCGCCGTCCCAGCGTTCGTGCGACGAACGGATGATGGGGCGAACGGGCTGGAGGAACGGGACCGGCGCCAGGATCTGCTCGCCGATGATGGTGTGCCGGTTCATGATCTCGCGCTCCGCCGCGGTGAGCGGCGCGGGTTTGCGGATCATCTCGCTGGAGATCCCGATCTTGCCGATGTCGTGGAACAGCGCCCCGAGCTCGAGGGTCTTGAGCTCCTCACCGGCCAGGCCCAGCTCCGCGCCGATGGCCATCGACATCCGGGCCAGCGCTCGACAGTGGTCTTCGGTGTATTCGTCCTTGGCCTCGAGTGCGTTGGCCAGGGCCTCCACGGTGGAGACATAGGCGCGTTCGAGCTCGTCGAACCGCCTGGCGTTGCCGAGCGCCAGCGACGTGATGTCCGCGATGCCCCGGGCCAGGCGAAGGTGCGAAGGCGTGAACTCCTGATCCTCCGACGGCGAGATGACCACGAGCATCCCGAGGCCGTCCGGCTCCCACCGCATCGGCGCCACCAGGACCTCGCGGATGTCGTCGAGGAGACGGTGCTGCGCCGGGATCTCCGCGACGATGTGTTTGGGAAGGACGAACGGGTCCTCCAGGCTGAGCAGGAACTCCGCGGCGATCGCGGGCGCGACGATCTGGGTTCGAAGGGCTTCCTGGAACTTCTCCAGGAACCCGAGGTGGCCACCAAGGTGGAACTCGCCGCTGTCCGGATCGCGGATCCAGGCCTGCGTCTGGCTGCAGCCGAGCAACTCGGGCACGGCCCGCAGCGACTCCTGCAGCACCTGCTCGATGTCGGCCACGTTGGTCAGGCCGCGGGACAGGTTGAGCAGGGCGAGGGAGGTGCGGGCGCTCTCTCGTTCGTCCTGGAACAGGCGGGCGTTCTCGAACGCCACTACCGCGTGCGACGCGAGCACCTCCAGCATGCGCTGGTCCTCGCTGTCGAACTGGTCCACACCGAGCTTCGACAGGGCGACCGTGCCGATGCACCGTTCGCTATAGCAGAGCGGAACGACCAGCAGCGATTCATCGACGTCCTCCGTGCCGGGGATGGTGGCGGCCTGGTCGTCGGTGCGGGCGTTCGCCGTGTAATAGGTTTTCCCGGTCAAGGCGACGTGGCCGGTCACGCCGTGGCCCACCTTCATGACGAGCGCGTCGAACGTCTCGGCCTGGTACTCGCCGAGCTCCCCTTTGAACGCGATCGGCACGAGCGTCTCGCCGTCCGGCTGCAGCAGATGCACCCGGCAGTTGTGGTAGTCGATGATCCCGCGCAGCTCCGTGGTGATGACCTCGCCGATCTGGGCGACGTCGTTCAGGCGGTTCAGCTTCGCGGTGAGGCTGTGCAGCATCCGGAGGTGGGCCAGCGAACGCGACTCCCCACCCGCGGCCAAGGTGACCAACCGGGCTTGCGTGCCGGCGGGGGGGTCCTCCACCCTGAGCTGGCCGCCTCCGTCCTGAGACGAACGTGAACCGCCGGCCTCGTCGAGATGGCGCTGTGCGCCGTCCGTGCTCGACCCCGGGGTTTGGTACCGATGCCCGTTCGCCGCCGGATCTGCATGGTCAGAGCCGTTGCCGTTCGGATGACCGTTGCCGGTGCCGGTGCCGTTCGGGCGGTAGCTCGGGGCCACGTGCTCAGTGGAGCGATCATCGTTGGCCGGACCGACCTGAGGCCGGAAGTCGCTCGGGTGGCTATTGCCGTCGCCGTTCGAGTGACCGTTGTCGTTCGATCCGCCGTCGGCCGAGGGGCCGGGCGAGGTCCATGAGTAGGTGGCGCGCCACCGTTCGGCGCGCTCGGGCGCCACCGGCCACCCCGCGTCCTCCGAGGACGGGATGAACACGCCGTCGAATCCGGATCCGTTCGTCGAGATCGTCCAGTGCGGCCCGAGGCCGCCGTCGCTCTCGTCGTAGACGCAGACACGGTTCTTCTCGGAACGCTTCGCCGAGTCCAGGGCCAGTTGGCCGCAGGCCGTGAGCTCCCGCGAACTCGAGGCATGGCGAGGCCCCTCGGCGACCCCGATGCTGATGGAGACCTCGCCGACAGAGGGGAACGCTGTGGCGTTCACGGCCTGGCGAAGACGTTCGGCCAGCGATGCCGAAGAGTCCACGTCGCAGTTCGGCAGGATGACGGCGAACTCCTCGCCGCCGATGCGGCACAGCACGTCCTCCAGGCGGCAGGTGATGCGGGCGATGGTGGCGATGCCCTGCAGCACTTGATCGCCCAGGAGATGGCCATGCGTGTCGTTGATCCGCCGGAAGTCGTCGATGTCCAGCACGAGCACCCCCACCGACGTCCGCTGACGGTGAGCCCGCCTGACCTCCTCGGCGAGACGTTCGTGGAAGTGGCGATGGTTGTAGAGCCCGGTCAGCGTGTCGGTGACCCCTTCGATCTCCAGCCGGGCCCGGACCTGCGCACTGTCGATGGCGAGTGCGGCGAGCTCGCCCAACCGCACGGCCGCCTGGAACTCCTCCTCGCTGAAGGGCACCTGGTCGGAGCAGCGGGCCAGCGAGAGCACGCCACGAAGTTCGTCTCTCGTCGTGAGCGGAACGATGACCAGCGAGCCGGGCTGCCCGTCGCCCTCGTCGGAGGGCAGCGATGGGCCGGTGATGAGCCGGGGGCGCGCGGAGCGAACGGCCAGCCCCCCTAAGCCGGCACCGTACGGCGCGGCGTCCAGCGACGCCAGCAGGCCGCTGCGAGTCTCACGGACCATGAGGGGACGCAGGATCTGGAGGGGCGAATCGATCTCGTGGATGGTCAGCGCGTCGTGGGGAGCGACATCCGTGAGGGCATCAGCCACCGCCTTCAGGACGGCGTCCGACGAGCGGTTCGCCACCAGGAGGTGCGTGATCCTCGAGAGGTGCTCCTCCACGGCCTGGACCGGCTCCATGCGTTCTCCTCGTTCGGTCGCCCACAGACGACTCGCCCGTTCGGGACGGGCAAGCCACTCTTCTTGCATCGGCAGTGGATGAGGGCGGTCAAGGCAATGGGGGAACTTTTCCCATAGGTCCGGGCAAGGCGGAGATATGCTCAGTGCATGGACAACGTGCGTTTCTCGAACCACCCGACACTGCACCGGCCGCCCTTCCTCTGTGCATTCCGGGGATGGAACGATGGTGGGGAGGCGGCTTCCGTCGCCGCGAGATATCTGATCGAACGGTGGGAGGCGACGTCGTTCGCCACGCTCGACCCGGAGGAGTTCTACGACTTCCAGGTGAACCGTCCGACCGTTCGACTGGAGAGCGGGGTGAGCCGGGTCATCGAGTGGCCCGAGGCTTCGTTCGTGACGTCCTCCCCCGGCGGGCGCGACGTCGTCGTGTTCACCGCGCCGGAGCCGAACAACCGGTGGCGGGGATTCGTGAACGAGGTCCTGGGTACGGCGATGGAAATGGGCTCGGAGCTCGTGGTGACGCTGGGGGCGTTCCTCACCGACGTCCCGCACAGCCGCCCCGTGCCGGTGGTGGGGTCGGCCTACAGCGAACAGATCGCCGCGGACCTCGGCCTGGCCCCGTCGCAGTACGAGGGGCCCACGGGCATCGTGGGCGTGCTGCACGACTCCTCGAACCGGATGGGCCTGCCGTCGGTGAGCCTGTGGGCGGCCGTGCCGCACTACCTGCCCTCAGCGCCCAACCCCAAGGCGGCCCTGGCCCTGGTCGAACGAACATCGTCGCTGCTGGACATCCCGGTCGACACGGGCCCGCTGACGCGAGCCGTGGCGAGGTGGGAAAAGGGTGTGGCTCGGCTGGTGGAGGAGAGCGAGGAGCTCACGGAGTACGTGTCTCGCCTGGAGGCCGCGGCTGGAGGGGACGTGAGCTCTGAGGAGGCGCCGTTGATCGATGGTCCGGTGCCAACGGGAGAGGCGATCGCGGCCGAGCTCGAACACTTCCTTCGCGAACAGAGCGGGGGCGGGGGCGGGGCCTCCGGTTCGTGAGCGAGCCCGGTCTGCTGCAACGGTTCACCGGACGGTTCCAGAACCGTCACCAGGAACGGCTGCGTCCCCACGCCGGCCCGATCCCGAAGGAAGGCGATCGCGCGATCGGGGCCGGCGGCAAGTCGGGCGCGATGCGGGCGGCCGTGTTCGGCATCAACGACGGCCTTCTGTCGAACCTCTCGCTCATCATGGGCGTGTCCGGGGCCTCCGCGGGCAACCACCTCATCCTTGTGGCCGGGGTGGCCGGCCTGGTGGCGGGAGCCTTCTCCATGGGGGCCGGCGAGTACGTCTCCATGCGGGTGCAACGCGAACTGTTCGAACGCCTCCTGCACATCGAGGCGCACGAGATCGACGCCGACCCTCAGGGCGAACGCCGGGAGTTGCAGCAGCTCTACGAGGAGCGGGGTTTCCCGCCGCAGCTGGCCTCCGAGGTCAGCAAGGTCGTGATGAAGGACCCGCGGGTGGCGCTCGACACGCACGCCCGCGAGGAGCTCGGGCTCGACCCCGACGAACTGGGGTCCCCGTTGGGCGCGGCGGCGTCGTCGTTCGTCATGTTCGCCCTCGGGGCGAGCATCCCTCTGCTGCCGTTCGTGATCGGGTCCGGGGTGGCCGCGACAGTGGCGGCCATCGCGGCCAGCGCGCTGTCGCTGCTGGCGGTGGGCGCGGTGATGTCGATGTTCACGGGCCGGAACCCGTTGATGTCGGGGGCCCGGATGTTGGTGGTCGGGGCGATCGCGGCGTCGGTCACGTTCGGCGTGGGACGCCTGCTCCACGTCAAAACGGGGGCCTGACTCGAGCTACGTCTGTCCCGCCGCCGCTCGGTTGACCAGGACGATGAGCCGATCAGGCGTCATCAGGGCGGCCGGGATGTCGTCGCCGTGGGTCAGCCGCCACCACGCCCCCCGCTTGTCCTCGCCTTCGATCAGGTAGAGGCCGACCTTGGCCGCCGACAGGACCGGCACCGTCAGCGAGACGCGGGGGACGTAGGGCGTCCACCCAGCTTCCGGGATGCGCACCACCCACCGCTGCCGCTCCTTCACCTCGGGGTGGCCGGGGAACAGCGACGCCGTGTGGCCGTCCGGACCCATCCCGTACAGGGCTAAGTCGAACCGAGGCGCGTCACCGAACCGCTCCCGGAGGGCGCGCTCATACCCTTGCGCGTCGCAGGCGGCGCCGTCGATGTCGTATGCCTTGGTCGGAACGCGATCCAGCAGCGTCTCGTGGGCCATGCGGACGTTCGACCGCTCGTCGGATGGCGGCACGCAGCGTTCGTCGCTCAGGAAGAACTCCATGTCCTCCCACGGCAGCCCGGCGCCGGTCAGGCGTTCGAACAGCGCCTTGGGCGTGCCTCCGCCGGTCAGCAGGACGGTGCGCGGCGCGGCCTCGACGAACAGGTCGTAGGCGGCCGCGACGACGTCGTCGACGACCCGGATGTCGGCGTCTTCGACGAAGCCCACCTTCTCAAGACCCGCCCTCGGCCGCGGCTTCCAGGTCCGCCAAGTGGACCCGGGCGACACGCCGGCCGTGGCTGCGCAGCGACTGCAGGTCACCGAGCGACTGCGCCGCCAGCAGCGTGCCGAACGTATAGGGCTGCCCGGGGATAGCCAGATCCTCCGCGGGCTCGTCCACCACCTGGACGAACACGCCACTGTTCGGCCCGCCCTTGTGGAACTGCCCGGTGGAGTGCAGGAACCGCGGCCCGAACCCCACGGTCGTGGCCACGCGAAGGCGGTCGCGCAGCCGCATCCGAGCGGCGTGCAGGCGCGCTTCGGTCTCCCCGTTGCGCGGTATGTAGGCCTGGATGGCCAGATAGTCCCCCGGCTTCACCTCCTTCAGGAGCGGCTCCAGGGCATCGTAGCCGGGGGGTCTGACATCCCCGGCCGCCAGCAGTTCCTTGGTGGCGTCCTTGGCCTCCTGGACGTTCGGCTGGTCGAACGGCTGGATGCCGAGCACCATCCCGGCAACCGCCACGGCGAACTCCCACGTGAAGAACTGCGACCCCAGTTCGACCAGATCCCCGAACGGCAGGAGCGCCGCCGGATGCCCGGCATGCTCCAGGGGCAGCAGGAGGTCACGGATCTCGTCGCCCCCCACCCCCACGAACAGCCGGTCGCTCCCGTAGACGTCCGGTGAGCCCACGTCCTCGCCCTCCACCGGCAGGATCCCCCGGCCCTCCTTGCCCGTGGACTCGGCGATGAGCTGTTCCACCCAGTGGCCGAACGAACGGATCGACTCGGGCAGGACGAGCGTCAGCTTGTCGCGTCCCGCCAGCGCTGCCTCCCCCATCACCGCGCCGAGCCACGCCCCTGGGTTCTCGGCCGCCGGCACACAGGACGCGCAGGCGTGTTCGGCCTGGATGGCCCGGTCCAGCAGCCCGTCGAGATCCATCCCGATGAGTGCCCCGTGCACCAGCCCGAAGTACGACAGCGCCGAGTACCGTCCCCCGATGTCCGGCGGATTGACGAACACCTCCCGGAAATCGTGGTCCTTGGCCAACTGCTCCAGCGACGTCCCAGGGTCGGTGATGGCCACGTAGTTCGACCCGCGCGGCACCTTCTCCCAGAAATACGCGAAGTGCGAGAGCGTCTCCGTCGTCCCTCCAGACTTCGACGCGATGACGAACAACGTCTTGTCCAGGTCGAGCGAACGTTCCACGGCGATGATCTGGTCGGGGTTCGTCGTGTCCAGGACGTGCAGCTCGAGGGCACCCGGCGCCACGCCGAACGTCTCCCGAAGCACCTCCGGCGCCAGGGACGAGCCGCCCATCCCCGCCAGCACCACATCGGTCAGCCCGTCCGCGGCGACCTGCGCGGCGAACTCTTTCAGCTCCGGAACGCGTTCGTGCATCAGATCGTGGACCGTGAGCCACCCCAGCCGGTCGGTGATCTCCGTCGGCGACGACGACCACACGGTGTGGTCGTGCGCCCAGATGCGCCGCGTGGCCTCCTCGCCGTCCATGGACGCCAGGCGCGCCGACACCGCCTCGTCCAGTCCGCCGGGCAGCCACGAGGCGTGGCCCGTTCGTTCCTCCCGGACCGCCTGCACCTTGTCCTCGATCACCGCGATGAGCTTGTCGAACGCCTCCGTGAACGCCTCCAACCCTTCCACCAGTAGTTGGGCCGTCACCGCGGCGAGGTCCACGCCGGCGTTCGCGGCCTTGGCCACCACACGGCGCGCGTCGTCGAGGTTCGGTTCGATGGTCTGGACGACACGGCCGTGGTCCTTGAACGCCAGCAGCGTCGCCTCCGGCATCGTGTTCACCGTGTCCGGCGCGATGAGCTCTTCCACGTAGAGCACGTCCGAGTACGCCGGGTCCTTCGTGCCCGTCGAGGCCCACAGCGGCCGCTGCACCCGGGCCCCCGCCGCCGCCAGACGCTCCCACCGCGGACCGGAGAACAGCTCGCGGAACCGGGCGTACGCCAGCCGGGCGTTCGCCACGGCGACCTTCCCCCGGAGCGGCGAGTCCTTCGCCAACTGCCGGTCCACCGCGGTGTCCACGCGGGAGACGAAGAAGGACGCTACGGACGCCATCCCGTGGACGGGCTCCCCGGCGTCGACCCGCCGCTCGAGGCCCGCGATATAGGCCAGGGCGGCGCGTTCGTAGTTGTCCAACGAGAACAGGAGCGTGACGTTGACGTTGACGCCCGCCGCCGTGAGCTCCTCGATGGCCGGGATGCCGGCGTCGGTCCCGGGCACCTTGATCATCACGTTCGGCCGGTCCAGCCGGGCCCACAGGTCACGACCCTGCGACACGGTCCCCGCGGTGTCGTGCGCCAGTTCGGGCAGCACCTCGAAGCTGCCGAACCCCTCGCGGCCGTCGCTCGCGTCGAACGCCCCCCGGAGGGCGTCCGCGGCCAGCCGGATGTCCTGCAGGCCCATGGTGAAGAACAGCGCGCGAGGGTCCTCCTCGCCAGTCTCCAGAAGCTCCCGGACCGGCGTGTCGTAGTCGGTCGAGCCGCCGATGGCCTTTTCGAAGATCGACGGGTTCGACGTGACGCCGGTGACCGCGTCGTCGGCGATCATCCTGGCGAACTGGTCCGTCGCCACAAGGTTCCGGCGGATAGTGTCCAGCCAGATCGACACCCCGGCCTCGTGCAGCTCCTGCAGTGGATTCATCTCGAGCTCCCTCGTTCGGTGGTCTCTCGACTGATCGGCGTCATTGTCCAACGTCGCCGCCCATCTCGGTATGCCGGGCCAGGCGGACCGTTACGGCGTCCGAACGCTCACTCTTCACCAGAGGCCATGTCGGAGAGCGTCTGCTTGAGTTGTTCGTAGCGACGCTCGCCCAGCCGGCGGCGGAGCCGTCCCTCCACGGTGGTCACGGCCCGCCTGGCCTCCGCCCGTTGCCGGCTGCCCCTGGCCGTCAGCCGGACCACCTTGGCCCGCGCGTCCGCCGGGTCGGACTTGCGGCGAACGGACCCTCCCTGTTCGAGCGCGTCCACCATCTCCATCATGGCCTGCTTGGAGATCCCGGCCCGAAGCGCCAGGTCGGAGAGCCGAACGCCACTCCGGTCGATCAGCAGCAGCGCCGAGGCCTGGCCGGGCGAGATCCCAAGCGCACCTCGGTCGGCCAGTGCCGTCTCGATCTCCGCGCTGACCGCGCGGTAGGACTCCAGCAGCTTGTGGTTGATCCCGTCGACCGCCATGCCAAGCCTCCCTCGAACAATATGGAAACCGTCAGGTTACCTGACGTTCTCCGCCCCGCGCGAAGAGCCGATAGGCTGATGCGGTCATGGAGATCAGGGACGTTCGACCCGAGGAGTACGCCGAGGCCGGCAGGGTCACCGCGCTCGCCTACCGCGAGTACGCCCCACCAGAGAGCAAGGGCTGGCGGGAGTACCTCGGCCAGATCGCCGACGTGGCGGGGAGGGCCGAACGCACCCCGGTCCTGATCGCGGTCGAGGACGGCCGGATCGTCGGTACGGCCACGGTGGAGATCGACGAGCCGGTCGAGGAGCACGAGTCCGACCGTCTCCTGCCCGAGGAGGGCGGCCTTCGGATGCTCGGCGTCGACCCGGCGTACCGGGGACGCGGCATCGGGCGAGCACTCGTCGAGGCGAGCCGCGAACGAATCCGGGCCGCGGGCAAGACCGTGATGGCCCTTCGCACCACCGCGCCCATGACCACGGCGCAAGCGCTTTACACGTCGATGGGGTTCGTTCGAGATCCCTCGCGGGACTGGGCCGACGAAACGGTTTCTCTACTCTTCTTCCGCCTCCCGCTCACCTAGGTCGGCGAGGCCCGGGCCCAGGCCTAGGCCGAACCCTTCCCCGCCGGGACGACCTCGCCGGTGGCCAGGATGACACCGTCCTCGCATTCGGCCTCGACCTCGCCGCCCTGGAACTGCTGCTGGTAGAGCTGCGCGTACAGCCCTTCCCGTTCGAGGAGTTCGCTATGGGTTCCCTGTTCGACGATGCGGCCCTTGTCCACCACGAAGATGACGTCGGCGGCGAGGATCGTGGACAGACGGTGGGCGATGGCGATGGTCGTTCGGCCCCGCATCAGCGGACGGAGCGCTTCCTGCACCAGGCGTTCGCTCGTGGTGTCGAGCGAGGACGTCGCCTCGTCCAGGATGAGGATGCGCGGGTCCTTGAGGATCACGCGGGCGATGGCCAGGCGCTGCCTCTCCCCGCCGGACATCCGGTAGCCGCGCTCCCCCACGACGGTGTCGTAGCCGTCGGTGAGCTCCATTATCCGGTCGTGGATGAACGCCGCCTTGGCCGCGGCCTGCATCTCCTCCTGGGTCGCACTCGGCCTGCCGTACATGAGGTTGCGGCGGATGGTGGTGTGGAACAGGTACGTCTCCTGGGTGACGGTGCCGACGATCTCGCCCAACGACTCGAGCTTGATCTTCCGAACGTCGATGTCGTCGATCAGGATGGCGCCCTCGTTGACGTCGTAGAGACGAGGCGTGAGGTAGGTGAGGGTCGTCTTGCCCGCGCCGCTCGGCCCGACCAGTGCGGCGAGCTGACCGGGATGGATCGCGATGTCGACGTCTTCCAGCGTCCACTCGCGGCCGTGACCGTTCGCCGTCGCAGCGGCGGCCACCGCCGCGATGGCCGGCGTGCCGATGGCCGCGGTCAGCGCCGCCGTATCCACTGAGGCCAGCGCCTCCGCCGCGCCCGCCCCGCCCTCGGCCGCCTCGCCCACACTCGGAGGTGGTTCCTCGTACCGGAAGAACACGTGGCGGAACCGAACGTCGCCCCGGACCTGTTCGGGCTTCAGCTCGACCGCGTCCGGCGCGTCGACGATCTCCTGCGGCATGTCCAGGTACTCGTAGATGCGTTCGAACAGCGCCATGGACGCCTGGACCTCGACGGAGATCTGCAGCATCTGGCCGATCGGGAAGAACAGCCGGCTCTGCAAGGTGGTGAAGGCCACGATGTCCCCGGAAGTGATGGACGGCGGGAAGTGCCCCTTGTCAACGATGCCGGCCACTAGATACACCAACGCCGGGGTGATCGAGAAGAAGATCTGGACGATGGCGAAGAAGAACCGCCCCACCATCTGCTGGCGGATCTCGAGCGCGGCCAGTCGTTCGTTCTCCGTGCGGAAGCGGTCGATCTCGAACTTCTGCCGGCCGAACGCCTTGGACAGCAGGATGCCGGAGACGGACAGCGTCTCCTCGGTGATGGCGCTCATGTCGGCGAGCGAGCGCTGCGTGTTGCGGGCGACCTCCTGGCGAGCCTTGCCCACGCGGTAGGTGAGGAAGACGAACAGCGGCGTGAGGAACAGCGACAGCACGGTCAGCTTCCACGAGATGACGAGCATCCCGATCAGCGTGCTGAGGAGGATGACGACGTTCGACAGGATGCTCGACGCGGTGTCGGTCACCACGCTCTCCACCCCGCCCACGTCGTTCTGCAGCCGCGATTGGATCTCCCCGGTCCGGGTCGCGGTGAAGAACCGCAGTGGCATGTTCTGGAGGTGCCGGTAGAGCGCGTTGCGGTAGTCCTGCATGACGCGTTGGCCCACCACGTTCGCCAGATACGTCTGCCCCACGCCGATGAAGCCGGACACGATGGGGATGGCCACCATGAACCCGACGATCCAGTAGACGCGGTTGAGCCGAACTCCCAGCGGGACGTTCTGCTTGGTCACGGGGAACAACGCGGTGTCGAAGATCTTCTTGATGAGCAGCGGGTTCGCCACGCCGAGGGCGGAGGTGATGATGATCGCGACCGCCACCACCGAGGCCTTTCGGCTGTACGGCGCGAACGCCTTCATGACGCGTCGGACCGTTTCCTTCTTGATGGGTCCGGCGGTGGGATCCTTCGTGATGACGGGCCAGTGCCCGCCCCCTCTTCGAGCCATGTCTGGAAGGATACGGCCGGGCCGCGCTAAGCCTCCGCGGCCACGTCCTTGGCCCGTTCGAACACCGCGTCCAGCATGGGCGGGGTGAGCCTGCCGGTGAACGTGTTCTGCTGGCTCGGGTGGAACGACCCGAGCATCACGAACGGCCCCACGACCGCATCGGCGAGATGGCCGAACCTCGGGCGCGGCCGAGGCACGCCGTGGCCCGCGGCGGACAGAGCCCGGAGCGCGCCGTCCCAGGCGAAGGACCCCAGGCACACCACCACCCGAAGCCGCGGCAGGAGTTCGAGCTCCCGGATCAGGAACGGCTGACAGTTGTCGCGCTCGGACGGCGTGGGCTTGTTGGCGGGCGGCGCGCACCGGTTGACCGCGCTCACGTAGAGGTCCCGGAGGCGGAGCCCGTCGTGACGCGAGACGGACTCTGGCTGGTTCGACAGGCCGCACCGGTGCAGGGAGGCGAACAGGAAGTCGCCCGAGCGGTCGCCGGTGAACATGCGGCCCGTCCGATTGCCGCCGTGCGCGGCCGGGGCCAGGCCGACGATCATGATGCGTGCACCCCGGTCGCCGAAGCCCGGGAGGGGCCGGCCCCAGTACTCCTCCCCGGCGAACGCGGCCCGGCGCTCGCGGGCGACCTGTTCGCGCCACGCCACAAGACGCGGGCAGCGCCGGCACACCACGATCTCGTCGCGCAATCGGTCTAGGGCTTTGGGCGTGGCCACCTCGAACGATGGTAGGGCAGGCGGGTCCCCCGAAAACGCTACTTCCACCGAGGCGCGTTCGGACCTACTCTTGCCGCATGGCCGCTCCGGTTCGCGTGATGGTCGTCGACGACTCCGCCAGCACCCGCACGATGCTGCGGGAGGCGCTTGGCATGGAGGGCAGCATCGAAGTCGTGGGTGAAGCCGGTAGCGGTCGCGAGGCTGTGGCGAACGCCCACCGCCTGCGCCCCGACGTGGTGCTGATGGACGTTCGGATGCCGGACGGCGACGGCGTGGAGGCCACCCGGACCATCTCCGCGCAGCTGCCCGGCACCAAGATCGTGGCGCTCACGTGGTCCGACGATCCCGGAACCGTCAAGGAGATGCTCGGCGCGGGTGCCATCGGCTACGTGGTCAAGGGCGGCACCATCGACGAGCTGTCCTCCGCCATCCGCCACGCGCACTCCGGCGCGCCGGAGCTCGACCAGCGGGTGCTGCCCGCGGCCATGGACGAGCTTCGCAGGCTGCTGGAGGAGGAACGCGAACGCCGCCAGCACGTCGAGCGTCTGGCCGAGGCCCGGAGCGAGTTCGTCCAGGTGCTGTCGCACGAGCTCCGAACGCCACTCACCGTCATCTCCGGCGCGCTCCGGATGCTGCAGCGGGCCCAGATCAGCGCCGACGAGATGTCGGTCCTGGAGAGCGCGGTCAGGCGGGCCGGCGAGCTGGAGTTCCTGGTGGAGGGGCTCGAGCTGCTCGGTTCGACGCCGGAAGGCGAGGGTCAGGCCTATCCGGAGAAGGCGGTTCGAACGGCCAGCCTGCGCCTCGGCGCGGGCCCGGACGCGGCGAACTTCGCCGAGGAGCGATGGGACGGCGTTCCGCACCAGTTCGTCGAACGGGTGGTGTTCGAACTCCTGGCGAACGCTGTCCGGCACGGGCAACGACCCATCGCCGTGCACGCCCGGCGGGAGAACGGCATCGCCGTCTTCACCGTCCGGGACCGCGGCGGGTGGACCCCGAGATCCCAGGAGTTCACCCCGTTCTTCCAGGAGGACATGTCCTCCACCCGAACGCACGGCGGATTCGGACTCGGGTTGTTCGTGGCCTCGCGGCTGTGCCAGGCGTGCCGCGGAACGTTGCTCGTGGAGGCCGTGGGCGGCGTGACCATCGCGGGGGCCCGTTTCCGTCTGGACTAGGGGCCTCGTCTTTAGGTCCGAGGCTCCGGCCGGCCCGGCTGTTCGGGGACCGTTCCGCGTTTCGGCACCAGGACCTTGCGACGGAAGTAGAGGACCTCCTCGCCGTCCTGGTTGTAGCCCCGCGTCTCGACCGTGACGACGCCACGGTCGTTCTTGGACCTCGACTCCACCTTGTCCAGGATGGTCGTCTGAGCGTACAGCGTGTCGCCGTGGAACATCGGCTTCCTATGCTGCAGTGTCTCGACCTCGAGGTTGGCGATGGCCTTGCCGCTCACGTCCGGGACGCTCATGCCGAGCGCCAGCGAATACACCAGGTTGCCCACCACCACGTTGCGACCGAACTGCGTGGCCTGTTCGGCGTAGTGGGCGTTCGTGTGGAGCGGATGGTGGTTCATGGTGATCATGCAGAACAGGTGGTCGTCGTACTCGGTGATGGTCTTGCCGGGCCAGTGCTTGTAGGTGTCGCCGACCTCGAAGTCTTCGAAGTATCTGCCGAACGGCCGCGCCTCGCCCATCCGTCGCCTCCTGTCGTGCGGTGGACCCGATGCTCCCCGAACGCGACCCGCGCGGCAACCGTTCGCCCGCCTGTAGCTCAGGCCAGGAGCGGGAACCGCGCGGCCAGGTCGCCGAGGGCTTCGCGTTCGTCGTCGGCGAGCGGCTCGCGGCCCGTGCCCTTCTCGATGAAGTCGATGACGTCCCAGTCCAGCTCGGGCGGCGGCTCCTCGCCGAGCAGGCCGACCAGGATGTCGTCGACGATGCCGACGGCGGTGTCCGTCCCCCAGCCCTGGCGGCCCAGCGCGTCGTCGAGGTCCAGCCGGTGGACGGTGATCTCCAGTACGCGGGTCTTCAGGAACTCGTTCAGCCGCATCGTGGGTCCCCATGTCGGGATGATGCGGTCCGGGCCGGCGGCGGCCGCCTTGTCCACCGCCTCGCGCCACATGACATCCCAGGCCGCGGCGAGCTCCCCGCCACTGGCGTAGCGTCCTGCCACCTCCTTGGCCCGGTCGGCCACGCCGCCAGAGTCGGTCCGCGGGTCGTAGGCCCGCCAGTACGTCATGGCGTCCGTGTCGGCCTCGGCGGGCTCCGGTTCGGCCAGCCCGGTGTGGGTCCGTTCGATGTCGCGGTACATGTGCCCCAGGAGCTCCTTGACGTTCCACGCCGGCAATCGCGTGGGCAGCGCGAACTCCACCTCGGACAGCGCGAACACCGTCTCGGAGACGAGTTCACACTCCTCCCGCAACGCCTCGAGCGGTGGCGACGACGTGGCCATCAGACCTTGTAGCGCTCCAGGAGCTGACGGGCGATCACGATCTTCTGGATCTCGCTCGTCCCCTCGCCGATCAGCAGGAACGGCGCGTCACGGTACAGGCGTTCGATGGTGTACTCGGCGCTGTAGCCGTAGCCGCCGTGGATGCGCAGCGACTCGGTCACGATCTCGTGGCACATCTCGGCGCAAAAGTACTTGGCCATGCCGGCTTCCAGATCCGAACGTTCGCCGGCGGACTTCTTCTTGGCCGCCTGCATCAGCATCAGCCGCGACGCCTCGAGCTTGGTCC
>DAIMKN010000003.1:0-41538 GCA_036721725.1 Actinomycetota bacterium
CGCCGCGCGGGACGAAGTTCTGTCCCGAATGCGGGACCTCGCTGGCGTCCTGAGCTTTCGCCCGGCGGCCCGCGTGGCCGAGGTCGTGCGATGACGGTTTATCCGGGACAGGTCGCCGTCACGGAGCCCGGGGGGGTGGCCGGCGCGTTCGCGCCGGCCACCGTGGAGCCGGGAGACAAGGCCGTGACGATCCTGGTCGCCGGCGCCCCGCCCCTCGAGCTCCCCTACACCGACATCGACGACCTGTTCGACGACGACTACACGCTCCGGCTGACGGACTACACGGGCCGGCGCTACGACCTGTCGATGTTCGGCAAGGCCTACGGCCAGATCGCCGCGGACGTGGCCGGGCGCCGCCGGGACCGTCTCCAGCACGACCTCCTGCTGACCGGAACGGGCGAGTTCGAGCCGTTCCCGGGGAGCGTGTTCGGACCGGACGGGCAGCCGGCCAAGGCCGAGCTGCGGCTGTTCGACGACCTGCTGGTGGCGATGCCCGAACGCGGCCTGATGTGGGGCCTGCCGTATTCCTTCATCGACCGCGTGGAGTGGGACGCCGAGCAGTACCGCGTCCGCGTGGTGGATGACGGCGGGGTCGTGCACGAGTTCGGCTGGCTGGCCAAACGGAGCGAACAGTTCCGCGACATGCTCCAGCGCCGGCTGGACGAGCTTGCAGCACGAACGGCTCGAACGCTCGGCGCCCTGCTGCCCGGGGTGGACCCGTCGGTGCTCGGCAGGCTGGCAGCCGTCATGCGGGACGGCCGGGCCGTGCAGCAGCGAACGGTCGAGGCCATCGACCCGGCCATTTGGCCGCGGCTGGAGGCCTTGGTCGTGGAGAGGGAGGACCTGCGGGCCAGCTACGAGGTGCTGCGTTCGATGTCACCGCCCGGCTGGGCGGCGTTCGGCGTGAAAGCGATCGACCCGAAGACGGACGACGCGGGCCCTGCTGCGGGTCCGCCGCTGGATCCGAACGCCGCCGCCGTGGCAGCGTCGAACGCCGGTGAGGCGCTCCCCGCGGATGAGCCGCCGGGCGCTCCCACCGCGCGGCTGTGGTACTTCTGCCCCCTGGCCCGGGACGGGCGGCCGCTCAACGCCGTGGCCCAGGAGATCACCTCCGAGGGGGGTCACGCCACCTACGTGTTCCGCCTGATGGAGTCCGAACGGTTCGCCGCGCTGGCCTCTGACGCGGCGGAGGCCGAGGTCGCCGCCGCCGTGGCCAGGCTCAACCGGGCCCTGCTCACCCTGAACTTCCGCCGCGAACCCATCTACACCTCCGACGAGCAGATCCAGGCGGGGCCGTTCGGCCGGTACCGCGTGGCGCTGCGCAAACTCGACTACCTGCAGTGGGCCCGGAAGGCGTTCCTGGGCCGGGCGCTGCACACCGATCCGGCCGCGTGGCGCTCCCAGCTCGACGCGGCGGTCGAACGCACGTAGATCCCGGCCGGCCGGTTCACTCGGCCGGAGTGGCGTCCTCCGACGTTCGATGTTCGACCTCGAGCTCGCCGGTGACGGCCGTCTCGTCCAGGCGGGGGCCACCCACCTCGTGGCCGCAGGAGTACGTCACGACCTGGCTCGTGTCGGCTTCCTGGATCCGTTCGTCGGGCACGGCCCGCGAGCTGGCGTTGAAGCTCACGTCGACGAGTGTGCCCTGGCCGCAGATCGGGCAGGACTGAGGCATTCCCGGGGTGGTCTCGTCGGGGTGTGTCATGGCGCTCATGCTAACGTCCCCACGCCCAGCCAGGAGAGGTGCAGGATATGGGTCGTTGGCGACGGGGGGTCCAGCTGGGGGTAGGGCTGATCCTGGGCCTAGCCCTTCTTGGCGTCGCGTTTTGGCGCGGAGCGGGGCCACCTGCGCCGCGAGCGGCCCCGGGACCCGGCGTGGGCTATCCCTTGAACCTGCCTGCGTTCCAGGGCGCGCACCCTGTGACGCTCGAAGCGGCTCGAAGCGCGATGGGCGGCAGCCTCCCGCTCCCGAACTCTGCCGATGCATCGACCGCCGACGTCCAGAGCGTCTGGCTCAATTCCAGCACGGCCGAAGTGGACATCTACTTCGGGTCCGGGGTGCGGTTGCTCGAGGAGCCAGGCTCGGGCGAGTCTCAAACCGTGATCCAGGCGGAAGACCAAGCAGCCGTGCAACAGAACGGAGGCGACTCGAAGCTCGCCACGATTGATGGGGTCACGGCTGTTGTAACCGCCCGAGATTTCTCTGGGAACGGCCAGTGTGGGACCCCGGGCGTCGACTGCATCCCCCCGCAGCAGAACCCGAGCGATGTCACCATGATCCTTAACGGATTCTCGGTCGAACTTACCGCGGATTGGCCAGTAGATCAGTTGGTCGCGGTGGCGAACACCCTGTCATGAAACACGAGTCCGGGAGAGGAAGCTCCCGAATGCTTGCTCTCCCGCAGGTTCGCCGAGCCAACTGGCTCGCAGAAGTCCCCGAGTGTTTGGGCGACGCGCGCCGTCCTCACCTAGCTCCTCGTTGACCGGAACGATGCGTGGTCTGTACTGGTTGGCGGCTGGTGTCGTCCTAGCCACGTTTGTCATCGCGGTCCTCCTTCCACATCACTGCTACTATCCGCTCGGCCCCCCGGCCAAGCCTGGCTATTGCACGGGTGCCGGTTCGTTGCTTCGGAGCGGCATCGTTCTTGGTGGCATCATCGCTGGCGTTCTCGTCGGAGTAGGCGCGCGCTGGCTGGGACGAAAGGCGAAGCGACGATAGCGAGGAGTTCATGCTGCTCGCTCTGGCTGTCTCGTCCCGGCCTCAACCAACGCTGCTGGTATCCCGCGTCTGAAGTCGTTTGACACCGCCGAGCCGACGCGCTGCTCTGGCGGTCATGTCTGGGCAGCGGCGCGGGAAGAAGTTTGGAACAATGGGAGGCGTTCGACCTGAAGGCCCGTTCGAGCGGGCCGAACGCGGGCGCCGAGGCCACATCGATCCACCGACGGAAGGAGTGATTCGAACATGCCGGACATGGAGACCCCGCACTACGAGAAGATCGCCCGGGTCGGCTATTCGGGGAGCCTGTACATCCTGGCGTTCGACCACCGCGGGTCGTTCCAGAAGAAGATGTTCGGCATCCCCGGCACGCCGAACGCGGAGGAGTCGGCCCGGATCTCCGACGCCAAGACCCTCATCTTCGAAGGCTTCCAGGAGGCCATCGCTCAGGGCGCTCCCAGGGATGCCGCGGGCCTGCTGGTCGACGAACAGTTCGGCGCGGAGATCGCCCGAACGGCCAAGCATGAGGGGTACCTGTTCGCGATGCCGGTGGAGAAGTCGGGGCAGGACGAGTTCGACTTCGACTACGGCGAGGACTTCGGCACGCACATCCTGGACTTCGATCCGACGTTCTCCAAGGTCCTGGTGCGCTACAACCCCGACGGCGACCGGGAGATGAACGCGACCCAACTGGTCAAGCTGAAGAAGCTCTCCGACTGGCTTCACGACAATGGCCGGAAGTTCCTGTTCGAGCTCCTGGTGCCGGCCGAGCCCGCCCAGCTCGAGAGCGTCGGCGGCGACGCGGGCCGCTACGACAAGGAGGTCCGTCCGGGACTCATGGTGACCGCCATCCGCGACATCCAGGCCGGCGGGGTGGAGCCCGACATCTGGAAGATCGAGGGCATCGACACGGCCGAGGACTGCCAGAAGATCGCGGCGCAAGCGAGGTCGAACGGCCGCGACGACGTGGTCTGCGTGGTCCTGGGGCGCGGGGCGAACGACGACGCGGTGGTCAACTGGCTGCAGCAGGGTGCGAGCGTCCCGGGCTACGTGGGGTTCGCCATCGGCCGGACCATCTGGTGGGACGCGCTGAAGGCCTACCTGGCCTCCGAGACCGACCGCAGCGCGGCGGTGAAGCAGATCGCCACGAACTTCCTTCGGATGATCGAGGTCTACACCGCCGCGTCGGGGGACCAGAACCACATCTAGAGGTCGGCGTTCGCCACGTGAAGGGAGGGAGTGAGGGGATGTCCGTCATCAAGACGATCGACCTGGTCGGCGTATCGTCGAAGTCCTGGCGCGACGCGGCCGAACAGGCGCTGGCCGAGGCGACCAAGACGCTCCGCGGCGTGGAGGGTATGGACGTCCTGGAGACCAGCGCCGTGGTCGAGGGCGACCGGATCAAGGAGTTCCACACGCACGTCAGGATCCGGTTCCGCATCGAACGCTGAAACCGAATAGGGGGAGCGATGGAGTTCGGCGTCTGCTTCATGTGCGACCCGCCCGTGTCGCGGGTCGTGGCGATGACCCAGCGTGCCGAGGCCGCCGGGTTCGACTACACCTGGCTGTGGGACTCCCACATCCTGTGGGAGGAGGTCTATCCGATCTTCGCGCTCATGGCCACGGGTACCGAACGCATCCGGATCGGTCCCTGCGTGACGAACCCGGCCACCCGCGACGTCACGGTCACCGCGAGCGCCATGGCCACGCTGAACGAGATCTCGCAGGGGAGGATGGTCGTCGGGATGGGGCGGGGCGACAGCGCGCGGCGGGTCATCGGCAAGAAGCCCGTGTCGGTGGAGGAGATGGAGCTGGCCTGCCGCCGCATCAAGGACCTGGCCGAGGGCCGGGAGATCGACTATGACGGGACGCCGCTCACGCTGAAGTGGTCGCAGGGCCATCCGCTGGAGATCTGGGTGGCGGCGTACGGCCCGAAGGCGCTGCGCGCGGCGGGACGGGTCGCCGACGGCCTCATCATGCAGCTCGCCGACCCCTACATCGTGGAGTGGTCGCTCCCCTACCTCCGCCAGGGCGCGGAAGAGGCCGGCCGCGACCCGGCATCGATCAAGCTGATGTGCGCGGCCCCCGCCTACATCACCGACGACCTGGCTCATGCCAGGGACGAGGTTCGGTGGTTCCCGGCGCTCGTGTCGAACCACGTGGTCGACCTGGTGTCGCGCTACGCGGAAACCGAGCTGCCCAGGGAGCTCACCGATTTCATCGCCGCCCGCGACCACTACGACTACGCCGACCACGGGCGGACCGGCGCCGAACACGCCGCGTTCGTCACCGACGAGGTGGTGGACCGGTTCTGCGTGCTGGGGACGGCGGAGGAGGTTCGACGCAAGCTCTCGGAGTTGCAGGGGCTCGGCATGGACCAGTTCAACATCTACTCGATGGTCGATGATCCCGAGGGGGTCATCGACGCGTTCGGGCGTGACATCATCCCGGCCTTCACATAGAGGGCGGGAGGGAGAGAGGAGGCAAAACGTGGCCACGGTTCGAGCGGCCGTCATCCAGTGCAACGCGAACATGCCCAAGCAGGAGGCCATCGACAAGCACATCGAGCTGATCGCCAAGGCCGCCGCCGACGGCGCGGAGGTCACCTGCCTCCAGGAGATCTTCCACGGCCCGTACTTCCCGGCCGAACAGGACCCGAAGTGGTACGACACGGCCGAGCCCGAGGACGGCCCGACCATCACCCGGATGCGAGAGGTGGCCGCGCAGCACGGCATGGTCCTGATCGTCCCGTGGTACGAGGAGGCCCAGACCGGCGTCTACTACAACTCCGCGGTGGTCATCGAGAAGGACGGCTCGGTGGCCGGCAAGTACCGCAAGTCCCACATCCCCCACGTCGGCCCGTGCTTCTGGGAGAAGTTCTACTTCAAGCCGGGGAACCTGGGCTACCCGGTGTTCGACACGAGCGTCGGGCGGATCGGACTCATCATCTGCTACGACCGGCATTTCCCGGAGATCGCTCGAGCGCTCGGGCTGAAGGGCGCCGAGCTGGTGTTCAACCCGAGCGCCACCGTGGAGTCGCTCTCGAAGTACCTGTGGGAGCTCGAACAGCCCGCCCATGCCGTGGCGAACGGGTTCTGGATCGGCGCCGTCAACCGGGTGGGTGTGGAAGCGCCGCTGTCCACCGCGAAGTTCTACGGTTCGAGCTACTTCTGCAACCCGCGCGGGCAGATCGTGGCCCAAGCCTCGGACACCGAGGACGAGGTCCTGGTGGCGGACCTCGACCTCGGCATGATCCGGGAGGTCCGCAACACGTGGCAGTTCCTCCGGGACCGCCGGCCCGAGACCTACGGTGAGCTGACGGAGATGCTGCCATGACCTCCGGGTCCGACAGCGGAGCGGATGGGGGGGCGGCGGAGCTGCTCGAACGGACCCGCAAGGTCCTGCCGAACTGGCTGGCCATCTACTACAAGGAGCCCATCGAGCTCGTTCGAGGCGAGGGCGCGCACGTGTGGGACTCGGCCGGACGCGAGTACCTGGACTTCTTCGGTGGGATCGTCACCACGATCAGCGGCCACGTCGTGCCGAAGCTGGTCGAGGCGCTGACGGAGCAGGCGAACAAGATCGCCCACACCTCGACCGTGTACCTGATCCGGCCGATGGTCGAGCTGGCCGAGAAGCTGACGGGCCTGTCGCCGGTGGAGATGCCGGCCAAGGCGTTCTTCGTCGGCAGCGGGACCGAGGCGGTGGAGGCGGCGCTGCTGTTCGCCACCACCTGGCGGCGGTCGAACGAGATCATCGCGCTGCGCAACTCGTACCACGGGCGGTCGTTCGGCGCGATCGGCGTGACCGGGAACAAGGGCTGGTCGGCCACGTCGTTCAGCCCGCTCAACGTGAGCTACGCGCTGGCGCCGTACTGCTACCGGTGTCCGTTCGGGCTGACGTATCCCTCGTGCGGCGTGGCGTGCGCCGAGGACCTCCGCAACGTCATCGAGACCACCACCACGGGTGAGCCCGCCGCCATGATCGCCGAGCCCATCCAGGGCGTGGGCGGGTTCGTCACGCCGCCGCCCGAGTACTTCGGCATCGTGAAGTCGATCCTGGACGAGTTCGGCATCCCGTTCATCGCGGATGAGGTCCAGACCGGGTTCGGACGGACGGGCGAGGCGTTCTGGGGGATCGAGAGCTACGGCGTGGCGCCCGACGCCATCGTGTGCGCCAAGGGGCTCGGCAACGGCATGGCCATCGGCGCGGTGGTGGCGCGGGAGGACATGGTCGACTCGATCCGTTCGAACTCCATCTCGACGTTCGGCGGCAATCCGCTCCAGGCCACGTACGCACTGGCGAACCTGGCGAACATCGAGGAGAACGATCTGCAGTCGAACGCCCGGCGGGTCGGCAAGTATCTGATGGAAGGGTTGAAGGAGCTTGAGGACCGCTACGACGTGGTCGGGGAAGTGCGCGGTAAGGGCCTGATGATCGGCGTCGAACTGGTCAAGGACGGCGAGTCGAAGGCGCCGCATCCCGACGGCGCCGCCCAGACCATGGAGTCCGCGAAGGAGCAGGGACTGCTGCTCGGCAAGGGCGGCCTGTACGGCAACGTGTTGCGCATCTCCCCGCCGCTGGTCATCACCGAAGAAGACGCCCAGCGCGCCATCGAAACCCTCGACGTCGCCTTCCGCGAAGTCCAGGCCGGATAGGTCGTCAGCCAGCGGAGGCGGGGAGGAGTTCGAATGCTTCGACGTGCCTGGGACGAACGACCGTGAAGTGGCGGCGGTCCAGCGTGGCGATCTTCGGCTCGCCCAAGCGCTCCGCGATGGCCACCACCGCGGCGTCGACGAACCCGAGGTCGAGGTCCGCGTACCGGTCCATCAAGTCCGTCACCCGCGAATAGTCCTCGGCGAGAAGATCCTCGACTCGATAGGCGCCCGTTCCGATGTCCGCGAGGAGCGCGATCATCGCGCCCGGCCCGAGGCGTTCGGATGCCAGGTAGTCCACCTCGGGGAGGACGGGAGAAGGGATCACCAGAGGCTCAGTGGCCTCCTCGATCAGCTTCCGGCAGGCGCGATGGGCCCTGTCCCGTCGGTCGAGGGACGCGTACAGCGGTCCTGCGTCGAGGATCAGCGCCACGACCGGGGAGGGACCCGCTTCGTGGCAGTCGTCTCCGCGGTTCGGTTCGGCGACGAGGATCCGACCCCAAGGCTCCGCGGCCGGGGCCGGTACTCATCGGCCTTCGCCTCCAGCGCTTCTCGCATCACGAACGCCAGCGACACCCCTCGATCCCGCGCCAGCGCCCGAAGGCGCTGTAGCGTCTCTTCGTCCGCCATGATCGTGGTGCGCGTCATGCCAGCATTATGCCACAGATGTCATCACGCGGGGAACGTCCGGGTGAGGCTGGTTACGGGCTGCGTAGTCCGGGCCGCCAGATCAGCGGTTAGATGGGTGGATCACCGCCCCGCGGTTGTCGAGCTCGCACGGCGAGGCCAACTGATCGACCGCCACCAAGCGAGCCACCCTTGCATCAAGGCGGTCGATCTGCTAAGGCCCGCGTCCGCATGGTCGCCGCCGCTGGCGCAAGCGTGGAGGCGCCGCGAGCCTCGCAAGCCCAGCCCGTCCTCAACTGATCGTCGAGTGTTTGCGATGAGGAGCGGGGTGTCCATAGACTGCCGAAGCACGAGTAGGAGGGGTGGGCTCGATGCGGACGTTGATCGCGAACGGGACGGTGGTGACGGCCGCCGAAACTGTGCGGGCTGATGTGGTGATCGAGGACGAGAAGGTCGCCGCGGTGGGGCTCGGGCTCGACGTGACGGCGGACAAGGTGATCGACGCTACCGATCGCTTCGTGATGCCGGGGGGCGTGGACGTTCATACACACTTCGACCTCCCGTTCGGGGGGTCGTTCTGTTCGGACGACTTCGGCACGGGGACGCGGGCGGCGGCGTTCGGTGGGACCACCACGTGCATCGATTTCGCGGTGCAGGACGCGGGCGGGTCGCTGCGGCAGGGCCTGGACACGTGGTTCGCCAAGGCCGAGAAGGCGCAGATCGACTACGGCCTCCACGTCATCATCCGCGAGGTCAACGACGAAACGCTCAAGGAGATGGACGAACTCGTCGGCGAGGGCGTCACGAGCTTCAAGTTGTTCATGGCCTACCCGGGCGTGTTCATGTCCGACGACGCGTCGATCTTCCGGGCCATGACGCAGGCGGCGGCGAGCGGCGCGACCATCCTGATGCACGCGGAGAACGGGGGGCCCATCGATGTCCTCGTTCAGCGTTCGTTGGCGGCCGGGAAAACGGATCCGATCGACCACGGACTGACCCGTCCTGCGTCCATGGAGGGCGAGGCCGTGCATCGGGCGTTCGCGCTTGCGGAGCTGGCGGGCTGCCCCACTTACATCGTCCACCTGTCCAGCCGCGACGCTTTGACCGAGGTGCAGGAGGCCCGGGCCCGGGGGCAGGCCGCGTTCGCCGAGACCTGTCCCCAGTACCTCTACCTGAGCCAGGACGACATGGCCAGGCCGGGGTTCGAGGGGGCGAAGTTCGTCTGTTCGCCGCCGCTCCGAACGGCCGACCATCAGGAGGATCTGTGGAAGGGCCTGGCGAGCGGCGACCTCCAGGTGGTCTCCACCGACCACGCGCCGTTCAACTACCACGGCCAGAAGGACCTGGGCGTGGGCAACTTCGCCAAGATCCCGAACGGCCTGCCCAGCGTGGAGGACCGGTTCACGCTCATGTACCAGGGCGTGGTGAACGGCCACATCGGGCTGAACCGGTTCGTCGATCTGGTGGCGACCACGCCGGCCAGGATGTTTGGGCTGTATCCGCGCAAGGGGACCATCGCCGAGGGGTTCGACGCGGATATCGTGGTGTTCGACCCGAATCACGAACGAACGATCTCGGCGGCCACGCACCACATGAACGTGGACTACTCGTGCTACGAGGGGTTGTCCGTGAAGGGGCTGCCCGAGGTCGTGCTGCAGCGGGGCAAGGTTCTGGTGGAGAACGGCGCGTGGCACGGCAAGGAGGGCGGCGGGAAGTTCCTGCCTCGCAGTCGGATGACGACATGACGACGACGGGGGAGAAGCCATGACCGATGCACGCGTGCAGAGCTTCATCGGCGGACGGTGGACCGATTCCGGCTCGGACGACGGGCAGGTCGATCCGATCCCCAACCCCGCCACCGGCGAGACCCTTGCGCTCCTGCCCTATTCGAGCGCCACCGAGATCGAGGCGGCGGTTCGGGCTGCGCGCCAGGCGTTTCCGGCGTGGGCGAACACCCCGGCACCCGAACGCGCCCAGATCATGTTCCGGCTGAAGCAGCTGATGGAGGACCACTTCGAGGAGATGGCCCTGCTGGTGACGCGGGAGAACGGGAAGACGCTCCCCGAGTCGCGGGGCGAGGTGCGGCGCGCCATCGAGGTGGTGGAGGTGGCGTGCGGCGCGCCGATGCTGCTCATGGGCACCAACCTCGACCAGATCGCCGACGGCATCGATGAGGAGCTCGTTCGATTTCCGGTCGGCGTGGTGGCCGGCATCACGCCGTTCAACTTCCCGAACATGGTGCCGCTGTGGATGATCCCGCTGGCCCTGGTGTGCGGGAACACGTTCGTCCTCAAGCCGTCGCAGCGGACGCCGCTGTCGGGCGTGAAGATCGGCGAGCTGCTCCACGCGGCGGGCGTCCCCGAGGGCGTGTTCAACATCGTCCACGGAGGCAAGGAGGCCGTGGACGCGCTGCTGAGCCACCCCGAAGTGGACGCGGTGTCGTTCGTCGGTTCGGCCCAGGTCGCCGCGTACGTCTACGCGACCGGAGCTTCCCACGGGAAGCGGGTCCAGGCGTTGGGCGGGGCGAAGAACCACCTGCTGGTGATGGACGACGCCGACCTCGAGAAGAGCGTCACCGCCCTGATCTCCTCCGCGTTCGGCAACGCAGGGCAGCGCTGCCTTGCGGGGAGCGTCGCCGTCGGCGTCGGTTCCGTGGGGGACGCTCTGGTCGGGGAGCTGGTCGAACAGACGGGCCGGCTGACGCTCGGGCCCGGCGAGGACCCGGCCACCGACATGGGCCCGGTCATCCGCGACGAACGCCGCAAGGAGCTCATCGGCTACATCGACCAGGGCCGGGAGGCGGGCGCCGAACTTTCCGCCGACGGCCGCGGCCTCGGGCCGAGCGACGGATTCTTCCTGGGCCCCACCATCTTCGACAAGGTGACGCCGGATATGGCGCTGTGGCGCGACGAGATGTTCGGCCCGGTGCTCTCGGTGGTGCGGGCCGCCGACATCGACGAGGCGCTGAAGGTCCTGAACGCCAGCACGTACGGCAACGCCGCCTCGATCTTCACGGCCTCCGGCGCGAACGCCCGCGAGTTCAAGCGCCGGGCCGAAGCGGGGATGCTGGGCGTGAACGTCGGGGTCGCCGCGCCCATGGCCTTCTTCCCGTTCACCGGGTGGAAGTCGAGCTTCTACGGCGACCTCCACGCCACGGGCGCGGACGGCGTTCGGTTCTACACGCGCCAGAAGGTGGTCACCAGCCGGTGGTGGCTCGCTGCGAAGGTCGACGCCTCCGCGCCGGAGGGCCGGGGCGCCTGACCGCCTGGTCACACCTTGAACTCGAAGGCTCCGATGTCGCAGGCCGGGCCTTGGGGCCGGGTCACGCCCCGCTGATCCACCGGGACGAGGCATCCCACCGTCGGGATCGTATCGATGGCCGGACTCCCGGTCAGGAGCGCCAGCGTCAGCGTGGGTCCCCCGTTGTTCGCCAGTGCTCCCAGCTTCGGATCGATCTTCAGCTTGTCGGTGGGCTTGGAGGCGAACGTGCACCCGGCAGTCGTGCCGAGGAGATTGTGGCCGCCCGAAGCGATGTTCCCGGAGCAATCCGGTCCATCTCCGCCAGACTGGGCCTTGTTCAACGCCAGGATCGTTGCGCGCAGCGTGATGGTGCCGGGGCCGTCCTGGAGCAGGCCGCCGCCGTGCTGGGCGATCACGCTACCTGTGCCGCTCACGACGTTTCGGGCCACCGTTGAGTTCGTCAGCACCATCGTCTGGACGGCGGCGTCGATCCCCCCGCCGAGGATGACGCTCCCCCCGGTGGCGGGCGGCGAGTTGGAGCTGATCCCGTTGCCGGTGATGGTGGAGTTCGTAAACGAGACGGGCGAAGAGGAGGACTGGAGGTCGACCCCGCCCCCGCCACTCCAAGCCGTATTCGACCCCTGAGCACTGGCGTTGATCGTGTTCCGGCTGACCGTCGAACTCGTCATCACGAGCGCTCCGGACACGAGGATCCCCCCGCCAAGCCCCTTCGAGTTCGAGCCGCTGGAGTTCACGCTCAACCCATCTTGGTCGAAGGTGGAGAGGCTGACCTTCACGCGCTCGCCGGTCTGGTCGAACAGCCCGCCGCCTTCGGCGAACGCGGGCGACGCCCCCGAGGCCGTGACCGTGTTCATGGAAATGGACGAGGAGGTGATGGACAGGGTACCGGCGGCGACGTCCAGGCCGCCCCCTTCCCCCACCCCCTCGTCCGAGGCGGCGGCCACGACGTGGTTGTCGACCACCTGCACCCCACTGAGCGTGGTCGAGACCGCTGAGGTCGAAAGCGCTCCGCCGACCGCGACCGCGCCGTCGCCGTCGCCCGTGGCCCATGCTCGGTTGTTCGCGAACGTGGAGTCCGAGAGGGTCACGGTTCCGGGAGCGACGCTGAGGTACACAGCCCCGCCGTAGGCCGAAGCGTCGACACCCGAGCTCGTGGCGGTGGTCACGTTGCCGCTCGCCGTCGATCCCGTGAAGCTCACGGGGGTGCCGGAGGCTTCGGCCTCCACCGCGGCCCCGAACGCGTTCGCCGACGAGGCGGCCGAGGCGGCGGCGCGGTTCCCGTCGATGTGGCTCGAGGTGACAACGAGGGGCGCGCTCGACTCGTGCTCGATGCCGCCGCCGAACGCGTCCGCGGCGGTCCCGAAGGCGACGGGCCCTGTGGATAGGGCCGCGGCCTCGTTCGAGCTCACGGTGGAGTTCACCAGCGTGAGCGGCCCGTTGGAGAGGATCCCGCCGCCCAACGCGTACACCACGCCTTCCCCGGTGCTCGACGCCTCAGCCCGGTTGTCGACGACCGAAGAGGACCTGAGAGTGATCGATCCGCCGGTCGAGGAGATGCCTCCCCCGCTCGCGATCGTCGGGCCCATCGCCACGTTGTCCTGGACGGTGACCGATCGCAACGAGAGCGCTCCGCCGGCATGAGAGATCCCGCCGTCGTTCGGACTCGAGCCACCGGTGATCATCAGATCGATCAAGTGGACCGTTGGCGTACCCGAGATCGTGAGGGTCGACCCCAGGCCTTAACCGTCGAGCGTCGCCGTGGTCGACCCCTGGAGCGTGAGGTCCTTGTCGATGGTGAAGTTCCCAGAGCACCTGCCCTCGACGGACAGCGTGCTCCCAGGGGTCGCAGCGGTGATCTTCGCCTGGAGGTCTTGGCTCGAGCAGTTCACCTTGATGGTGGCGGCAGCCGCGGGCGAAGCCCATACAGCCAATGCGGCCACGAGGGTGGCCGAAACGAAGGATGCTCCCCTCCGCCGAGATCGCGACCCGGGGCTCACGGTGTGCTGACTCACGCTCTCCTCCCGTCGGCTGTCGGTGCCATCTTGCCAAACGCATGTGGGTCTGTAAAGACGTGACGGTCGGGACCGCTCGATTCCCATTGTTTCGAGTCTTAGCAATCGCCGAGCGATGCCCGAGCATCCCTCCGGGTCCTGCCGGCTGTGGTTGCCCTGGATAGTCCCGTTCGCGGCAGTCTCAGCGCTTGGTGGCGCGGAGGCCGAACAACACGGGGAGGTCCTGCCCGCCCACGGGCAGCCGGTAGCGACCGTCGGCGTCTTTCGCCAGGACGCCCCCTCTCGGATCGAACGCGTCGTCCATCCATTCGGTCAGGGCGTCCATGCGCAGGCCGGCGTTCGACGCGGCGGTGACGATCTCCCCGAGACGATGGGGTTACTGCACGGTTGCGTTGGCCGTGGTCGGGGCGTCCATGTCGGCGTAGGACCCCGGCGAGTCGAACCGCAGCGGTTCGGCCCCCTGGTAGGGGAAGTCCAGCACGAGCGGATCCACCGAGTCGAACATCACGTACAGCGGGTGCAGGTCGATCAGCACCAGCTTCCCGCCCGGCCGGAGCGCCGCGGCCGCCGAACGCATCCACGCCCCGAGGTCGCCGATCCAGCAGAGCACCCCGTACGACGCGAACGCCACGTCGAACCGCCCGGCCAACTCCGCAGGGAGGGCCTGCGAGTCGCCCCCCACGAACTCCGCCGCCAGCCCCGTTCGCTCGGCCAGGCGGCGGGCGCGTTCGATGGCAACCCTCGAGAAGTCCACCCCGACCACGCGCGCCCCGAGACGCCCCCACGACAGCGTGTCCATGCCGAAGTGGCACTGGATGTGGAGCAGGTCGAGCCCTTCCACCGAACCGATGGCGGCCGCCATCTCGCTCAGCTCGCGTTCGTGTAGGGAGGAATCGCCGTCCAGGAAGCCCGGCCACGTCGTAGTACTTATCGGCGGCGTCTCCCGGTCCGTGGAGGGTCGCGAGTTCGTCCCACCGCAGCCGGTTCAGGGCGAGCGCATCCAGTTCGTCGGAGGAGGTCATGGCGATGCGAGTCTACGGAGGTTCTCGCCTCACCAGATCCGATGAGGCTGTCCGATCTAGAGTGGCCGAACCAGGTCCGAGGAGTGAGAAGGTGCGGCTCGGTCCGTGGGCAGCGGCGCTGGTGGTGAGCCTGATCGTCGTCAGCTGCGCGCACGCGACCGCACAGGTTCGGTCCCCGAGCGCCTCCCCTCAAACGCCCACGCCTACCCGCGACCCACACTGTCTGTCACCAGATCGGCCAGGGCTGATCACCTGTGAAGAGGCGATACGCCGGGCGAACGAGGAGGGCGGGCAGGGACCGGACCGGCCGTTCGACGCGAAGCTCCAGCCCTATCGGTATCACCGCGACAGCAAGCCCGTCCTGGCGTGGGTGGTGACCTGGCACGGGGTCCAGCACGAGTTGAGCGGCGGCACGACCTACACGAGTCCTCCGGAGTGCGTGCTCGTGGACGATGGTGTGGTGTTGGACGCGCACAGCGGGGCGTTCTACGTCGAGGGTTTCAGTTCGACCGGACCGATGTCGCCCTGCCCAAGCTAGGGCTGCCGAACGCCCCCCGGCCGCGCCCGGTAGAATGCCCCCGTGCCGCTCTCGATCCTGGTGGGAACCCAGTGGGGCGACGAGGGCAAGGGGAAAGCCACCGACCTCCTGTCCGCCCGCAGTGACTTCGTCGTCCGCTATCAGGGCGGCAACAATGCCGGCCACACGGTCTCGGTCGGCGGGCAGCTCTTCAAGCTCCACCTCATCCCCTCCGGCGTCCTGTATCCGCACGTCACCCCCGTCATCGCCGATGGCGTGGTGGTCGATCCGAACGTCCTGCTGGCGGAGATGGACGCGCTGGCCAAGCGAGGCGTCGATCCCTCGCGGCTGAAGCTCAGCGGCAACGCCCACCTCATCCTGCCCTACCACCTGGAGCTCGACAAGCTGACCGAACGCTACCTGGGCAAGCACGCCCTGGGCACGACCAAGCGCGGCATCGGCCCGGCCTACGCGGACAAGGCCTCGCGCATCGGCCTGCGGGTCCAGGACCTCACCGACCCCCGGATCTTCCGCGAGAAGCTCGACGTGGTCCTCAAGGAGAAGAACCTCCTGCTGACCAAGGTCTACAACCGCCTCCCCATGAAGGCCGAGGAGATCGCCGAACAGTACCTGGCCATGGGCGCGCGCCTCGCGCCCCACATCACCGACACCAGCGGGATGCTGTGGCGGGCGCTCCGCGACGGCAAGCGCGTGATGCTGGAGGGCGCCCAGGGAACGCTGCTCGACATCGACCACGGGACGTATCCGTTCGTCACGTCGTCCTCGCCCGTGGCGGGAGGGGCGCTCGCCGGGAGCGGGCTGGGACCGAAGGAGGTGGACGCGGTCATCGGCGTGGCCAAGGCCTACGTGACCCGCGTCGGATCCGGGCCGTTCCCCACCGAGGATCTGGGGCCGGCCGGGGCGCACCTCGGCGACGTGGGGCAGGAGTTCGGCACGACCACGGGACGGGCCCGGCGGTGCGGGTGGTTCGACGCGGTGCTGCTGCGCTATGCGGCGCGGGTGAACGGCCTGACCGAACTGTTCGTGACGAAGCTGGATGTGCTAAGCGGCTTGGAGGAGATCAAGGTGTGCACGGCGTACCGCTACGAAGGGCAGCGGTACGAGGACTTCCCGCCCCACCAGTCGATCTTCCACAAGGCAGAGGCGATCTACGAGGAGGTCGAAGGCTGGACGGAGGACCTCACCGGCGTCACGCGGTTCGAGGACCTCCCCCCCGCGGCGGCAAAGTACGTCCGGCGGGTGGGCGACCTGGCGGGGGTGCCCGTTCGGCATCTCTCCATCGGGCCGGCCCGGGAACAGACGCTCACGGTGGAGGACTGAGGTCCGTGAAGGTGCTGGTGGTCGGGGGCGGCGGACGCGAACACGCGCTGTGCGCATCCCTCGCCCGCCGCGAGGACGTGGACCACCTGTTCGCCGCGCCCGGCAACGCCGGCATGGCCGAGATGGCCACGCTCATCCCCATCTCGGCGGGCGACGTGGAGGGGCTGGTGGAGTTCGCCGAACGCGAATCGATCGATCTCACGGTGGTCGGGCCGGAGGCCCCGCTGGTGGCGGGCCTGGCGGACGAGATGACGCTGCGCGGCCTCCCCGTGTTCGGCCCGACCAGTGACGCGGCGCGGCTGGAGGGCTCGAAGGCGTGGGCCAAGGACCTGTGCCGGCGACACGGCATCCCCACGGCGGGCTCGGAGGAGTTCGAGGCGTTCGACGCGGCGATGGCCTACGTCGAACAGCTCGAGCCGCCCATCGTGGTCAAGGTCGACGGGCTCGCGGCGGGCAAGGGCGTCACGGTGGCTGAGGACCATCACCAGGCCGAACAGGCCCTCCGGGGCGCGCTAGTCAACAAGGTGTTCGGCGAGGCGGGGCTGAAGGTGCTGGTGGAAGAGTACCTCACCGGCATGGAGGTCTCCGCGCTGGCACTGACCGACGGCATGACGGTCCGGCCGCTGGCCCTGGCCCAGGACTTCAAGCGAGCGATGGACGGCAACCGGGGGCAGAACACCGGTGGCATGGGGGCGTTCAGCCCGCTGCCGTTCGTGGGCGGCGACATCGAAGCGCGCATCACCGTGGACATCCTGGAAGCGGTGGGACGCGCGTTGCGGGACGAGGGCGTGGAGTTCCGTGGGGTGCTGTTCGCCGGCGTCATGCTGACCGACGCCGGTCCCCGGGTGCTCGAGTTCAACTGCCGGTTCGGCGATCCGGAGACCCAGGTCATCCTGCCCCGGCTGACCTCGGACCTGGCCGGCGCCTTGCGGGCGTGCACGAACGGCACGCTCGCGGACCACGAACTCACGTGGACGCCCCAGGCGTGCGTGGGCGTGGTGGTGGCCTCCGCCGGTTACCCCGGTCCGGTCCAGGCGGGCAGGCCGATCGCCGGCCTGGCGTCGGCGGCCGAGGTGGACGGGGTACAGGTGTTCCACTCGGGAACGTCGGTGCGCGACGGGCAGGTGGTGACCTCCGGCGGGCGGGTGCTGACCGTGACCGCGCTGGGCTCCGATCAGGAAGAGGCTCGCGCCCGCGCCTACGAGGCCTGTTCGCGGATCCGGTTCGACGGAATCACCTATCGGCGCGACATCGCCCGGGTGACGGGCGGCGTGAGGATCGAGGGAACGGCGTGAGCGAACCGACGTCCGGGGCTTCCGAGTCACCGGATCAGCAGCGGTGGCCGGAGGAGGGCCAGCCGCTCGTCGGCATCCTGGTGGGTTCGGCCTCCGACCTGCCGGTGATGCAGCCCGCCTCCACCATCCTGCGGACGCTCGGCGTCCCGCACGAGCTGCGCGTCGTCTCGGCCCACCGCAACCCCGACCTGGTCGACGAGTACGCCCGGACGGCCGACGAACGCGGCATCGTCGTCCTGATCTGCGGCGCGGGGATGGCGAACCACCTGGCGGGCGCGGTTGCGGCTCGAACGGCCCTGCCGGTCATCGGCGTGCCGCTGTCCGGTTCGAAGCTGCAGGGGATGGACTCGCTGTTGTCAACGGTGCAGATGCCGAAGGGCGTGCCGGTGGCTACGGTGGCGGTGGACGGCGCGGTCAACGCGGCCATCCTCGCGGCGCAGATCCTGGCCGTTCGGGACCCCGACATGAAGGCAAAGCTCTACACGTTCAAGGACCACCTCGCCGCGGGCTACAAGCCGTGATCCCTCGCTACACATTGCCTGAGATGGCCGCGGTGTGGTCCGAGGAGTCGAAGCTGGCCGCCTGGCTCCGCATCGAGATCCTGGCGTGCGAAGCGTGGTCCCGCCTGGGTCACATCCCGTCGGAGGACATGGCGCAGATCAAGGAGCGAGCGGTCGCTCCCACGCCGGAGCGGGTGGCCGAACTGGAGGCGGTGACCCACCACGACGTGGCGGCGTTCGTCCAGGCGGCGGCCGAACCCATCGGGGAGGCCGGACGGTGGATCCACTTCGGCCTGACGTCGTCGGACGTGCTGGATACCGCGCTGGCATTGCAGTTGCGCGAGGCCGGTGACCTGCTCTTGGCCAAGCTCGAACACCTGTTGGCCGTGGTGAAGCGGCGGGCGCTGGAGCATCGCGACACCTTGTGCATCGCTCGAACGCACGGCGTCCACGCCGAACCGACCACGTTCGGCCACAAGTTCGCGTTGTGGGCGTTCGAGCTGGACCGCGACCGGTCGCGGCTGCGGACGGCGCGGGAAGCGGTGAGCGTGGGGAAGCTGTCGGGCGTGGTCGGGACGTACTCGCAGATCGACCCGTCGGTGGAGGAATACGTCTGCGCCGCACTGGGATTGCGCCCGGCGGAGGCCGCGTCGCAGGTGGTGCAGCGCGACGTTCACGCCGAGTTCATGTGGGCCCTGGCCATCACAGCGGCGACGCTGGAGAAGATCGCGCTGGAGGTCCGCCACCTGGCTCGAACGGAGGTCCGGGAGGTAGAGGAGCCGTTCGGCCCGGGACAGAAGGGTTCGAGCGCCATGCCCCACAAGCGCAACCCCGTTCTGTCCGAACGCATCTGCGGCCTGGCCCGCGTCATCCGGGCGAACCTCCAGCCGGCGCTGGAGGACGTGGCGCTGTGGCACGAACGCGACATCTCCCATTCCAGCGTCGAACGCGTCATCCTCCCCGACTCCACACTGGCCCTCGACTTCCTGCTGCACGACACGGCTCGGTTGCTGGACGGTCTGCGCGTCTTCCCCGACCGGATGTGGTCGAACATGGAGAGCACCGGCGGGTTGTTCTTCTCCCAGAAGGTGCTGCTGGCGTTGATCGACGCCGGCCTGTCCCGGGACGACGCCTACGCCATCGTCCAGCGCGCCGCAGCCGAGACGTGGGAACGCGGCGCGCACTTCAAGGAAGCCGTGTGGTCCGAACTCTCCTCGAAGGCCTCGCCACCACTGTCGAAGGAGGCGTTCGACGCGCTGTTCAAAGTGAAGCCCTTCGTCGAACACCTCGACGGCGTGTTCGCCCGTGTCGAGAAGCTGGAGGTGGCCGAACCGTGACGACCCCGATGGCCGAGTTGCACGCGCAGGGGAAGGTCCGCGACATCTACGAGGCGGGGGACGACCTGCTGCTGGTCGCCACCGATCGCATCTCGGCGTTCGACGTGGTGCTGCCGACGCCGATCCCGGACAAGGGCCGGGTGCTGACCGGGGTATCGCTGCACTGGTTCGAACTCACCAAGAATCTCGTGGCGAACCACCTCCTCACCGCCGACGTGTCCGAGTATCCGGCGGCGTTCGCCGATCGTTCGGAGGAGCTGGCGGGGCGTTCGATGCTCGTCAAGCGCGCCCAGGTCGTGCCGATGGAGTGCGTGGCCCGCGGCTACATCACGGGCAGCGGGTGGAAGGACTACCAGCGCTCCGGCCAGGTGTGCGGCATCCGGCTCCCCGAAGGGCTGCGGGAGTCCGAACGCCTCCCCGAGCCGATCTTCACCCCGACCACCAAGGCCACCGCCGGCCACGACCTGCCACTCACGCCGGAGGAGGCGGCCGAGCTCGTCGGCCGAGGGCTGGCCGAGCGGCTCAAGGAGCTGACGCTCTCGCTGTACGAGTTCGGGGCCGAACATGCCCGGCAGCGCGGAATCATCCTGGCGGACACCAAGTTCGAGTTCGGCTTCGCGGACGGCGAGCTCATCCTCATCGACGAGGTGCTGACGCCCGACTCGAGCCGGTTCTGGCCCGCCGATCGCTACGAGCCAGGGCACGGCCAGCCGTCGTTCGACAAGCAGTACGTCCGGGACTGGCTCGACGCGAGCGGTTGGGATCACGAACCGCCCCCACCGGAGCTCCCCACCGACGTGGTCGAACAGACCGTCAAACGGTACCGCGAGGCGTACGAACGCATCACCGGCGAGACGTTCGACGCGTACCTCTCGCGGATGGCGGTCGCGGCGAAATGAGGTTCGACGTCCGGCTCGTGGTCTCGTTGAAGGACGGCCTGCTCGACCCGCAGGGCAAGGCGGTGGAGGGCGCGCTCCCCGCGCTGGGCTGGTCGAACGTCGACCACGTCAAGGTCGGCAAGTACATCGAACTCCACGTCGACGCGGACGACGAGGCGGCCGCTCGGGACCAGATCGAACAGATGGCCGTTCGCTTCCTGACCAATCCGGTCATCGAGGACTTCACCGTCCTGGACGTCGCTCCCACCGAGAGCGCCCCCGCCTGAGGCGTGTCGTACCCTCTCGGTATCGTCCGGTGAGTGGACGAGGGGGTCACGACATGGCCACGCAGCCGAAGACGCTCTACACGTACGCGGACCTCGAACGCCTCCCGCAGGACAACCTCCGCCGCGAGATCATCGACGGCGAGCTCGTCGTGACGGCCGCCCCGATCCCGCGCCACCAGCGAGCGGTCGTTGAACTGACCGTCGCCTTCCATTCCTACGGGGGTCAACACGGAGGCCAGGTGTACCCCGCGCCGACGGATGTTTTCTTCAGCGACTCGAACGTGGTCGAGCCGGACGTGCTGTTCGTCGCTGCAGATCGTCTCGCCCAGGTCGAGAAGAAGTTCGTCCGATCGGCACCGACCGTCGTCGTGGAGGTGTCCTCGCCCTCCACGCGAAGGCTGGACCTGGTACGGAAGCGGGACCTCTATGAGAGGTTCGCGGTGCCGGAATACTGGTTCGTCGACCTCGACGGGGATCGGGTCGAGGTCTACCGCCTCGACCCTGCAGGGAGGTACGGATCCCCCGTCATCCTCGATCGCGGAAACCACGTGGACAGTCCGCTTCTCCCAGGGTTCGTGCTGCCGGTGGATCGGGTACTCGGCCCGCCCGAGGAGGAGGACGCATGACGGATCGCCGGCCGCGCGTCGCCGTGGTGACGTTCCCCGGCTCGAACGACGACCGGGACGCGCAGCGGGCGGTGGCCACCATGGGGGGGGAGCCGGTGGCCGTGTGGCACGCCGACCGAGACCTCCAGGGCGCCGACGCGGTCATCCTGCCCGGCGGGTTCTCCTACGGCGACTACCTCCGGACCGGCGCCATCGCCCGCTTCGCGCCGGCCCTGGCGGCCGTCAGGGAGTTCGCCGAAGACGGCGGGCCCGTCCTCGGCATCTGCAACGGTTTCCAGATCCTGTGCGAGGCGGGCATGCTGCCGGGCGCGCTCATCCGCAACCGGGGGCTGGCGTTCGTCTGCAGGTGGGTCAACGTGAAGGTCGAACGCGCCGCCGACGGCCTGCCCGCCGGGGAGATCCTGCAGATCCCCATCAAGCACGGCGAGGGGCAGTTCGTGGCCTCGCCGCCCGAGCTGGACCGGCTGGAGGCCGGGGGGCTCGTGGCCTTCCGGTACTGCTCGCCCGAGGGCTTCGTGGACGACGCGTTCAATCCGAACGGTAGCACCGGGGCCATCGCCGGCATCCGCAACGAACGGGGCAACGTGCTCGGCATGATGCCGCACCCCGAACATGCGGTGGACCCCGACCTCGGCCCGACCGGCGGCCAGTCGCTGTTCGCCTGGCTGCTGTCGGCCGCCCGCCGCGCGGACTCCATGCCCGCGTTCGTCCGGTAGGGAGCGGTGTCGTAAACCTCTCGGTATCCTCCGGTGAGTGGACGAGGGGGTCACAAGATGGCGACGCAGCCGCAGACGCTCTACACCTACGCCGACCTCGAACGGTTCCCGGAGGACAACCTCCGCCGGGAGATCATCGACGGCGAGCTCATCGTGACGCCTTCGCCGGTCACGCGCCACCAGGACGCGGTCATGACCCTCGGCGGCGAGCTGTACCAGTACGTCAAGGCCCACGGCGGCAAGGTCTACCCCGCCCCACTGGACGTCTTCTTCTCGGATCACGACGTGGTGAAGCGGACGTGCTGTTCGTTCGGCCCGAGCACCTCGAACGCGTGGAACGGAAGTTCGTCAGGGCCGCCCCCGATGTCGTGATCGAGGTGTGCGCACCCTCCACCCTCAGGCTGGATCTGGTCCGCAAGCGGGAGCTGTACGAACGGTTCGGCGTGCCCGGGTACTGGTTCGTCGACCTCGACGCCGACCGGCTGGAGGTGTACCGGCTGGACGAACAGGCCCGTTACGGCCCGCCCCGGCTGTGGGCTCGAGCGGAAACCTTCGAAAGCCTCGAGGTCCCCGGATTCCGGTTGGCGGTGGACGACATCCTGGGTCCGGCGGACGAGGACTGAGCCATCGTCGCCCGGTAGGCTGGGGCGCAAATGGCCACGGGGGATGGCGTCATCACGGGCCGGGCGGGGGACACGGCAGAGCCTCGCCACCGGGCGCTCGCCCTCACCGACGAGGAGTACGAACGCATCGTGGCACGCTTGGGCCGTGAGCCGAACGCCGCCGAGCTCTCCATGTTCGCCGCGATGTGGTCCGAACATTGTTCGTACAAGTCCTCGAAGATCCACCTGAGGACGCTCCCCACCAAGGGCCCCCAGGTCCTGGTCGGACCGGGCGAGGACGCCGGTGTGGTCGACCTGGGCGACGGCATGGCCTGCGTGTTCAAGCTGGAGTCGCACTCGCACCCGTCGGCCGTCGAACCGTTCCAGGGCGCCGCCACCGGCGTCGGGGGCATCGTCCGCGACATCCTGTCGATGGGGGCGCGGCCGGTCGCGCTGCTCGACCCGCTGCGGTTCGGACCGCTCACCGCGCCCCGCAACCGCTACCTGTTCGCCGGCGTCGTGTCGGGCATCGGGCAGTACGGCAACTCGATCGGGGTTCCCACGGTGGGGGGCGAGGTAAAGTTCGCCGCCTGCCACAGCGCCAATCCCGTCGTGAACGTCATGTGCGTGGGGTTCGCCGCCGCGGGCGCGCTGCTCCGGGGCAAGCCCGGCCGCGACGGCAGCGTGCTGGTCCTGATCGGCGCCAGTACCGGCCGCGACGGCATCGGCGGCGTCTCCGTCCTGGCCTCCCGGACGCTGGAAGAGGACTCTCATGCCTCGCGGCCCAGCGTCCAGGTCGGCGACCCGTTCTCCGAGAAGCTCCTCATCGAGGCCTGCCTCGAACTGTCCGAACGCGGCCTGCTCCAGGGACTGCAGGACCTGGGCGGCGCCGGACTGACGTGCGCGGTCTCCGAGTCCACCGCGCGGGCCGGCTTGGGCTGCGACCTGGACCTCGACGCCGTTCCGCAGCGGGAGCCGAACATGGAACCGTTCGAGATCCTGGTGTCGGAATCGCAGGAACGGATGCTGGCGGTGGTCCGGCCCCAGGATGTCGAAGCTGTCACCGGGCTGTGCGCGAAGTGGGGCCTGTCCGCCTCACCGGTCGGGAGGTTCCGGCCCGGCGGCGCGCTCACCGTTCGCCATCACGGCGAGGTCGTGGCGGAGGTTCCGGCCGTCGCCCTGACCGAAGAGGGGCCCGAGTACCGCCGGCCCGCCGCCAAGCCCTCCTGGCTCGACGCCGCGCACGCCGACGACCCCGCCGTCGCGCCGCTCCAGGGCTCACTGGAGGAGGCGTTCGTCGCGGTCCTGGGGTCGGCGAACATCGCCAGCAAGCGATGGGCGTTCGAACAGTACGACCACCTGGTGCAGGGTCAGACGGTGGCCGGGCCAGGATCGGACGCGGCAGTCGTTCGGCTGGAGGGAACGCTGAAGGCGGTGGCGGTGTCCTGCGACGGCAATGGCCGGTACGGTCATCTGGACCCCTACCGTGGTGCCCTGCACGCCGTGGCGGAGGCCGCCCGCAACGTGGCCGCGGTCGGCGCGCAACCGCTCGCCATCACGAACTGCCTCAACTTCGGCAACCCCGAACGGCCCGAGGTGATGTGGGCGTTCGCCGAGACCATCCGGGGGATGGGCGACGCCTGTCGCGCCTTTGCCACGCCGGTCACCGGCGGCAACGTCAGCTTCTACAACGAGTCGGGCGACTCGGCCGTGTGGCCGACCGCAGTGGTCGGGGTGGTGGGCCTGATCCGGGACTACCGGCTCCTGCTCCGCCCCAGTTTCCCTTCCGTCGGCCTGCCGATCTACCTGTTGGGTCGAACGCTGAACGAACTTGGGGGGAGCGAGTTCGCCGAAGCGGTGCTGGGGAAGGTGACCGGTCGTCCGCCCGTCCTGGACCTGGAGGCGGAGGCGTCGTTGCACCGGTTGCTGCTGGAGGCTGCCCGCGACGACCTGCTGGCCTCCGCCCACGACTGCAGCGACGGCGGCCTGGCGGTGGCGCTGACCGAATGCGCCATCGCCGGAGGCCTCGGTTTCACCGTCACGCTGCCCGACGCACCCACGCCGCAGGCCGCGCTGTTCTCCGAGTCCGCGTCACGCTGCGTCGTCACGAGCCGACTGGGAAGGGAGTCCGAACTCGCGGCGCTCGCCGCTCGGCACCGCGTTCCGCTGGCCCGGCTCGGGACCACCGGCGGGGGGCGGTTGCGCTTCGGACGGTTGTTCGAGACGAACCTCTCGGACGCCATCGTCATCCACGAGGGAGCCATCCCCCGCCTGATGTCGGGGACCGTCGAACACGGCTGACGACCTTACTGGTGGTACGGCCGCCTTGTGCGTAGTTCTGGCGCGAGCCTCGCGTCTTGTCACTCCGGTGCTTCGGCGGGGCGGGAGTTCCGGGTGGGGGCGGTGCTAGGCTGAACCGGTGGACGGGGAGAGCCCCAAAGAAGCCTGCGGCCTGTTCGGCGTCTGGGCCCCCGGTGAGGAGGTTGCCCGCCTCACGTTCTTCGGGTTGTTCTCGCTGCAGCATCGCGGTCAGGAATCTGCCGGCATGGCAGTATCCGACGGTTCGAACATCCTGGTCTATCGCGAACTGGGGCTGGTGTCCCAGGTGTTCAACGAGGGCACGCTGGCCACGCTGCAGGGCGATCTGTGCGTTGGGCACACCCGGTATTCGACCACTGGTTCGACCACCTGGGACAACGCCCAGCCCACGTTCAAGACGCACGGCCGCCGTGGTCTCGCCCTGGGCCACAACGGCAACCTGATCAACACGTTGGAGCTGGCGGCGCTGGCCGGCGGGGAGCCCCGCGGACGCGCCACCACCGACTCCGATCTGGTCGCCGGGCTCATGGCCCGCCATCTGGACGACGGGCTCGAGGCAGCCGCGCTGCGCGTGCTTCCCCAGTTGAAGGGCGCGTTCTCGTTCGCGTTCATGGACGAACGAACGCTGTTCGCGTGCCGCGATCCGCACGGCCTGCGGCCCCTGGCGCTGGGCCGGCTGCCGGGCGGGTGGTGCGTGGCATCCGAGACGTGCGCGCTGGACGTGGTCGGAGCCACCTACGTTCGAGAGATCGAGCCGGGAGAGATGGTGGCCATCGACGAACGCGGGGTGCGTTCGATCCGCTTCGCGGATTCGCCCCGCCACGCGCTCTGTCTGTTCGAGTTCGTCTACCTCGGCCGCGCCGACTCCCGGCTGTACGGGCGTTCGATCCACGCCGCTCGCGTGGAGATGGGCCGCCGTCTGGCGGCCGAAGCGCCGGTGGACGCGGACATGGTCCTGCCCGTCCCGGACACGGGAAGGTCTGCGGCCCAAGGGTATTCGGAAGGGACGGGCATCCCGTGGGGCGAGGGGCTGATGAAGAACCGCTACATCGGCCGAACGTTCATCGAACCCACCCCGGCGCTCCGGGCCCGCGGGGTGAAGCTCAAGCTGAACCCCGTCCCCGAGGTCATCGCGGGGAAGCGCGTGGTGGTGGTGGACGACTCGATCATCCGGGGAACGACCACCCGCCAGATCGTGCAACTGCTCCGAGAGTCTGGGGCGACCGAGGTGCACTTGAGGATCGTCTCCCCGCCTGTGCAGTGGCCGTGCTTCTACGGCATCGACATGTCCACCCGGGACGAACTCGTCGGGGCACAGCACGATGTCGACGGCATCCGGCGGCTGGTCGGCGCGGACTCCCTGGCGTACCTGTCGCTGGACGCCGTGGTGGCCTCGACCGGCGCGCCGAAGAACGCGTTCTGCCGGGCCTGTTTCGACGGCGAGTACCCCATCCCGGTGGGCGAGGCCGAGCCGTCGAAGTTCGCGCTGGAGCCGCGGTAACGAACGCTCCGAACGGAGCTCCGGGGAAGGACGCCGGCGCGCGGGCCTACGCCGCGGCCGGGGTGGACCTGGGGGCCGCGGCGGAGGCGGTGGCTCGCATCCGTGAGGTCGCCGCCGCGGTCGTTCGTTCGCCGGACGCCACCCGCACCATCGGCGGCATCGGAGGGTTCGCCGGCCTGATCCGTCTCGGCGACGGGCGCGTCCTGGCGGCGGGGACGGACGGCGTCGGAACCAAGATCGAGATCGCCCGGGCGCTGGGCCGCTACGACACGGTGGGGATCGATCTGGTGGCGATGTGCGCGAACGACGTCGTGTGCACCGGCGCCGCGCCGCTGTTCTTCCTCGATTACCTGGCAGTCGGCCGGGTCGATCCCGAACGGGTCGCTGCCATCGTCGCCGGAGTGGCGGAGGGCTGCCGGCGAGCCCGGTGCGTCCTGCTGGGCGGTGAGACCGCCGAACATCCAGGGGTCATGGCCGACGACCAGTTCGACCTGGCCGGGTTCTGCGTCGGCATGGGGGAAGAGGCGACGCTGTTCGACCCGGCCGATGCGAGGCCCGGCGACGTTCTGATCGGGCTGCGTTCGACCGGCCTGCATTCGAACGGATTCAGCCTGGTCCGCGCGGCGTTCGACGGCCGAGCCCTGGACCAGCACGTGGACGAGCTCGGTCGAACGTTGGGCGAGGAGCTCCTCGAGCCCACCGCCATCTACGTCGACACGGTGCTGGCGCTGCGCGGTCTGGCCGTGTCGGTTGCGCACATCACGGGCGGCGGTCTCCACGAGAATCTTCCGCGAGCCCTTCCCAACCACCTGGGTGCAGTGGTACATAGGGACACGTGGCCGGTCCCACCGATCTTCGAACTGGTGGCAGAGGCGGCCGGCGTTCGTCCCGACGACCTGTTCGGCGTGCTGAACATGGGCATCGGGATGATCGTGGTGGTGCATCCGGCGGACGCCGAGGAAGCGCTCCGGGTGGCGGGTGACGGTGCGGTCGCCATCGGCTCGGTGCGCGCAGAAGCGGGGGTGTCGCTAACATGAACACCAGGGTGAGCCAGATCGATGCCGGGTCCGAGCAGGTGGTGTCGTCGAACGCCTTCAGGATGCCCCAGATCGCTTTGACGCCCCAAGCCGCCGCCCAGGCCGTGGGTGGCAAGCGCGTACTGATCGCCGAAGACGAGGTGGACCTGGCGTGGGTCGAACGCTTCAACCTCGAAGCCGAGGGCTATGAAGTGGAGTGGGCCGAGGAGGGCCGCCAGACGCTCGCGGTGCTCGAGTCGTTCGATCCACACCTGCTGATCCTCGACGTGATGCTTCCCTACGTGGACGGATGGTCGGTGCTGGCCAGGCTCCGCGAGTGGCCCGACGAACGCCGCCCCAAGGTCATCGTGGTGTCAGCGGCGACCGGGCTGGCCGATCAGGAACGGGCCCTGACCCTCGGGGCGCGGTCGTTCCTGCCCAAGCCGTTCGACATGGACGACCTGCTGGAGCTGGTGGCGACGACGCTCGCTACCTGAGCGGCGCGACCGCTCAGCCCGGGATCACCTTCCCGAACCGAACACCCAGCGCAGGCACCCGGCTCAGTTCGCCCTTGCGGTCACGGACCATGTAGGTGTTCGCCGCCTCGTCCCAGGACTCGAGGACGCCCACCGCCTCGCTGACGTAGCCGTTCGGGAGTTCGTACTGGAACGACACGCGCTTGCCGATGTCCGTGGATCGAACGGAGTTCTGTCGCGGCGGCATGCCTCCAACCTACCCGCTGCGAAGGCGGTCTCCAAGCGCGGGGCTGCGTCGCTCTCGCCAACGTATGACGCCATACGTTGATGCGAGTGAGCCCTGCCGGTGGGTGGTGGAACCGGGCGCCTACAGGAAGGAGACTGCATGCTATGGCGGAACGGGGGCTCCCGCGGATGGGCTACTACGCCCGCATCACCCTGACGGTCATCGCTGTCTCCGCGGTGGTCGCCGCTGCGTGGTCCGTTCGGAACATCATCCTGCTGGTCGTGGTGGCCGCGGTGCTGGCCGTCGGGCTCGACCCCGCGGTGCGCCGGCTCGAACGCCTCAAGCTCTCCCGTGGCTGGGCCGTTCTGATCATCTTCCTTGCGGCCATCGCGTTCCTCGCCCTGTTCGGCTGGCTGGTCATCCCCCCGCTGGTGCGGCAGGTGACCTCGCTGGCCGGGCAGATCCCCGACTATGTGCGACGGCTCCAGCACGACAATGGGTTCTTCGGCAACCTCGAACGCAAGTACCACCTCTCCACCAAGCTGAAGGACCTCACGCAGCACCTTCCGGCCGCTGCGTCGGCGTCGCTGTCGAAGATCCTCGGGCTCACCAAGAGCATCGCCGCCGTGGTGTTCAACCTCCTCACCATCGGCATCCTCACGATCTACTTCCTGCTGTCGCTCCCCAAGACCGAGGACTTCGCCGCGACGCTCCTGCCCGAGGACAACCTGGCCCGGAACGCGCGAACGCTGCAGGAGGCACTGACCCGGATCGGCGGCTACGTTTCCGGCAACATCGCGGTGTCCATCATCGCGGGCGTCGGGGCGTTCATCGCCCTCGAGATCATCCGGGTGCCGTTCGCCGCGGCCCTGGCCATGTGGGTGGCGGTGGCCGACCTCATCCCGACCGTCGGGGCGACGCTCGGCGCGGTGGCCGCGGTCATCGTGGCCGCGTTCTCCGGGTGGGTGCCCGCCATCGCCACGACCGCGTACTTCGTGGTGTACCAGCAGGTGGAGAACTACCTCATCGTGCCGCGGGTGATGAAGAAGGCCGTCGACCTGTCGCCGGCCGCGGTCATCGTGAGCGTGCTGGTCGGCGGCAGCCTGGCCGGGTTCGCCGGGGCGCTGCTGGCGCTCCCCGTCGCCGCCGCCGCCAAGGTGGTCATCCACGAGGTGTGGCTCGGGCCCCGTTCGGCGCGCGTCGCCGACGCCGAACACGCCCCCGTCGCCGACGCCGAACACGCCCCCGTCGCCGACGCCGAACACGCCCCCGTCGTCCTATCGCCCCCGCCGACCTCCGCTCCCTCGGGGTGACGACAGACGTCGAACGTCATCCCTTTGCGTCTCCGTCCAGCGTCAGGAGGACTCCCTCGACCCTGGTGCCGGCCGGGTTGATCCACCCGTCGTCGTCGTTCGAGACCCTGAACCCACATCTGTCCAGGACGCGAAGAGACGCGACGTTGTGCTTGGCGACGCGGGCGTAGAGAGGCCGAGTGGGGTCATGATGCAGGAACAGCGACAGCGCCTCCGAGGCGATGCCCTGGCCCCAGAAGCTCCGACCGATCCAGTACCCCACCTCTCGCTCACCATCAAGTTCGAAGCTCACGACATTGCCGGCGACCTGCCCGCCGAACACGATGGCCTTCTTGATGATTGCCTCGTCGGCCAGGATCTTGGCCCAGTGCGACATGAACGCCTCGCGGTCCCGGGCCGGGAAGGCGGCCATCCGGTTCGCGTCCGGGTCCCGCTGGTGTTCGAACAAGACGGGGAGGTCATCCTCGGTCAGGTCGCGCAGGAAGAGTGGTGTCGTGGAGGCGGGAGCCCTGGGTTGAAGGGGCACGAGCTACCCGCGAACGCGGGTGATGGCGTCGGCGGAGGGGCGGGGGAACGAGTCCGGGTGGACGGCCCAGGCCAGGATCTCCAGGCCGTCCACCAGCCGCGGTCCGGGTCGCGAGAAGTACGACGAGGCGTCGACCGCGAACACGTCGCCGTTGCGCGCGGCCGATGTTCCGGCGAAGTCGGGTTGGGCGTAGAGGCGTTCGGCCTGCTCCTGCGCCTCGTCCAGGTAGAAGCCGCACGGCATCACCACGATGACCTCCGGAGTGGCGTCGGCGATCTCGCGCCATCCGGCTCGGCGCGACGGCTGGGCAGGTTCGCTCAGCAGGTTCGTGCCGCCGGCGATGGTCACCATCTCCGGGACCCAGTGGCCGCCGATCCACGGCGGGTCGCTCCACTCGAGCGCCAGCGTGCGGATGGTGGGAAGTCGAACAGCCTTGGTTCGAACGCGTTCGATCCGGTGTCGGAAGCCCTCGACCAGCTCGGTGGCGAGCGCTTCCGTGCCGGTGGCCCGGCCCACCTCGGCGATCCCTTTCCACACGTCCTCCAGCGTGTGCGGGTCCAGCGAGATCACCTGCGACGAACAGCCGAGCTCCTTCAGCGCGTCCTGCACCTGGCCTGATGGGACGGCGCACACGCGGCACAGGTCCTGGGCCAGGATGAGGTCGGGCTGGATTCGCTGGATGAGGTCGCGGTCCAGACGGTAGATCGATTCCTGTCGGTCCATGAACCCGCCCACCATCGCGTCGATCTCGGCGGGCGAGAGCAGCCTGTCCTGCGGCAGCGCGGTCTCCGACACCACGGGCTTCGAGGTGGCCTCCGGCGGGAAGTCGCACTCGTACGTCACGCCCTCCAGCTGGTCGCCGAGGCCGAGCGCGAACACGATCTCGGTGGCCGACGGGAGCAGCGAGACGATCTTCACGGAGGGCTCAACGGCTCAGCGGGGGAGCGCGCCGAGCCGGAACGGGCTCTCCAGCAGCTCGCCCAGGGTCTTGAGGGCACGGCCCGCCTCCGCGCCGTCCATGACCCGGTGGTCGAACGACAACGAGAGCGTGGCAGCCGAACGAGCTACCACGTCGCCGTCCACGACCAGCGCGCGCGGTTCGATGACGCCCACCGCAAGGATGGCCGCCTCGGGGTGGTTGATGATGGGCGTGCCGAACTCCGCTCCGAACGTCCCCACGTTCGACACGGTGATGGTGCTGCCGAACAGCTCGTTCGGCCCGGCCCGGCCGGTCCTGGCGGCCTCCACCAGGCGGGCCATCTCCCCGGCCAGCTCCAAGATGCCGAGCGAGCCCGCGTCGTGGACGACGGGAACCATCAGGCCCTGTTCGGTGTCGGCGGCGATGCCCACGTGGACCTGGCCGAACACCTCGATGGTCGGGCCGTCGTCCTGCCACGTCGCGTTCAGCATGGGGTGGTCGCGACACACGTCGACCAGGGCTCGAACGATGATCGGAAGCGGCGTGATCCGCGAGCCGGACTGGCGGCTGAGCTCCTCGCGGAACGCGAGCAGCCACGTGCAATCCACGGTGAGGAACGTCGTGACGTGTGGGATCTCCCGCACCGAGCGCGCCATCTTCTCGGCGACCAGCCGCCGCACGCCGCGAACGGGGATCGCAGGCGACTCGCCGGTGATCAACGTGAACGGCCGCCGACCCTCGTCGTCGGCAGGCCCGATGCCGGCGTAGAGATCGGCTCGGCGTTCCGCGCCGGGCGTCGAACCTCGGTGCGAAGCGTCCTCGACGTCCGTTCGGGTGATGCGGCCGTTCGGACCGGTGCCGCTCACCGTCGCCAGGTCGATCCCCATCTCCTTGGCCAGACGACGAACGACCGGGGTGGCTCGAACCCGCTCCGCGCCACGCGGGGCGCGCTTGCGGGCGACCGGTTCGGGATGGGTCTCCTCGTCCTCCGCCACGCCGTAGCCGACCAGGACCGCGCGGCGTTTCGGCTTGGCTTCCGTCGGGGCTACGGCCTCCTCGGTGATATCTTCGGCCACGTCGATCGTCACCAGGGGCTTGCCCACCTCCACCACGTCTCCGTCGGCCGCGTGGAGCGTTCGAACCACCCCTTCCCACGGCGAGGGGATCTCCACCAGCGCTTTGGCCGTGTTGACCTCCACCAGCACCTGGTTCAGTTCGACGCGGTCGCCCTCCGCGACCTTCCACGCCACGACCTCGGCGTCCTCCAGCCCCTCGCCGAGGTCCGGGAGGAGGAACTCTCGAACGCTCACGCCTCACCTGCGGTGGAGTGCTTCCGCCGCGAGTACCACTCGCGGTGCTCGCGACAGAGACCATCATGGCCGAACGTGGCGATGAGGACGCCGTCAAGCTGGACGTGCTGCGAGGGGTCGTCACGAGGGACGAAGCCCACCCGCCAGTGGGCGATGCCCATGTCGCCGGACACCGCTAGCGCCTCGAACGAGGACGTCACGTTCGTCTGGTTCTCCGGATCGGCGATCCACCGTTCGGCGATCTCGTCGCGGCCCTGCCAGGGTTCGCCGAACGGTCCGATGGCGTACGTGGCGTCCTCGGCGAACAAAGCCTCCACGGCGGAACGGTCGTTCGACGCCCACGCCTCGAAGTAGCGTGCCAGCCAGGCCTCGAACGCAGCCCGGTCCATGCCATCCCCTCCCATCAGTAGTTCGTCACCACCTCGACCGCGGCCAGGATGCGTTCGACGCTTGGGACGTAGTGCTCCTCGATGGTGGCGGGCGGGTACGGCGTGTCGAACCCCGTCACGCGCAGGACCGGCGCCTCCAGATCGTCGAAGCAGTCCTCCATGATGCGCGCCACGACCTCCGCGCCGAAACCGAGCGTCATCGGTGCCTCGTGTACGACGACGGCGCGGCCAGTGTCGCGGACGGCATCGGCCAGCATATCGAGGTCGAGCGGCACCAGCGAACGCAGGTCCAGGACCTTGAGGTCGGGGCCGTCGTCGTCGGCGGCGGCGCGTTCGGCGGCCGCCACGCAGCGAGAGACCATCGCGCCGTAGGCGATGAGCGTGCAGTCGGTTCCCTCGCGGACCACGCGGGCCTTCCCGATGGGCAGCGCCGAGCCGTTCGACGCGCCCAACTCGCCGCGTTCCTTGGACCAGTAGCGGCTCTTCGGCTCCAGGAAGATGACCGGATCGGGGTCGGCGATCGACGCCCGGAGCAGATCGTAGGCGTCGAGCGCCGACGACGGCACGACGACCTTGAGGCCGGCCGTGTGCGCGTAGTAGGTCTCGGGGCTCTCCGAGTGGTGTTCGGCCGCGCCGATGCCGCCGGCGAACGGGATCCGAACGACGACCGGCATGGGCTGGTGGCCGCGGGAGCGGTATCGGTACTTCGCGATGTGGCTGATGATCTGGTCGAGCGCCGGGTAGGAGAACCCGTCGAACTGCATCTCGGACACCGGATGCCAACCCGCCAGGGCCAGGCCGACGGATGCGCCCGCGATGCCGGCCTCCGCCAGCGGCGTGTCGAAGACGCGTTCGATGCCGAACTCGTCCTGCAGGCCGTCCGTCACGCGGAACACGCCGCCGAGGGCGCCGACGTCCTCGCCCAGGATCAGCATCCGAGGGTCGTCGCGCAGCGAGTGGCGGAGGGCCTCGTTCAGCGCCTGGACCATGGTCACGTCAGGCATGGTCGCCTCCGGACTCCCCGGAGAACCGCAGCATGTCGTCGCGCTGACGGGCCAGATGCTGGGGGAGCCCGCCGGCGGCGTCGAACACCCACTCGAAGAGCTCGGCCACCGGTCGCGGCCCCGACCCGGTCACTCCCGCCCGCATCCGGGCCGCGAACCCCTTCGCCTCCTCCTCGATCTCCGCCAGGAACGCGTCGTCGCCCACGCCGGAGGCCAGGAGCCACGTTCGATACCGCGTCAGCGGATCCAGCGCCTGCCACGGCTCCAGGTCGCTCGCCGCGCGGTACTTCGACGCGTCGTCGGCAGTCGAATGGGGGCCCATGCGGTACGTCAGCGCCTCGATGAGCGTGGGCGTTCCGTGGTCGCGCGCGAGGGCCGCGGCGTCGCGGGTGGCCTGATACACGGCCAGCACGTCGTTCCCGTCGACCAGGACGCCGGGGAATCCGTACGCCTCGGCCTTCTTCCAGATCGGCGCGACGGTCTGGGCGGAGAGCGGCACGGAGATGGCCCACTGGTTGTTCTGGCAGAAGAAGACAACGGGCGCGCCGAACACCGCCGCGAAGTTGCACCCCTCGTGGAAGTCGCCCTCCGAGGTGGCGCCGTCGCCGAAGTAGGCCAGCGAACACACCCCCGAGCCGTCCAGCTTCGCTCCCATGGCGTAGCCCACGGCGTGGATGATCTGCGAGGCTACCGGCACGCTCACCATGCCGAACCGGTGGACGTTCGAGTCATACGTCCCCCCGTGCCAGGTGGCCCGGTAGAAGTGCAGGTACTCCACGAGGTCGACGCCCCGCACCAGCGCCGCCCCCAACTCCCGGTACGACGGGAAGATCCAGTCCGACTCCTGCAGCGCGAACGCCGAACCCACCTGAGCCGCCTCCTGGCCGAGCAGCGGTGGGTAGACGGCCAGCTCGCCCTGGCGCTGCAGCGCGGTCGCCTCCAGGTCCGCCCGCCGGGTCAGTGCCATCAGACGGTACAGCTCGCGGAGCTCTTTCTCCGTGAGGCCGAGCGCCCCGAGGTCCGGGTCGGGGTGGCCCTCTGCGGGGAGCACGCGCAGAGGTTCGGCGCCGGGGTCGTAGGCCCCCGCCCGCGGGACCGGCGCGGTCATCCCTTGGCCCAGATGCGGGCCCACCCGCGGCCGCCCGGCACCCAGTACAACCGGACCCGGCCGAGCTTGCCGATGCGTTCCTCGGCGAACGTGTCGGCGGCCGCGGCGGTGCTGACGTGGCGGTCGCGGGCCACCCCGAAGATCTGGCGGAGCGTGCGGTAGATGCTCTCCACCGAGGCATTGGCTCGAACGGGGTCGTAGCCCTTGAGCTCGTCGGCGACGTTGATGAGTCCCCCCGAGTTGATGACGTAGTCCGGCGCGTAGAGGATGCCGAGTTCGTCGAGCGCGTCCCCATGTTCGGGCCCGCCCAGCTGGTTGTTCGCCGAACCGGCGATGACCCGGCACTTCAGCTCGGGGATCGTGTCGTCGCGGATGACGCCGCCCATGGCGCACGGCGCGAAGATGTCGCATTCGACGGCGTGGATCTTCTCCGGCTCGGCGGTCTCCACGTCGAACTCCTTCACCGCACGAGCCACGGCGTCGACGTCCACGTCGGACACGACGACGTGCGCGCCGGCCTCCACCAAGAGCTTCACCAAGTGGTAGCCGACCTTGCCCACGCCCTGCACGGCGACGCGCCGGCCCTCCACGCCGTGCTCCTGCCATGCTTCCTCGGCGCACGCCTTCATCCCCAGGAACACGCCGTACGCGGTGACCGGCGAGGGGTCGCCGGAGCCGCCGAGCTCGGGCGCCACGCCGGTCACGTAACGCGTCTCCCGCCGGATGATGTCCATGTCGTCACGCGAGGTTCCGACGTCCTCCGCGGTGATGTAGCGACCGCCGAGGGTCTCGATGAACCGGCCGTAGGCCCTGAAGAGCTCCTCGGACTTGATGCGCTTGGGGTCGCCCCAGATGACGGCCTTGCCGCCCCCGAGGTCGAGCCCTGCCGCCGCCGCCTTGTACGTCATCCCCCGGGACAGACGCAGAACGTCCTGCAGCGCAGCCTGTTCGGACTCGAACGCATAGAAGCGCGTGCCGCCCAGGGCGGGACCGAGGGTCGTGGAGTGGATCGCGATGATGGCGCGTAGCCCGGACGGCGGGTCGTGGAAATACACGACCTCTTCGTAGCCGTCGGCCAGTTGTTCGAACACGGAACCTGCCATCAATGGGGCGTGCGAAGCGGCGTCGATGTACGGATCACGGCCCCTCCCGAGTGCGAGGTTCGCAAGCGTCGGCGACTATAGCAGGCGCCCTCGTTCGTTCTGGTGCGGAGTCCTACACTGAGCCCCGTGATCCCCTGCGCGTACCTGCGGGTGTTCCGACCCCTCGACGCCTTCCCGGACGCCGAACGCGCCCACTGGGAGCGCTTCATCGTCGACGGTGGCCATCCCCGGCCCCCGCGTCCCGTGTACCGGCAGGAGTCGTTCGACCGGCGAGGCAAGCTCGGCTTGCTGTCGTCCGCCGAGGGTGAGTACGCGGACGTTCGGCTGATCGACGCCACGTACTACGTGTGTCCGTGGCGGACGCGCCTGCGGGAGCTCGCCAGCCTGTTGTCGCTGCGGGAGAACACCGCGGCGGAGGTGGCGGAGGCGTTCATCCCCGAGACCGAGGTTCGCCGGGCGGCTCGCGAGCTGGCCAGATTGAAGCGTCGCGAACCGTCCATGGTGCCCTCCATGCTGCAGAGTCCCTGGCACGTCCCCGTCCGGTGGTTCCTCCTGGTGGACGAGGACGAACGGCGGCTCGTCCAGTCGCCGGAGGGCGAGCCTCGGCTCTCGTACTGGACGCCGCTCGTGCCGGCCAAGCGCCGCGTCGAACGAGCCCTCCAACTGCTGCGGCGTTCGGATCTCTCCGGCGTGGCCGAGACGGTGCACGACCTGGCCGAGTGGCTCTCCGCGTTCGGGCCGCGTTCGATGGTCGAACTCGACTACGACGGGGTGTCCGGCCTGTTCACCTGGGACGAGCTCGACAACGACCGCAGCGGGCGGGACATGCAGCAGGCGGTCGCGGCGCTGGGACGGCCCGGCGGGATGGCCGAGGCCATGGAGCTGTACCAGGGGGTGGCCTGGCGATGGGCGGAGGCCCGGCAGCGAGAGTCGCTCAACTGACCGAAAGGCTTCTTCTTGCAGCCAGAAACCCGTTATGCCAGGGCCGGAGAGGACGTTCACATCGCCTTTCAGACCGTGGGCGCCGGCCCCATGGATATCACACTCGTGGACCAGTGGTTCAGCAACGTCGTTGCGCAGTGGCGGCTTCCACCCCTGGCCCGGTTCATCGATCACCTGGCCTCGTTCAGCCGGGTCATCCTGCTGGACAAGCGGGGGACCGGGGTTTCGGACCCCGTCCCGCTGGGTGGCTTGCCCACGCTCGACGAGTGGATGGACGACATCCGGACGGTCCTCGATGCAGCGGGCTCCGAGCGAACCGCGCTCCTGTCCGGGGCGGGAGCGTCATTCCTTACGATCCTGTTCGCGGCGACGTATCCAGACCGAACATCGGCCCTCATCCTGGTGGACGGGTACGCGCGGACCAGCGCGGCTCCCGGCTACGTGCCGGGCCTGCCGCCCCGTCTGCCGGAGGAAGACGCCGAACGGATCAGGGCCGGCTGGGGACACGGAGCGCTGCTCGACATCCTGGCCCCGGGAGAGGCCGGCGATGTCTTGCTCCGCAAGAGCTATTCGGAGTACGAAAGCCTATCGGCGAGCCCCGGCATGGCCGTCGCCATGATCCGCATGCTCTACGAAAGCGACGTTCGCCACGTGCTCTCGGCTGTCCGCGTCCCGACGCTCATCATCCATCACGCGGATTCCGCGCGGATCCCTCCCGCCCTGAGCCGCTACCTGGTCGAGCACATCACCGATGCCCGCAGCGTCGAGCTCCCCGGAAGTACCAACCTGATCTGGGCCGGCGACCAGGAGGCGGTCCTCGGCGAGGTCCAGGAGTTCCTCACCGGGGTGCGCCCGCACGCGGAGTCGGACCGCGTGCTGGCCACGGTCCTGTTCACCGACATCGTGGGCTCCACCGCTCGCGCCGCCGAGCTTGGCGACGCCCGGTGGCGCCACGTGCTGGAGTCTCATCATCAGTTGGTCCGGGCCGAGCTCGAACGGCACCGCGGTCGCGAGATCGACACCATCGGCGACGGGTTCCTCGCGACGTTCGACGGCCCGGCCAGGGCCATCCGATGTGCATCAGCGATCCGCGACTCCGTCCGCTCGATCGGCTTGGAGGTGCGCGCCGGGTTGCACACGGGGGAGGTTGAGCTCATGGATGGCGACGTGGGGGGGATCGCCGTCCACATCGGCGCCCGCGTCGCGGCCCTGGCCGGTCCCGGTGAGGTGCTGGTTTCCAGCACCGTCAAGGACCTGGTGGTGGGTTCGGGGATCGAGTTCGACGATCGCGAAACCTACCAGCTCAAGGGCGTTCCGGACGCCTGGCACCTGTTCGCCGCAAGAATGTGAGCAAGCGTCCCAAGTGCCACCTCTCCGGACCACAACACACATCATTCGCTCCGGCTCGGGGAAGAACTCGCCCATCCTTCAGGCAACCTCTCGATGCGCTCACTGGGGCGTCGAATCGTACCTTCCGGCCAGGACCTCCCGGATCTGCTCCCCTGATCTGCCAGCCATGGTGGCAGAGATGGGTTCTTGCTTGCCTTCCTAGTTCGAAGTGGGGATGGAAAAATGGCCCGTGTTGCCTATATCACCGACTGGCGGAGTAGGTGACAATTCGCCAGAATCGCGTGGATGACCCACCGTGAGCCAGGGGAGGTACGCATGAACAGAACGCAGGGAGAGGGCGAGAAGCTCCTCACGCCTGCCGAGGTCGCCGCGATGTTTCGGGTCGACCCGAAGACCGTGACCCGGTGGGCGAAGTCAGGGAAGCTGTCCTCGATCCGGACGCTCGGCGGTCACCGCCGGTATCGCGAGGCGGAGATCCGCGGCCTGTTGGATGAATCGACGAGCGGCAAGCTCTGAGTTCGCCCGCTCCACCCCATATCGACGACCTGGAGACCGCGAGCGCCGCACGACGCGCCGCGGTCTTTCGGTGTGTGCGATGCGCGAACGGATGGCCTTCAGGAGTGGCGAGGGGCAGAATCGAACTGCCGACACCGCGGTTTTCAGCCGCGTGCTCTGCCAACTGAGCTACCTCGCCGCGCGTTCACGTTCGCACCTGTTCGCGAAGCCGCGCGCGAACCGGGCCGAGCGTCTCGCGGTCCCGACCGGATTTGAACCGGCGATCTCCGCCTTGACAGGGCGGCGTGTTAAGCCTGACTACACCACGGGACCATATGCGGTTTTCGTGCCCCCAGCGGAGTTCGAATCCGCGTTACCGGCTTGAAAGGCCGGCGTCCTAGGCCACTAGACGATGGGGGCGAACGTCAACCCCGCCCAAGGGCAGCCGAGGGATTATACCGCCGGGGCTTCGCCTGCCCGGCGGCGTTGGTGAAGCGAGGCAAGCTCCGGTAGGCTCCTGGCACGCGTCCGAACTCGAACAGGAGGGAAGCAGCCATGGTGCAGCCGAACGGTGTCGTGTCGATCATCGACGAGTTGATCCGGGATCGAAGCCTCCTGAAGCACCCGTTCTACCGGCGCTGGACCGCCGGGACGCTCTCGGCCGACGAGCTTCGTGACTACACGGGCCAGTACTACGCGTTCGAATCGGCGCTCCCTCAGGTGCTCTCGGTGCTGCTGTCGCGAACGACGCAGCCCGAACACCGCCAGGCCATCCTGGAGAACCTGTGGGACGAGGAGCACGGCGCGGACAACCATGCCGAGCTGTGGCTTCGCTTCGCCGACGGCCTGGGGATGGACCGCACCTCTGTGACCGGAGCCGAGCTGAACCCGTCCACCCGCGACCTGGTGGATTCCTACCGCGAGACGGCCCAGGACGCGCCGGTCTCGGCTGGCATCGCGGCGCTCTACGCCTACGAGTCGCAGCTTCCGGAGGTCGCCACGGTCAAGCTCGCCGGGCTGGACCCCTACGGCGTGCCCGAGGAGTCCCGAACGTTCTTCAAGGTCCATGCCCACCTCGACCTCGAACACTCCGCCGCCGAGCGCCGCATCATCGAGGACGCCGAACCCGACGAACACGAGGCGGCCATCGCGGCGGCCGTTCGAAGCCTCGACGCCTGGTGGTCGTTCCTGGACGCCGTCGACTCTCTCAGCGAGCGTTCCTCGAGGGCGTGACGCTCAGCGGTGTGAAGGGTTGCGGTGGGCCGTGAAGGGATCGAACCTTCGACACGAGGGTTAAAAGCCCCCTGCTCTGCCACTGAGCTAACGGCCCTTCCGGGCGCCAGTATCTCTCAGCTGTCGCTACGGCTCACGGGTGGAGGCGGGTCCCTCTGCCGCCATCGGCGGCGCACTCCGCCGGTAGCCGTTCGTGATGGGCAGGCGGCGGTCCCTGCCAAACGCCTTCGGGGTGATCTTGACGCCGGGCGGGGCCTGACGGCGCTTGTACTCGGCGCGGTCGACCATGCCGGCCACCTTCCATACCAGGGCTGGGTCGGCGCCGCCGGCGATGAGGTCCTCCGGCGAACGGTCCTCCTCCACGTAGTCCTCGATGACCGCATCCAGTTCGTCGTACGGCGGGAGCGAGTCCTGGTCGGTCTGGCCGGGACGGAGTTCGGCGCTGGGCGGCTTGGTCAGGACGTGCTCGGGGATAGGTGGGCGTTCGGCGCGGTGTTCGGCGTCCTGGTTCCGCCACCGGCAGATCTCGTAGACGAGCGTCTTGGGGACGTCCTTGATGGGGGCGAAGCCGCCGGCCAGGTCGCCGTACAACGTTGAATACCCCACGGCCATCTCGCTCTTGTTGCCGGTCGCCAGCACCAGCGAGCCGAACTTGTTCGACATCGCCATCAGCAGGTTGCCGCGGATGCGCGCCTGGAGGTTCTCCTCGGCCACGTCCTCCTGCGTGCCGGCGAACACCTCTTGCAGCGCGTCGCGGTAGGCGGTGAACACGGCGTCGATGCGGATGGTGTCGAGTCGAACGCCGAGGCGCTCGGCCACGTCGGCGGCGTCGGTCAGGCTGTGGCCCGAGGAGTACGGCGAGGGCATGGCCACGGTTCGAACCCCTTGCGGCCCAAGCGCATCCGTCGCCAGCGCCGCCACCAGCGCGGAATCCACGCCGCCGGAAAGGCCGATGACGACCTCCTTGAACCCGTTCTTCCGAACGTAGTCACCGAGGCCCAACGTCAGCGCGCGATAGACCTCCTCCGGTCCTTCCGGCCAAGGGGCGCGTTCGGATGCGGGCAACGGCGGTCGCGTGGCGGCTGCGCCGACCGACGGGCCGGGGAAGCCCTCCGGCGGCGGTGGCGTGTCGATGTCGACGATCAGCAGGTCCTCGTCGAACATCGCGGCGTGCCACACAAGGTCTCCGTTCGGCGCGACGACCATCGAGCCGCCGTCGAACACCAGCTCGTCCTGCCCGCCGACTGCGTTGACGTAGACGATCCACGCGCCCGTCTCGGCGGCCCGGGCCTGACAGACCTTGAGACGCTCGGCGCTCTTGCGGCGGTGGTAGGGCGAGGCGTTGATGTTCGGGATGACCTGGACACGGTCGGCGGCGTAGTCCGTCCACGGCCGGCCCGGACTCCACGCGTCCTCGCACACCGTGATGCCAAGCGCGGAGGACCCCAGCCGGAGCGGACAGGCTGCATCCCCGGGCACGAAGTAGCGCTGCTCGTCGAACACCCCGTAGTTCGGCAGCTTCACCTTGTGGTAGCGGGCTGTTACGTGGCCACCGGAGAGCAGCGCTGCTGCGTTGTGAAGGCCGCGGTCCGAACGGTCAACGAAGCCGGTCAGGATCGCGCAGCCATGGGCGGTCCGCCGAGCCAGATCGTGCAGAGCCGCCAGGTTGTCCGCGACGAACCGCGGCCGCAGCACCAGATCCTCGGGCGGGTAGCCGGTGATTGCCAGCTCCGGGAAGCACGCCAGATCCGCGCCCGCGTTGGACGCCTCCTCCGCAGCGACAACCATTCGTTCGACGTTGCCCTGGAGGTCGCCGACCGTCGTGTTGATCTGCCCCAACGCGATCCGCACCATCCCACCTAGCGTAGCGCTCCATGGCTGCCGCGCTTCGGCGGTTCAACTCCCCTCTCCTCCAC
>DAIMKN010000004.1:0-38645 GCA_036721725.1 Actinomycetota bacterium
TGTGTTAAGCACGCCGCCAGCGTTCGTCCTGAGCCAGGATCAAACTCTCCATAGAGATTTCGATCGCCGGTCGGAGTCATGTTCGGCTCCGTCCGGTTTTCATTTGCTCGTTTGTACGTTTCCGCGTCACTCGAACTCGAGGTGCCGAACGCTCCCGGCGTACCGGTCACGCCCTTCACCCCTTGCACTCATGACGGGAGTGCACTGGCTTTTGGCACACTGTTCAGTTCTCAAGGTGCGAGGAGTTTCGTTCGCCGGCCCACTGCCCGACTCTCTCGAAGACAGAAGGAGCCGCCGTCCCCTGGGGGAGCGGCGACCCTGACGACACCCGGTCTTCGATCAGATCGGCTGGGTCAGGTAGCCTCCGGGTCTTCCGTTGTCAGGAGGTGGGTCCCGAACGAGAACCCTCGTGCCCGGAGCATGCGCCCTGGGCCGTCGGCAAGGATACGTTCAGCCACGGATGGCGTCAACTTCGACGGGTCCCCGGAGCTCCGGTCCCGTCGCCGACGATGATCCGGGCGAACCGGCGTCGTCCCACCTGCAGAACCTTGCCTGCCAGCTCGGAGACGGCGACCTCGGTGCCTGGGTCGGAGACGGCCTGGCCGTCGATCCGCACCCCGCCCCCTTCGATCAGGCGGCGGCCATCGGCGTTCGAACTGGCCAAGCCGGCAGCGACCAACAGCTTGGGAAGCCAGATGCTGCCCTCCGACGCCAGGTCGGCCGGCAGTGAGACCCCTGGGACGTCCTCGGGCAGCGCGTGCTCTTTGAACACGTGGTCGAACGCCGCCTCGGCGCTCTCTCCGGACCCGGGCCCGTGGTAGATCTCTATCACCGCCCGGGCCATCCGGCGCTTCTCGGTGTTCGGGTGGCGCGAGCCCTTGGCAAGGCCGGCCTCGACCTCATCGATCTCGGGCCCGGCGAGGTCGGTGCACAGGCGGAGGTACCGCGCGATCAGGGGATCCGGGATGCTCATGAGCTTGCCGAACATCTCCTCGGCGCCCTCCTCGATGCCCACGTAGTTGCCGAGCGACTGGCTCATCTTGTGGACGCCGTCGAGGCCCTCCAGCAGGGGCAAGGTCATGGCGACCTGGGGCTCCTGGCCGTACTCGCGCTGGACCTCACGGCCCATGAGCAGGTTGAACGTCTGGTCGGTCCCGCCGAGTTCGACGTCCGCCTCGACGGCCACCGAGTCCATGGCCTGCAGCAACGGATAGAGGAACTCCATGACCGAGATGGGCCGGCCCGCCGCGTACCGCTTGGCGAAGTCGTCGCGTTCGAGCATCCGGGCCACGGTGGTGGTCGAGGTCAGCCGGAGGACTCCCTCCATGTCGAGTGACTCCAGCCACTCGGAGTTGTTGCGGATCTCCAGGCGCTCGGTGGACAGGATGCGTTCGAACTGGCCCAGGAGGTGTTCGGCGTAGCCCTGCACGGCCTCCTTGGAGAGGCGGGGGCGGGTCTCCGACGTGCCGGAGGGGTCGCCAACCCGGGCGGTGAAGTCCCCCACGATCAGCACCGCGGTGTGGCCGAGGTCCTGGAACTGTCGGAGCTTGCGCAACACGACCGCCCATCCAAGCGTCACCGCGGGGGCGGTCGGATCGAGGCCGAGCTTCACCCGGAGGGGCCGTCCCAGCCGAAGTTTGGCCTCGAACTCGTCGCCGGGGATGACGGCGGAAGTGTTCGAGGTGAGAACGGAAGCCCGCCGGGCGGCGTCTGAGGGTGGGGTCATGGTCGGCTCGGGCGGATGCTAGCAGGTGCCCTCGGGCCGGCTGCGACCTCGCCCAGCCCTGTGGGAGGAGCCTCGATGTGCCGATGTCCGTCCTGGTGGCACCCTATACTCGTCGTACCTTGAACGCTCGCCGGGCGCTCCCCGCGATCGCCGGCCTCGTGGCGTTCAGCCTCGTCGCCACCGCCTGCGGCTCTCTCTCCAAACAGCTGCAACAGCTGCGTTCGGAGAAGGCCATCCTGCCCACGTTGCAGCAGACCTCGCTCATCTTCGACGATCACGGCCGGCCCATCACCGCGCTGCACTACATCCAGAACCGAACCATCATCCCGTTCTATAGGATGCCCCTCGTCATCCGCAACGCGGTCGTCTCCATCGAGGACGCCCGCTTCTACGACCACCACGGCGTCGACGCCAAGGCGCTGTTCCGGGCGGCCATCGAGAACCTGCGTTCCGGCCATATCGTGCAGGGCGGCTCGACCATCACCGAACAGCTGGTCAAGAACACCATCACCGGCGACGACCGGACCATCAGCCGGAAGCTCCGGGAGGCCGTCCTCGCCTACGAGCTGGAGAGCCGCCTCACCAAGAGCCAGATCCTGCGGGACTACCTCAACACGGTGTACTTCGGCCAGGGGGCCTACGGGATCCAGGCGGCGGCTCGAACGTTCTTCTCCCGCCAGGCGACCCAGCTCAGCCTGCCCCAGGCGGCCACCCTGGCCGGCCTCATCGCCTCGCCCAGTTCGTTCGACCCGGCGTATCACCCGGACGCGGCCAGGGTCCGCCGGGACATCGTGCTGTCGAAGATGCGCGACCAGGCCTACATCTCTCCCGAGGCCTACGCGGCGGCGGCGTCGTCGCCGCTCGGTCTGCACATCTCCAAGGACGCCGCCACCTATCCGGCCGCCTACTTCGTGGAGTACGTGAAGCAGTGGTTCCTCAGCCAACCCCGGTTCGGCAAGACCCGCGACATCCGGCGCGAACGGCTCCTGGAGGGTGGCCTGCGCATCTACACGACGATCGATCTCGGGCTGCAGAAGGCCGCGGAGAACGCGGTGAACGACGTGCTGCTGTACAAGACGGACCCGTACGGCGCGCTGACCGCGATCGACCCGACCACCGGCGCCATCCGGGCCATGGTGGGCGGGCGGGACTTCTTCGCCACCGGCAAGTCGAGCCCGTTCGCCAAGGTCAATCTGGCCACGGGAGGGACCACCGGGCGGCCGGCCGGGTCGGCGTTCAAGCCGTTCGCGCTGGTGGCGGCGTTGGAGAACGGGTTCTCCCCTCAGCAGGTCTACCCCGCGCCCCCGCACATCGACATCCCGCTCCCGCCGGGGTCGCCGACCCCGGTGTGGCCGGTGGACAACTACGACGGAGAGTCGTTCAAGGGCACCATCACCATCGAACAGGGCACGATCAGTTCGGTCAACACGGTCTACGCCCAGATCGTCCGAGATCTGGGAGCGGGGAATCCGAACGTCGGCGCGCAGAAGATCATCGACGCCGCGTACCGGATGGGGCCGTTCCCCAAGGGCTCCCTCCAGCCGTTCCCCTCCGCGGTGCTCGGGACGAACCCGGTCAACACGCTGTGGATGGCCTCGGCCTATGGGACTCTCGCCACCATGGGCAAGAAGGTCGCGCCCACGGCCGTGGTCAAGATCACCGACGCCACTGGGCACCTCATCTACCAGCCCCACCCCCAGCCTCAGCAGGTGCTGAACCCAGGCGTGGCCTGGGAGGCCGACCAGATCCTGCAGAAGGTCATCAGCCAGGGAACCGGGACCGCCGCCAACATCGGCCGGCCCGAGGCGGGCAAGACCGGGACGGGCCAGCAGTGGCGCAACGCCTGGTTCGTCGGATTCGTGCCGCAGCTCGTGACCGCGGTGTGGGTGGGCTTCCCGCAGGGCGAGATCGACATGGTCTATCCCCGCGTTCGGATCTCCCACGTTCTCGGGGGCACGTGGCCCGCCCAGATCTGGCACGACTTCATGCTGAAGGCCACGGCGAAGCTGCCACCGATCGCCTTCCCGCAGCCGCCGAACATCCAGTACGTCTACGTCACGGTCGACATCACCCACGGATGCGTGGCGAGCCAGTTCACCCCACCCGCCAACCGCCGCACGCTGCCCTTCGTCAAGGGGACCGAACCAACCAAGCTGTGCGACGACAAACCACAGAACGTGGTCATCCCCTCGGTGGTCGGGTTGAAGGTTGCCGATGCCAAGACGCTCCTGCAGAGCTCCGGGTTCAAGGTCGCGACCAAGGAACAGAAGACCGACACGGTGCCGAACGGTACCGTGCTCGCCCAGGACCCGACGGCGGGCACCATCGCGCTCCAGGGCACCACGGTCACGCTGACCGTGGCGAAGTCGAGCGGGCCGACCCCGACGCCGCCTCCCCCCGGCAAGAAGCGCGTTCCGAACGTGGTCGGGATGGACGTGAAGGCGGCGGCGAACCTGATCCTTCAGGCGGGGTTCGCCGTCTTCGAACAGGCCCAGTGGTCCTGCCGTCCCCACAAGACCTGCGGCGCCAAGCCGAACCAGGTGTGGGCAGAGAGTCCGGCAGGCGGCTCCTACGCCCCGGACAACGCCACGATCACCATCACCTACAACCCGCCGCACTAGCCGGGCCCAAGTCGTCGCCCTCTGCCAGGCCGGACGTGCCCGCGGGAGACGAACGGGTTCCCCGCCACGACGAACCTCCACGGCTGTTCTACGGCGACGCTGATGCCGACCCGTGGGCCGGCCGCGATCCTTTCGTCTCCGACCGGCTCGCCGGCGGTCAGCAACAGCTCCCCGTTCGCCGTCAGGTCCAGGCCGTTGTGCCCGCGGTCGACGCCGAACGCCTGACACAGCCGTCCGGGTCCCGCGCACAGCAATCGCTCGTTCGTCAGGCCGCGTCGTGACCGCATCAGGCTTTGGCCGTCGAGCGGTTCGGCGGCTCGCAGCAGCACCGCGCTTCCCTCCCCCTCCCGGCCGGTGACGACGTTCATGCACCAATGAACGCCGTAGGACAGGTAGACGTAGAGGTGGCCGGGTGGTCCGAACATGACCTCGGTGCGAGCGGTTCTCCCCCGGAAGGAATGGCTGGCCGGATCGTCCACCCGGTACGCCTCGCACTCCACGAGCCGCGCCGCGACATCGCCGTGGGGGTGCGTTCGAACCAGGTCACGACCCAGGAGGTCCCTGGCCACCTCCACGGCCGGCCTCTCGTAAAACGAGCGTGGCAACGCCGGTCGGAGCACTCGATAAGGCGTCAGGACCGGCCCTTCCGCAGGAACTCCTCGAGCTGATCGAGCGGCCACGCGTTGATGACGTCCTCTCGGGTCAGCCATCCTCGGCCGGCCGTGGCCACGCCGTAGCGCATCAGCGCGAGGTGCAGCGTGGAATGCGAGTCGGTGTCCACGGCGAACCGCACGCCGTGCCGCCTCGCCCACAGGATGTGTTCGTCCCGGAGGTCCAGCCGGTCGGGGAAGGAGTTGATCTCCAGCGCGGTGCCCGTTCGAGCCGCCGCCTCGAACACCGCATCGAGGTCGTAGTCGATGGGCGGCCGCCTGCCGATCAGCCGCGCCGTGGGGTGGCCGATGATGTTGACGAACGGGTTCTGGCACGCGGTCACGATCCGCCGGGTCATCTCGTCTCGGGACTGGTTGAAGTGGGAGTGGACGCTCGCCACCAACGGCCCGTCGAAGCCCTCCAGGAACTCCGGCCCCCAGTCCACGCCACCGTCGGGATCGATGTTGAGCTCCGAGCCGTGGAGCAGTGTCATCTGCGGGTAGCGGGACTGCAGGGCCCGCAGCTGGTCGCGCTGGGCCAGCATCGCCTGGTCGGTCATCCGCTGCATGTAGAGGTTCGGGGCGTGGTCGGTGACCGCGTAGTACTCGTAGCCGCGAGCAGCGGCGGCCTCCACCATCTGCTCCAGGGTGGCCAGACCGTCGGTGAGGTCCGTGTGGGTGTGGAGATCGCCCCGGAGGTCCCCTTCGGCCAGCAGCGCGGGGAGCGTACCCTTCAGCGCCGCGTCCACCTCGCCCCGGTCCTCCCGCAGCACCGGCGGGATCCACGGAAGGCCGAGGTGTTCGTACACCTGCTCCTCGGTCTCGGCCACGATGAGGTCGCCGCTTTCGGCCTCGAACAGCCCGTACTCGGAGAGCTTGAGCTTCTTGCGAACGGCCATCTCCCGGATGCGGATGTTGTGGGCCTTGGAGCCGGTGAAGTACTGGAGCGCCGCGCCCCACACGTTCGGTGAGATGACCCGCAGGTCCACCTGAAGGCCGCGGGTCGTTCGGATCGAGGTCTTGGTCTCACCGCTTCCCAGGATCTCCTGCACCAGGGGGAGCGTTCGGAACGCCTCCATGATGGGGCCGGAGTCCTCGGCCGCGACCAGGATGTCGATGTCGCCGATGGTCTCGGCCATCCGCCGCAGCGACCCGGCGAACGTGCACCGCTGCACGCCGGGGAGCGCGGAGAGCTCCGCAACCAACTCCTCCGCCAGGTCCATGGCCACGCCGATCCCGACCCGGTCGCCCGACTGCTGCATGAGTTCGATGCCGTGCTGTATGTTCTCGAGCGTCTTGGGACCGAACCCCTTGAGGCCCTCCAGCCGTCCGTCCTGGATGGCCTTCGACAGCTCCTCGACCGAGGCGATCCGGAGGTCCTGGTAGAGGACCATGGCCTTCTTCGGGCCGAGCGTGGGGATGGAGATGAGCTCGCGAACGCCGGCCGGGATGCGCGCCCGGAGGTCCTCCACCACGCCCACCTGACCCGTCGCCAGGTACTCGAGGATCTTCTCCGCGGTCGACTTGCCGACGTTCGGGATCTCCTGCAATCCCTTGAGGTCGAGCGTCGCGACGTCCGCGTGGTAGCCGCCGATCGAACGGGCAGCCTTCTCGTAGGTCCGCGAACGGAACGCGTCGCCGCCGGAGATGGCGATGAGGTCGGCGTACTCGCCCAGGAGCGCCTCGACAACGTCGTTCGTCCTGGGCATGACCCCTCAGCGGGAGATGCTCAGGCCTTGTCCAGGAGCCACAGCAGCAGGGCCTTCTGGGTGTGGAGGCGGTTCTCGGCCTGGTCCCAGACCCTGGATTGCGGACCGTCGATGACCTCGTCCGTGATCTCCTGTCCGCGATGGGCGGGGAGGCAGTGCAGCACGATGGCCCCGGAGGCGGCCCGGTCCACCGCGGCCTGGTCGATGCGGTAGTTCGGGAAGACCAGGGCGCGTTCGTTCGCCTCCTGCTCCTGGCCCATGGAGGCCCACACGTCGGTGTAGAGCACGTCGGTCCCGGCCGCCCCCTCCGCCGCGTCGTGCAGGATCATGACCGAACCGCCGGTCTCCGCGGCGATCTCCTCGGCCCGGCGAACGACCTGCGGGATGGGCTCGAACCCGGGAGGCGTGGCCACACGCATGTGCATCCCGGCCTTGGCCCCGCCGAGCAGCAGGGAGTGCGCGACGTTGTTGCCGTCGCCGAGGTAGGTGAACGTCGTGCCGGCGAGTGATCCCCGGGCCTCCCGCACGGTCAGGAGGTCGGCCAGGCACTGACAGGGGTGCTCGTAGTCCGACAGTGCGTTGACCACGGGCACGTCCGCCGCCTTCGCCAGGACCTCCAGCCGCTCCTGGCCGAACGTTCGAAGCACGATGGCGTGGACGTAACGGGCCAGCACCCGGCCCGTGTCTTCGACCGTCTCGCCCCGGCCCAGTTGGAGGTCGGCGGAGGAGAGTGCCAGCGGGTGGCCCCCGAGTGAGGACACCGCCACCTCGAACGACACCCGCGTTCGGGTTGAGGGCTTCTCGAAGATGAGCGCGACGGCCATCCGGTGGAGTCGGTCGTGGAACGCCGCGGGGTCGGCCTTGACCTCCGCGGCCAGGTCGAGGAGGACGGCGAACTCGGGCGTGGTGACGTCGTCGACGGAAAGGAAGTGTCTGGTCATTGCCAGAAGCCTACCCCAGGCCTCAGCCGGTGCGAAGCTCGGCTCCGAACGCCGTGGTCAGGGCGGCCCGGATGGCCTCGACTCCCGTCTCCGCGTCATGGTCGGTGAGGGTCCGGTCCTCGGCCCGGAACGTCACCGCGAACGCCAGGCTCTTGCGTCCGGCCGGGACCGGTCCGCCGGTGAAGACGTCGAACAGTTCGGCCGAGGCGGCCATGTCACCGGCCGCCGCCAGGATGGCCCGGCGAACCTCCCCCGCCGGTGTGTCCGCGTCGACCAGGAACGCCAGGTCCCGCCGAACGGGCGGGAACCGGGGGGGGTCCCGGAACGCTGGGAGGGCCTCGGCGTGGGCCATCAGCACCGGAACCTCCAGCGATGCCACCGCCACCCTGGTGGTGAGATCGAACGCCGCGGCGACGCGCGGATGCACCTCCGCCACCAGCCCAAGCGGCTGATCACCCGTTCGGAGCAGGGCCGCCCGGGACGGATGGAGCAGGTGCTCCTCCTCCGGGTCGACCCCTGCCTCGATGGTCCAGTCCCGCACGCCGAGTGCCAACAGCGCGGCTTCCACCGCGCCCTTGGCGTCGGTGAAGTCGAAGGTTCGCGGCGCTTGCGGCCACCCGGTTGCCGACCCGGCCATGACCAGCGCGACACGTTCGGACTCTTCGGGTGCGTTCGAGCCCATGCGGAAGACCTTGCCCACCTCGAACAGCGCCACCGAGTCGACGCCGCGACTCATGTTGCGGGCGACCGCTCGGAGCAGGCCGGGGAGAAGGCTCCGGCGAAGGAAGGGCTCGTCCGCGGTCAGCGGGTTGGCCAGGCGGACGAAGCCTTCCGGCCCGATCGCGGCGTCCTCCCGCGAGGCGAACGACAGCAGCCACGCCTCTCGCAGGCCGCCCCGGGCGAACGCCTCTCGGACGCGCCTCCGGAAGGCGTAGGTCGGCATCATCCCGCCGATCTGGCGCACCGGAGGCAGGGTCGAGCCGATCCGGTCGTAGCCGTGAGACCGGGCCACCTCCTCGATGAGATCGACCTCTCGTTCGAGGTCGACCCGGTAGCCGGGGACCTCGACCTCGACGGCCTCACCGACATCGGTCGCGGTGATGCCCAGCGAGTCGAACGCGGTGTGGACGTCCTGGGGAGTGACGGGGAAACCGAGGAGCAGCGAGGCCCGGGCCGGGCGAACACGCACCCGACGGCGTTCGGGGGCGGCACCGGCCGCCACCGTGCCGGCCAGCACCGTGCCGCCCGACCAGGCCGTGATGAGCGCCGCCGTTCGGTCCACCGCCTTCTGCGGAGCCTCCGGGTCGGCGCCGCGTTCGAACCGCATCGACGCCTCGGTCGCGAGCCCCAGCCGCCGGGCGGCCCGCATGACCGCCCGTGGCTCGAAGTACGCGCTCTCCAGCAGGATGTCCCTGGTGACGGAGGAGACCTCGGCGGGCGCGGAGCCCATGACCCCGGCCACCGCCACCGCTTTGGCATGGTCGGCGATGACCAGGTCCTCGCCGGTCAGCAGCCTGTCCACGTCGTCGAGCGTTCGGATGCGTTCGCCTTCTGCGGCCCGCCGGACGATGATGCCGGAGCCTTCGAGCAGCGCCAGGTCGAACGCGTGCAGCGGATGGCCCAGCTCGAGCAGGACGTAGTTCGTAGCGTCCACCACGTTCGACAGTGGCCGCATCCCGGCGGCGGTCAGGCGGGCCTGCGCCAGCAGCGGCGACGGGCCCGCCCTCACACCTTCGATGACCCGGGCCAGGTAGCGGGGGCAGCGTTCGAGGTCCTCGATCCGGACCGTGGCCACGGCGCCGGCCTCCTTCGAGCCCTCCTCCACGCTGAGATCCGGAGGCCGCAAGCGCACGCCGGTGGCGGCGGAGACCTCCCTGGCCACGCCGAACACCGACATGAGGTCCGGACGATTGGGTTCGATCTCGATGTCGATCACCGCGTCGTCCAGGCCGAACAGACCCTTGATGTCCGCCCCCACCGGCGTGTCAGGCGGGAGGATCAGGATGCCGCCATGATCGGCGGAGAGCGCAAGCTCCTGCGGTGAACAGAGCATCCCCTCCGAGACCAGGCCGCGGAGCTCCCGAGGCGACAGCGGCTCGGACAGCGCGGGGACGCGCGAGCCGGGCGGGGCCAGGGGCACGATGTCACCCGCCTCCATGTTGCGGACGCCCGCCAGGACTTGGTGCTGGGTCCCGTCACCAACGTCCACCCGGGTCACGCAAAGCTTGTCTGAGTTCGGGTGATCGCTCACCTCCAGGACCCGCGCCGCCACCACGCCGGACAGGCCCTCCCACGGCCACAGCACCGCCTCCACGTGGACCCCCCGGGCGGTGAGGCGTTCGGCCAGCTCGTCCGGGGGCAGGTCGGTGGGGCAGAGCTCGCGGAGCCAGGACAGCGGTACTTTCACTGCGTCACCCCACCCCCTCGAACTGCTCCAGCAGCCGAACATCGCCGTCGAACAGCCCCCGGATGTCGGAGATGCCGTAGCGCAGCATGGCGGCGCGGTCGATCCCGATGCCGAACGCGAACCCCGTGTAGCGTTCGGAGTCGTAGCCGACGTTCTCCAACACCGCCGGATGGACCATCCCCGAGCCGAGCAGTTCGATCCAACCGGACTCCTTGCACGTCCGGCACCGCTCGCCGGATCCGCCGCACACGAAGCACGTCACCTCCACCTGGGCCCCCGGCTCGACGAACGGGAAGTAGGACGGCGTCAGACGGATGCGCTGGTCCGGTCCGAACATGGCCTTGGCGAAGGCCTCCAGTGTTCCCTTCATGTCGGCGAGCGTGAGCCCCTCGTCGATGGCCAGGCCCTCCAGCTGGTGGAACGCCGCCGAATGGGTGGCGTCGGGCGTCTCCTTACGGTAGACGCGGCCCGGCGCCACGATGTAGAGCGGCGGATGCTGGGACTCCATCGTCCGGATCTGCATCGCGGAGGTCTCCGTTCGCAGCAGCAGGTCTTGGCCCTCGAGATAGAAGGTGTCCCTCATGGTTCGGGCGGGATGGTCCGGGGGGATGTTGAGGGCCTGGAAGTTGTACCAGTCGTTCTCGATCTCGGGCCCCTCCACCACGCGGTAGCCCATCCGGACGAACGTGTCGACGAGCTGGTACTCGGTCAGCGTCAGCGGGTGCAGGGAACCGGGGCGGGGCCGGCGCCCTGGCAGGGTCACGTCCAGACGGTCGGCCTCCAGAAGCGCCGCCTCGTGGTCGGCCGCCAGGGACCGTCGCCGCTCCTCGTAGAGCGCCTGGAGAACCTGGCGGACCTCGTGCGTGCGGGTCCCGACCGTTCGTCGTTCGTCGTCGGTGAGGTCTCGGAGACCGCGCTGAACGGAGGAGAACGCCGACTTGCGGCCCAGGACGGAGGTTTCGGCCTCCTCCAGCGCGGAGAGCGAGGGAGCCTGGTCGAACAGCGTTCGGCCTCGAACGAGCTCCGCCTCCAGCGTCCGGAGTGCGCTCGAGGCCTGGTCGGCGGTGGGGTCGGCCATGTGGAGAAGTAGTGTAGAGGCCGCGCCCGGACCCTTCGCCTTCAGTCCTGCGGGCCCATCGTCGATGAGCAGGAAGAACGGCCCAACCCAATCGGACACCGCCCGGAGAAGCCGGCGCACGGCGACCTGGTCGCCGGTTCCTCTCCCGTCTCGCTCGCCACGGTCTGAGGCGCTCGCTAGCGCTCCGGGGTTGCCGGCAGCGTCACCACGAACTCGATCCGGTCGTCGGCGTCCACCTCAAGGGTGCCGCCGTGGGCCTTGGCCAGCCCGTTCGCCACGAACAAACCGACCTTGCTGCCGCCCCCCGATCCGGGCGGCCGGGGCCCGAACAGCTCGCGGGCTCGCTCGCGGTCCAGGGCCGTCTTGGAGCGGGACACGCGAACGACGACCGGTGGGCCGGGCTCGACCTCGATCCGGACCGGGCCCTCTTCGCCCCACCACCGGCACGCCTCCACCAGCGCGGTGAGGATCGTGCGGAACCGGTCTCCGTCCACCGGCACCAGCAGGCGTTCGCCGGCCACCTCGATCGGGACGAGCTCCGGCCGCGACAGATCGGCCTGGACCTGGGCAGCCAGCGCCGTGAGGTCCATCGGCACGATCGCCAGCTTGAGCTGGCCCGAGGAGAGCCTCGCCGCGTCCAGCAGGAAGGTGATGAGCGTCCCCATCCGCCCCGCGTCGAACGCCATTGCCTCGATCATCTCCAGGCGCATCGGGTCGGGGACCCGGTCCCACCGCTTCTGCAGCGTGGAGGTGAAGCCCTTCAGCGCGGCGAGCGGCGAGCGGATGTCGTGGGCCGAGCCCGCCACGATCTGGGCGAGCGTCGGGCCTCCCGAACGTTGCCGCGCCGATTCGAACAAGACCAGCGCCGCAGCCGCCGCCAGGTTCAGCGACTCGGCCCGGCCGACGATGGGGACCCGGACGGTCTCGTCGGCCAGGCCCCGGGTCTCCTCCGACAGGCCGTGGGCCTCGTTGCCGAACAGCACCGCCACCGGCCCGGTGAGATCGGTCTCGTAGATGGATGAGGCGCCGTCGGCGCTCGCCGCCAGGATCCGGAAGCCTCGCGTTCGAAGCTCGGACACCGCGTCCTGGAGCCGCGCGGAGCGGACCACGGGAAGGTGGAATAGCGATCCCGCCGTGGCCCGGACCGCCTTCTCGTTGTAGACGTCCACCGACGTGGCGGTGAACACCACGGCGTCCGCGCCCGCCGCGTCCGCCGAGCGGATGATGGCCCCGGCGTTCCCCGGGTCACGGACCTCGGCCAGGACCGGGATGCACCGGGCGTCCGCGCGGATGTCCTGGAGCGGAACGTCCACGAACCCCGCCACCGCGACGACGCCGGGCGGGGTGACCGTGGAGGTGAGCCGGGACATGATCTCCGTCGAGACGGGGTTGACGGGAACGCCGGCCGTTCGAGCCTGCTCCAGCACGCCGTCCGCCCGCCGAGCCTCGCCTTCTGAGAGCGGCGCGACGAACACCTCGACGACCTCCGCGCCGGAGGCCAGGGCCTCCCCCACGGCCTGGACGCCCTCGACCAGGAACCGGCGGTCCTTCTCCCGGAGGGCGCGCTTGTGCAGACGAACGGCCTGGGCCACCCGCTTGTTCTGCGGTGAGGTGATCATCGGCGCATCACGCGCCGCGGCCGGGCTAGGCCCGGTTGGCGGCGCCGGCCTTGGCGCCGGCGTCGTTCGCGGCTGCGGCCAGGGCTTCCTTGGCCGCATCGGTCAGCGCGGCAAACGCCCCGAGGTCGTAGACGCCGAGATCGGCCAGGATCTTGCGGTCGAGTTCGATGCCAGCAAGGTCCAGCCCGTGGATGAGTTGAGAGTAGGTCATGCCGTTCAGCTTGGCCGCGGCACCGATGCGGGCGATCCACAGCCGGCGGAACTGGCCCTTGCGGTCGCGGCGGTCGCGGTAGGCATAGACGCCGGAGTGCTGGACCTGCTCCTTGGCCACGCGGTAGCGGCGCGAACGGGCCCCGTAGTAGCCCTTGGCCTGGGACATGATCTCGCGGCGCTTCTTCTTCGAATGGACCGCTCGCTTCACCCGTGGCATGTCGCTACCAACCCTTCGTCGTCATGTGCTGGCTCCGGGGCCCGAGGCTACTTACCCAGGAGGCGGCGGACCACCGTTCGCTCCGGTCCGACCTCGACCATGCCGGTGATCCGGCGCTTCTGCTGGCCGGTCTTCTTCATCAGCATGTGGTTGCCCGTCGCCTTGCGCCGCATCACCTTGCCGCTCCCGGACAGCTTGAAGCGCTTGGCCGCGCCGCGATGCGTCTTCATCTTCGGCATGTTCGGATCTCCTGGTGGCCCTTCTAAGCCGGTGGTCCCGCCTCTCCGACGGGCTCGGGTTCGGCGTCCCCGTCGTGGGGGCCACCGGACTCCTCGGCGGGCCTGGCCTGCCGTTTGACCGGGGCCATGACCATGATCATGTTGCGGCCGTCGAGCTTCGGATAGGACTCTACGTTACCAAGTTCCTTGAGGTCCTCCGTCAGCCGGTCCAGCAGCTTGCGGCCGAGTTCGGTGTGGGCCATCTCCCGGCCGCGGAACATGATCGTGACCTTGACCCGCGCGTTCGCCGCGAGGAACCGGATGACGTGGCCCTTCTTGGTGGCGTAGTCGTGAGGGTCGATCTTCGGGCGCATCTTGATCTCTTTGACCTCGACGCGCTGCTGCTTCTTGCGGGCTTCCTTCTGGCGAACGTCGCGTTCGTACTTGTACTTGCCGAAGTCCATGATCCGGCACACCGGTGGGGTGGCCTGCGGGGCCACCTCCACCAGGTCCAGGTCGAGGTCCCGGGCCCGTTTCATCGCGTCATCGATCGTGACGATCCCGATCTGGTCGCCGTCGGCGCCGACCAGCCGGACCTCAGGGGCCCGGATCCTGTCGTTCACGCGCGGATCAAGAGAGACCCCGCATCACCTCCCAAGGGACGGAGCGCGCGGCAGGTCGCCGGGCCGGATGAAGCTCGCGGCGTTCGGCGCTCAAGAAACGGTCACCATGCACATCTGGTGGCCAAGTATAGGTACGGGGTCGGACACACGTCTCGGCGCGGGCTGCGAGTCGCAGGCCGGAGAACCCGGACGGCTACAGCGGGCGGACGTTGGCGGCCTGCTTGCCCTTGGGACCGTCCTGGACGTCGAACTCCACGTCCTGGCCTTCGTTCAGGCTGCGGTACCCGTCGCCGGCGATCGCGGAGAAGTGGACGAACACGTCCTCTCCGTCAGGCCGTTCGATGAATCCGTAGCCCTTCTCGTTGCTGAACCACTTGACCTTGCCCTGCGCCACGTTCGTGCCTCCTCGCGACCTTGCCACCCGCCTTCTGCGGCGGACGGCCGGAGCCTAGCATGGGACTATCGGTCACACAACGGCGCCATCACCACTGGGTCCCGAGCGGCCTGCCGTACTCGTCCTCCAGCCGGAACGTGTCGTCCTCCGTGGTGTAGCCGAACGCCACCTCGAGCACGCGGCCACGCCGTTCGCCGTGGTTCACGATGCGGTGCGTCTCCTCCGCCCCCACGATGAACTCCTGGCCCGGCCGGGCCTCCACGACCCGGTTCCCGATCTGGACCGTGAGGTGTTCGTCCAGCACGATCCACGTTTCCTCGCGGAGCTGGTGGTAATGCTCGCTGGTCTCCTGGCCGGGCTCGATGGTGAGGAGCCGGACGGAGGCGGGCTGGTTCAGCGCGTACGTGTGGACCTTGCCCCACGGCTTGTCGACGATCATGGCTTGCTCACTCCTTCGACGGAAGCTGGTCCAGGACGCTCGCGGTCTGCATGGCGGCCATGGCCGAGTCCCACCCCTTGTTGCCCGACTTCCCCCCGGCCCGGTCCAACGCCTGCGACATGTTCTCGGTCGTCAGCACGCCGAACAGCACCGGCACCCCGGCATCGCGGGCCGCGTCCGCGATGCCGCGAGCGGCCTCCCCCGCCACGAAGTCGAAGTGGGCGGTCTCCCCGCGCACCACCGCGCCCAGGCAGACCACCGCGTCGTACAGGCCGGACGACGCCAGCCGCCTCGCCACTAGCGGGAGTTCGAACGCCCCCGGCACCCACGCCACCGTGAGGTTCTCGTCGGCGATGCCGTGCGAACGGAAGCAGGCCAAGGCGCCCTCAACCAGCTTCGACACGACGATCTCGTTGAACTGTGCGGCCACCACGGCGAACCTGCGGCCCCGCGCGTCGAACGTCCCGCGGATCTCGTTCATGCCAACCCTCCGTCCGCCGCGTCCGCCGGCCCGGTCTCCGCGGGCGCGGTCTCCAGATTGTCCAGCAGGTGCCCCATCTTCTCCCGCTTGGCCGTGAGGTAGGCCAGGTTCTCCTTGGTCGGCTCGGTCTCCAGCGGCACTCGTTCGGCGATGGACAGGCCGTAGCCCTCCAGCCCGGCCCGCTTCGAGGGGTTGTTCGTCAGCAGACGCATCGAACGGACCCCGACGTCGAACAGGATCTGCGCGCCGATCCCGTAGTCGCGGGGGTCGGGAGGGAAGCCCAGTTCGACGTTCGCCTCGACGGTGTCGCGGCCCGACTCCTGGAGCTGGTAGGCCCTGAGCTTGTGGGTGAGGCCGATGGCCCGGCCCTCGTGGCCCCGGATGTAGAGCGCCACCCCGCGGCCCTCCGCCCCGATCTTGCCCAGAGCGTCGTCGAGCTGCGTCCCGCAGTCGCACCGCAGCGAGTGGAACACGTCGCCGGTCAGGCATTCCGAATGGACCCTGACCAGGATGTCGTTCCCGTCGCCCACCTCGCCCAGCACCATCGCGACGTGGACCCGGCCGTCGACCAGGGACTCGTAGGCCACGGCCTTGAACGCGCCATAGATCGTGGGGATGTTCGCCTCCGCGACCTTGCGAACGAGCTTCTCGCGCTTGCGGCGGTACTCGATGAGGTCGGCGATGGAGACGAGCTTCAAGCCGTGCTCCAGGGCCACCCGGTGCAGCTCGGGGAGGCGGGCCATGGTCCCGTCGGGGTGCATGATCTCGCAGATGGCCCCGGCCGGGAACATCCCCGCCAGGCGGGCCATGTCCACCGCCGCCTCCGTGTGGCCGGCCCGCTTCAGGACGCCGCCCTCATGGGCCCGCAGCGGGAAGACGTGGCCGGGCATCTGGATGTCCTCCGGTCTGGTGCCCTCCTCCGCCACCGCCCGGATGGTGGCGGCCCGGTCGAACGCGCTGGTCCCGGTGGTGGTCGTACCGCGGGCATCGATGGACACGGCGAACGCCGTCTCGTGCGAGCCGCCCCTCGTCGCCACCATCAGCGGGATGCGCAGGTCGTCCAGACGTTCGCCCGAACACGGCATGCAGATGATTCCGCGGCCGTGCGTCGCCATGAAGTTGATGGCCTCGGGGGTCACCGACTCCGCGGCCATCACGAAGTCGCCCTCGTTCTCCCGGTCAGCATCGTCCACCACGATGACCATCAGGCCGGCCTTGATGTCGGCGATGGCCTCCTCGATGGGATCGAACCGGACCTCCCCGGTGGCCTGCTTCGTCGCGTTCGTCGTCACGGCGTCCTCCCCATGAGTCTCTCAACGTATTTCGCCATCACATCCACCTCCAGGTTCACCGGATCTCCGAGCCGCTTGCGTCCGAGCGTCGTCGCGGTCAGCGTGAACGGGACGAGCGCGACGCCGAACCGTTCCCGTGCCACGAACGTCACGGTGAGGCTGACGCCGTCCGCCGTGATCGAGCCCTTCTCCACCACGTAGCGAGCAAGCGCGGGCGGGAGCGTGAACTCCATCGTCCGTCCGCCGTTCGCGTCGTCGGTCATGGCGATGACCGTGCCCACGCCGTCCACGTGCCCCTGCACCAGGTGGCCGCCGAGGCGGGTCAGCAACGTGACGGGTCGTTCGAGGTTCACTCCACCCCCCGGCTGCAGCGAACCCAGCGACGAACGCCGGAGCGTCTCCTCGGAGACGTCGAACGTGAGCAGCCACGTCTCCCCGGCGTTGAGGCTGCGGTCGACCACGGTGAGGCAGACGCCGTTCACCGCCACCGAGGCACCCGGCGACGAGTCCTCGCCCACCGTGGCCGCGGCCACGACCAGACGGGGCCCCCCCGCCCGCACCGTGCCGAGCTCCTCCACGATCCCGGTGAACACTCCTCATGCCTCCCCGGAAGCGGCCGGCACGGCGACCACCTTGATGTCGTCGCCGACGCGTTCGACCCCCTCGATCCGCAGGCCGAGGGCGCCGTCCATCCCCGGGATCCCTTCGCCGCCCAGGATGCCGGGGGCGTTCGACCCGCCCACCAGCTTCGGAGCCAGGTAGAGGACGAACCGGTCCACCAGGCCGCCCCGAACGGCCGACCAGGCCAGGGTGGGGCCGCCCTCCAGCAGGACGGTCTGCACGTCGCGCCGGCCCAGTTCGGCCATCAGAGGGCGCAGAGGCACCATCCCCGGCGAGCCGGCCGGGGACGCGAGGATCAGGACCTCGGCGCCGGCCGCGCTCCATGCATCCCGGCAGGCGGCCGGTGCCGCGTTCGTGGTCGCGATCAACGTCGGCGCTTGCCCGTCCAGGACCGCGGAGTCGGCGGGCGTTCGGCCTCGGCCGTCGACGACCACGCGAAGGGGCGCCCGGCCGTCGTAGCCCTCCAGTCGAACGGTCAGGGAGGGGTCGTCCGCCGCCACCGTCCCCGCCCCAACCATGATCGCGTCGCTCTCCGCGCGGGCGACGTGCACGTCCTCGCGTGCGGCCTGCCCCGTGATCCACCGGGACGAACCGTCCCTGGCCGCCACCTTTCCGTCCAGCGACGCGGCCATCTTCAGCGTGACGAACGGCAACCCCGTTCGGGTGTGCTTGAAGAATCCCGCGATGAGGCGTTCGGCGTCGGCGGCCAGCGTCCCGACGTCCACCCGAACGCCGGCCTCCCGGAGGGCGGCGAAGCCCCTCCCGTCGACCTTCGGGTTGGGATCGCTCGTGGCCGCGACCACGCGACCGATGACCGCCGCGATGACGGCGGGCGCGCAGGGAGGGGTTCGTCCGGTGTGGCTGCACGGTTCCAGCGTGACGTAGAGGGTGGCTCCTCGAGCCTCGGCCCCCGCCGCCGCCAGAGCCACGGGTTCGGCGTGGGGCGTTCCGGGGCGTTCGTGCCAGCCCTCCCCGACGATCCGGCCGTCGTTCGACACGATGACCGCGCCGACCATCGGGTTGGGAGACGCCTTTCCCCTCCCACGGCGGGCGAGGTCGAGGGCGCGACGCATGAAGGATGCGTCGGACTCGAGATCCGGTTCGGTCTCGTTCGGCCTGAAGTACAGTCGCCGGCGTTCGCCCACTCCCATTCCCTCCACCGAGGCGGAAGGTGAGGCGGCGAAGCCACACGGAGCCGGGGATGCGGACGAACGCCGCGCCCCGCGCTGCCGCAGGTTTCGCTCGTCCTCTCCCATCCCGACTGTACGGTCGGTCCCGGAGTTTCACCGGGTCAACCCCTGGCTGGCGGCCGGGGGGTCGCGGACTTTCACCGCCGGTGGGGAGTCTCACCCCGCCCCGAAGACGAGCCTTGCTCTGTTCGGCCCAAGTATAGCCAGGGGCCTCAGCCGGTGGCGTCGTCGGCCGTTCGACGATCGACGGCGTAGGACGAACGCGGGTCGCGCTTGGCGAACGACTTCATCTCGGTGGCCGTGGACACCGCCTCGCCCCAGTGGGCGAACTTGCGCCGGGCCGTGCTGGCCACGCCGATCGACACGGTGATGATGGGGAACCGCCGCATGTGCCCTTGCCGGTCCTCCACCTCGACGTAACCCTTCTCGCGGTCGGTGGCGTCGTAGAGCATCGGGGCGTGGCGGTCGAACCGTTCGCACAGGCTCCCGGCGGCGCGTTCGGCCACGTCCGGCGGCACGATGAGGATGAAGTCGTCACCTCCCACATGGCCGACGAACCCGCCCGGCCCGACCATCTCGTGCACCACCTCGGTGCCCAGACGGGCCAGCAGCTGGATGGCCCGGTCGCCCTGGACGAACCCGTAATGGTCGTTGTAGCTCTTGAAGTGGTCGAGGTCGGCGTAGAGGATGGCGAACGGATCGTCCTCCCCCACCAGCCGGCGGATCTCCTCCTGGATGCGGATGTTGCCGGGCAGGCCGGTCAGCGGCGACAGCGCCCGCATCTCCCGAGCCCGCCGGAGCGTGGTCTTGACCCTGGCCAGGAGCTCGACCGGGTCGAACGGCTTGATGATGTAGTCGTCCGCCCCGCTGGACAGGCCGAGCACCTTGTCCGCCGACAGCGCCTTCGCCGTCAGCATGATGATCGAACACGACGACGTGCGTTGATCCCGGCGCAGACGCTGCGCCACCTCGAACCCGTCGAGCTTCGGCATCATCACGTCGAGCAGGACGAGGTCCGGGCGGATCTCGATGGCCCGTTCGATGGCCTCCTGCCCGTCGGAGGCCACCGTCACCGAGTAGCCGGCCGAACGCAGGTTGACCTCGACGAACCGGGCCACGTCCGGATCGTCGTCCACCACCAGGACGGTCTCTGCCATCGTTCAAACCCTCGCGTTCAGTCCCCATATCATGACGGGTCCCGCGGGCCGGTGTCGCGAAGGCGAAACAGAGGGTAGCCCGAACGTCAAGCCGGTGGCGTGGGGCTTGCTGGCTAGTTCTCGCAGTTGCTGACGGTCTCGCCATTGACGCAGGTGTCGGTGCCGTCGCCCCCATCGAGGCTGTCGATCCCGTCGCGCCCGTCCAGGTAGTCATCCCCGCCCAACCCGGAGATGACGTCCTTGCGGTGGCCGCCATAGAGCTTGTTCGGCCCGTCGTCGCCCGTCATCCTGTTGGGGGCGGCAGGAGCACCATAGACATCCTCGATCCCCACGATCGTGTCGCTCCCGTAGCCCGTGGCTGTTCCCGTCTGCAAGTCCACGGTCAGGCGATCGTGGAAGGAGATGTCAACGAAGTTGAGGGTGTCCTCGCCAGGCCCACCGTTCACGTAATCCTGGCCCAGCGAGGCGGTGATGCCGTCCGGGCCGCCCTTGGTCAAGATCCGATCGCTCCCGGGAGACCCGCGGACCAGGTCTTCCCCGGAACCTCCGGCGATCTTGCTTCCGGAATCGGCGCTCACGTCGATGATGCTCCCGCCCGAGCCGCCGCAGATCCGGTCGAACCCGCCATTCCCGAAGATGCCGTCGAAGCCGCCGAGCCCGACGATGACGTCGTCGCCCGGGGTCCCCTGCAGGTTGTCGTTCCCACTCGTCCCCACGATGGTGGCCGGTTGACCGAAGCAGGTTGGGGTGCTGGCACCGGAGGCCGGCGGGAAGAGCAACGGTCCTACCAAGGCAAGGACTCCCACCAGCACCGCTCTCTTCACGGACTCATCGTAGCTCGGTGCCGGTCCCGGACACCTCCACGACCGCGGAGGAGAGCGCACCGGCCAGCCGCGCCGCTCCTTGCGCCGGGTCGCCGTGGCCGAAGATGGCGGTGCCGGCGGCCAGGACGGTGGCCCCCGCGGCGACGCACCGGGGTCCGGTCACCGCATCGACTCCTCCGTCCACCTCCACCTCCACGTGCAGTCCGCGGCGTTCGATGGCCGTTCGAACCGCCTCGATCCTGGCAAGGGCCGTTTCGATGAAGGCCTGGCCCCCGTAACCGGGATGTACGCTCATCACCACCACGCGGTCGAGCGCCTCCAGGTGCGGCACCACGGCCTCCACCGCCGTTTCGGGGCTCACCGCCAGCCCCACCCGCAGCCCACGCTCCGCGGCCGCTGCGATCGTCGCGGCGATCGTGTCCGGTACCGACTCGACATGCACGCTTACGATGTCCGCCCCGGCCTCGGCGAACGCCTCGAACAGACGGGCGGGGCGTTCGACCTGGAGATGACAGTGCAGGGGCAGCGACGTCACAGTGCGGAGCGCCGCAACGACGATCGGCCCGACGGTGAGCGGCCGGACGAAGTGACCGTCCATGGCGTCGATGTGCAGCAGGTCGACGAACGGCTCGACGGCCGCGACCTGGGCGGCCAGATGGGCGAAGTCCGCGGCGAGGATGGAGGCGGCGACCTTCCCGGGCGAGCTCACCGCCGGACGAACCCCGCGTAGAACATCCCGTCGGTCCCGTGGCGGTGCGGCCAGAGCCGGTGGACCGGAGCGGGGCCGTCGGGGCCGGGAACGTCGGCCGGTTCGAACTCCGGACACCTGGCGGCGAACGCTCGCAGGACCGCGTCCGTCTCGGCGCGGGGGAACGTGCAAACCGAATAGACCATCCGCCCGCCCGGCCTCACCAGGGGTGCGACGCCCGTCAGGATCGACGCCTGCAGACGGGCCAGCTGCGCCAGGTCCTCCTTGGCCGGCCGCCACAGCAGCTCGGGTCGCCTCCGGGCCGCGCCGAACCCCGAACATGGCGCGTCCACCAGGACGGCGTCGAACCCGCCTCGCACGGCCGGGCGCGCCCCGTCCATGGCCATCGTGTCCAGACGCACGCCCAACCGGCCGGCGCTCTGACGGACCAGCGCGGTCCGGGCCGGACGAACGTCGGCGGCGACCACCCGGCCTTCCGGGCCGACCGCGCACGCCAGGAACGCGGCCTTCCCACCGGGGGCCGCGCAGGCATCCAGGATGCGTTCGCCGGGCTGGGCCTGGACCGCCGCTGCGACTAGGACCGAGGCCTCGTCCTGCACCGCGAACCAGCCGTCCGCGTAGCCGGGGAGCGCGGCCGGGGTGCCCGTTCGAACCTTCAGGACGTCGTCGGGGAGGTGGGCGCCTCGAACGGGATCGAACCCGGCGTCCCGGAACGCCGCCTCCACGCGGTCCATCGTGTTGGCACACGTGTTGACGCGAAGGGAGAGGTCCGTCTGGGAGGCGAGACCGGCCGCGGCGGGTTCGACCTCCTCCGCCGGGAGGACCCGCCGGAGCTCTCCCACCGCCCACTCCGCCAGGCCCGTCCGGGCGGAGATGGCCGCGTCGTCGTGGCCTTCGGCCGGTGAGGGCGGCCGGCGGATCAGGTTGCGCAGGACCGCGTTGACGAACCCGCGTTCGCGCTGGCCCGCCAGCGACACGGTCTCGCTGACCGCGGCGTGTTCCGGGATGCGCAGATAGAGGAGCTGGTAGGCGCCCAGGCGCAGCACGGCCAGCGCCGGGATGTCGATGGAGCGCAGCGACCGGGTGGAGACCGAACGGATCGCCCGGTCCACCGGCACCAGATGGCGCAGCGTCCCGTACAGCAGTTCGGCGGCGAGATGGCGGTCGCGTTCGTCCAGGCCCGAACGAGCCAGCTCGCCGGCCAGGGTGAGGTTGGAGTAGCTGCCCTGCTCGGTGACCCGGCGTAGCGCCCGAAGAGCCACGCTCCGTGCGGTCTCCGGAGCCTTCCTGGGCGGCGGCTTGCGGCGGTTGGGGCCGGACCCCGGACGGGGCTTGCCCGATCGCCGGGGCCGCGCGCTAGCCGAGCCGTTCACCGAGCTCCGGCCGGAACCCGTTGACGAACGCGCTGCCCGGCATCCGTTTGCGGCCCTCCGGACCGACCTCCTCCAACGCCACGGTCCCGTCGCCCGCCTTCACCGCGAACCCTCGCTTCCCGGCGAACACCACCGTCCCCGGCTCGGCGTTCGGCGCGCCCTCCAGGTTGTCCCGAGCGGTGGCCCGGAAGACGGTCAGCCCCCGGTTCCGGAACCGCGTGGCGGCTCCCTCCTCCGGCGACAGGGCGCGCACCAGTCGAACCAGCGTCTCCGCCTCGCGAGTCCAGTCCAGGACTCGCTCCTCCGGCTTGAACTTCGGGGCGAACGTGATCCCCTCCTCGGGTTGGGCCCGCTCCTCCAGCGCGCCCGCCTCCAGCCGGTCCAGCGTGTCGACCAGCAGACGACCCCCCACCGCGGCGAGGCGTTCGCCCAGCGAGCCTGCGTCATCGTTCGGGTCGATCTGTTCGACCGCCTGGAGCAGGATCGGACCGCTATCCATGCCGGCGTCCATCCGGATGGTGGTCACCCCGGTGGCGACCAGCCCCTCGGACAGCGCCCGCTGGACCGGCGCCGCTCCCCGCAGCTCGGGCAGCAGCGAGAAGTGGACGTTCACCGGGGCCACGGCGGGGAGGTCCAGCACGTCCTGACGGAGGATCTCGCCATAGGCCACCACGGCCAAGACGTCGAACGCCACCGCCCGCAGCGCCTCCGCACCCTGGCCGGACCTGACGGTCTCGATCTCCGCCAGCGGCAGCCCCAGCCGGCGGGCCGCGTCCGCCACCGCTGTCGGGCGAAGGCCGCCCCCGCGGCCGGCGGGCTTCGGGATCCGGGTCAGCACCCGAACCAGTTCGTGGTTCGAACCGGCCACCGCCTCCAGGGACGGCACCGACCAGGGGGCGTTCCCCAGGAAAATGGTTCGCATCGAGCCGCTACTGCGACCGGCGGAAGCGACGGCGTTCGGGTTCGAGCTCCTGCAGGCGGAGCTCGGCCATCACCTGCCGGCGGTCCTCCGCGCTCAAACGGTCGATGTAGAGCAAGCCGCCCAGGTGGTCGGTCTCGTGCTGGAAGACCCGCGCCAGCAGCTCCTCCCCCTCCAACGACAGCGGCTTGCCGTTCCCATCCTGCCCGGTGAGCAGCACCCGATAGGCACGCCGCGTGACGTGGAAGATGCCGGGGATGGACAGACACCCCTCCTCGTCCTCGATGGTCTCCTCCCCCACGGGGGAGAGTTCCGGGTTCGCCACGATCCCCGATCCGCTCCCCCGGCCGTCGTCGTAGACGAACAGCCGCAGAGACAGACCGATCTGCGGCGCGGCCAACCCGACCCCGGGTGCGTCGTACATCGTCTCGAGCATGTCGTCGCAGAGCGTTCGGAGCGACCGGTCGAACGTCTCGACCGGCTGGGTCGCCGCCTTCAGAACCGGGTCGCCCAGGACCCGGATCGGCATGATGGTCACACGTCCACCTCTACAGCTGGGGCTCGGCCTCGACCCGCGACACGACCCCGGCCCGAGCCAGCCGGAGCACCGTCTCCCGGAAGCCCGGAAGGGCCGCGGGCGCAACGACGACCAAGCATATCGTGGCGGGTTCGCCGGGCCCGTCGGTGGCGAGCAGGGTCGTGGGGTCGGTGGCTCGGAGCTCTTGCGGCAGGCTCGCGTCGCCGGCCACGCGGAACACGGGATGGCCCGCGGGGAAGCCGGCCTCAGTGCGGTGTTCGAGCTCCCACCTGAGGAACGGCATCGGGTCCCACCGCACCAGCGACTGGATGGCGGGGTGGCCGGGATGGCGGGTCTGGATCAGGACGCGCCCGCCCCGGGACTTGGGGCGGGCCCACGCCGCGGCCTCCATCCAGGTTGCCACGGCCTGTTCGGCGGCGTGAACGCCCGCCCGGGCCAGGGCTCGGTCGGGATCGAGGATCGCGACCAGGTCAAGCGCCGGTGCCCCGACATCGTGGATCGAGGCCGCCGTTCCCACCAGGACGCGATCGGTAGCGGGCGACTGCAGGGTCTCCGAGCCGTCGAGGACCACGGGCGCGGCGGCGAGGTGTCCCGCCCACTCCGCGATGCGTTCCGCCCCGCCCCGTTCGACACCGAACGACCGCCCCCCACAGTTCGCGCAGACCCCCGCCGCGTCGCACACCCGGCACCGCGTGGCGCCCCCTTCGGAGACGATGGGACCGCGGCACGTGGCGCAGGCCGCGGGGCGAGTACAGGTCCGACACACCCTGGCCACGCCGTAGCCGCCTCTCGAGACGATAAGGGCAGCCGAACGAACCTCCCGGAGCAGCCGTCCCAGCCGCTGGGAACGGTCCTCCGCCTCGGGAGGTGTGGACTCCACGAGAGGGGCGGTGGCGCGTTCGACGTCCCGGGGCGGCCGGCGAACGGCGACCGTGCGAGCGGCGATGCCGGCGGCCGTCTCGGCGGACGGTGAGAGCGAGGACAGCACGCAGGTCCCCCCGTCGATGCCAGCCCTGGCTGCCGCCACCTCTCGCACGTGGTAGTAGGGCGAACGATCCTCGCGGTGGCCGGGGTGGACCTCGCGGCTGATCCAGATGAGGCCCGGCTTGCGCAGGGGCGCGAACACGGCGGGGCGCGTGCCCACCACCACCTGGTAGCGACCCGCGGCGATCTCCAGCCACCGGCGGTACCGGAGGCGCGGACTGCCTCCCAGGTAGGCGCAGGCGCGGGAGCCGAACCGCTCGAGGACCCGGCTCGCCGTGTCGGCCAGGGGTTCGGCCTCGGGGACCAGGACGATGGCGGTCCGGCCCTCGTCCAGACAGGCCGCGACCGCATCGGCGCAGTCCTCGGCTTCGTGTCCGGGGAGGGGCCGGTGCCACACGGTCGACCCGGCCGACGCTTGAGCGTCCGCGTCGAGTGTGTCGTCGGCGACCGCCGGCGAGGCACCGATCTTCTTGTCCTCCCCTGCAACGCGGGGTGGATGGCTGCGTTCGATCACCGTGCACAGCGGGGCCAGGTAGCGTTCGCCCACCCATCGGAACAGTTCCAGCAGGGGCAGGTCGAAGTAACGCACGGGCGACCGGACCGCCTTCACCGGGAGCAGGCGGCCCGAAGGAACGTCCGCGGCGGGGCCGGTGACCCACCCCTTCACCGTTCGGCCGTGGAACGGGACCGAGACCAGCGAACCGGTCCCCGCCTCCACACCGGCGGGGAGTTCGTAGGTGAACGGGCGGTCCAGGGCCAGCTTGGGCACGGCGACGCAGACGTCGACCGCACCCGACAGGAGGTCGGGGTGAGGGCCGGGCGAGATGGTCAGGCCCCGGCCGGATCCGGGCCGGGGCGAACGTTCGGGCCGGTTCCTCCCATCGCCGGTCGCACCAGTGCCGCCACGCGGTCGCAGATGGCGGCGGCGAGTTCGTCCTTGGTCCAGTCGCGGAGCAGCGTGTCCTCGTCGTTCGCGGAGAGGATCGCGGCCCGGTTCGTCTCGGACCCGAACCCCGTGCCCGGCCGGCCGACCTCGTTCACCACGATGGCGTCGAGGTTCTTCTCGGCCAGCTTGCGCCGGGCTTCCCGTTCGAGGTTGTCGGTCTCCGCGGCGAACCCGACGAGGACCTGCCGCTCCTTGCGTTTCCCCAGCGTGGCGAGGATGTCGGTGGTGGGCTCCAAGATGAGCGGTGGTGGACCGCTCTCTTTCTTCAGCTTGCCGCTCGCCGCCGTGGTGGGGCGGAAGTCCGCCACGGCCGCCGCCATGACCACGGCGTCGGCGCGTGCATATCGAACGGCAACGGCCTCGGCCATCTCGGCGGCGGTCTCTACGCGGATCACCTCGGCGCCGGGCGGGTCGGCGAGGGCGACCGGACCGCTCACCAGGATGACCTCGGCCCCGCGCCGCGCCGCCTCCGCCGCCACGGCGAACCCCATCCTTCCGGACGAACGGTTGCCCAGGTAACGGACGGCGTCGATCGGCTCGTGGGTCGGCCCCGCGGTGACCAGCAGCCGAACGCCCGCCAGGTCGCGGGCACCGCCGAACGACGTGGTGCCCAGTCGCTCCCCGAGCGTTCGAGCCACCGCGGCGAAGATGTCGGCAGGCTCCGCCATCCTGCCCAGTCCCTCGTCGCCGGCGGCAAGCGAACCCTCCACGGGCCCGACCACCACGGCGCCCCGGTCCGCCAGGGTCCGGAGGTGCTCTGCGGTGGCGGGGTGGTCCCACATGCCCGTGTGCATGGCAGGCGCCACCACCAGGGGCGCCGTGCACTCCAGGAGCGTCGAGGTCAGCAGGTCGTCCGCCAGCCCCAGGGCCAGCTTGGCCAGCGCGTTGGCGGTGGCCGGAGCGACCACGGCCAGGTCGGCCTGGTGCGCCAGGCGAACGTGCAGCACGACCTCGGTCCGTTCGAACACCTCGGAGTACACCGGGTTGTGGGTGAGCGCGGCGAAGGTGTCGGGCCCCACGAAGCGCGTCGCGGACGGTGTCATCACCACCTGGACCTCGGCTCCGGCACCGGTCAGCAGCCTGACCAGCAGGACGGCCTTGTACGCGGCGATGCCGCCCGTCACCCCGAGCAAGACGCGCGGCCGATCAGGGCCGGTGAACACGGAGGCGGCGCCGGACCCCTCGTTCGTCACGGCAAGCGCGCCTGTGGGCCCGAGAAGGAGGCTAGTCCTTGATGTTGCCAGGATCGAGGCGTTCGAACGCCACCTTGCCCTCCGCGACCTCGTGGAGCGCGATGGAAAGCGGCTTCGAACGGAAGCTGCCGGTCTCGACCAGCGGCGGCACGAACTCGCCGCGCCCCTCGCCGAGTTGGCTGTAATAGGCGTTGATCTCGCGGGCCCGCTTGGCCGCCAGCGTCACCAGCGTGTAGCGCGAGTCCACGTGCTTGAGCAGGTCGTCGATCTTGGGCTCGATCATGATGTGTGGCTCCTTCGACTTCGATAGGGCGCCTGCCCCGACACTCTTAGGTGGGTCGGGGGCCGGCAGGCGTGTCGCCCCGAACACCGTCGATTATAGCCGCCACCTCGCTCGCAGCCCGGTCCACGTCGTCGTTCACCACGGCCCGGTCGAACCACGGGGCCTGGGCGATCTCGCTGCGGGCCGCCTGCAGCCGCAGCGCGAGCGCTTCCCCCGACTCGGTGTGGCGTTCGGTCAGCCGCCGGGCAAGCTCCGCCTCCGAGGGCGGCCGGAGGAAGATCAGCAGCGCCGCCGGGACCCGCTTGTGCACCCAAGACGCTCCCTGGATGTCGATCTCCAGCAGGACCCTTCGGCCTTCCGCCAGCAGCCGGTCCACCTCCGAGCGAAGCGTTCCCGAACGGTGACCGTAGATGGGCGCCCATTCCAGGAATGCCCCATCCAAGATCCGCGTGTCGAACTCGTCGTCGTCCATGAAGTAGTACTCGCGGCCGTCGACCTCGCCCGGACGCGCCGCTCGAGTCGTCGCCGACACCGACAGGGCGAGGTCCGGCCGCAGCTGGAGGAGCCTGCGGATGACGGTTCCCTTGCCCACTCCCGACGGGCCCGAGATGACCACGAGCCGGCCCTGGCTCAAGTCACTCAACGAACACGCCGCCCGGTGTCGTCGGCAGCGCCGGGCTCACCGCGGGCTTTGAGAGGATTAGCGGCCGGCGAACTCAGTGAGGAGCGCGTCCTTCTGCTTCGCTCCCAGCCCGCGAACCCGGCGGGTGGCCGAGATGTCGAGGCGTTCCATGATCTTGCGGGCCCGGACCTTGCCCACGCCCGGCAGCGACTCCAGGACCGAGGAGACCTTCATCTTCCCGACGATCCCGTCAGTCTGCTTCGACAAGACGTCCTGGAGGGACATCTTCTCGGACTTCAGCTGGGCCTTGAGTTCGGCGCGCGCCTTGCGAGCCTCGGCCGCCTTGGCCAGGGCGTCCTTGCGCTGTTCGTCGGTCAGGGTAGGAAGTGGCATGTCGTCTCCTCGCGTCCTCGTGGGCGGCTCAGGTCCGCGGCATTATACGCATGGCCCCTGACCAGCGGCCAATCGAACAAATTTCGGCGCCGGCCGATCGGAAGAACGTCAACCTCTAGGTCAGGGTCAGTCTGTCACGAAGCCCTCGCCTGGAGGAGCGAAGAGGAGAGCGATCAGCGAGATGGCGATTGACCAAGCGCCACGTGCGGTCCACGCCCGGCCTGGTTACTCCTCTCGAGCGACCAGTCCCTTGTACCGTGACGCGCCAACCATGCGGAAACTGTCTCGGTGCAGTTACAAAGGATCGCCACCACCTCGGCAGGATCGCGTCATCGCTTGCTCCCATCGTGCTCCCATTGGATGACCCAGTTCGACTCCTCCGCGAACCGTCCCAACGCCTCCAGACCTTCGACCCAATAGTCAGCGCCACCGATCGAGAGGTCACGGTCGGCGCCCGTCAGTATGAGAAATCCTCCCGTCTGGTCCATGTCGTCTTGAACGAGGACGAGGCGACCTTGCTCCGCACCTGACTCGATCTTTCCCCGAACCCCGGTCCGCACCATGGGAACTTCTCGTCGAAGAACCTCTGTCAAGCCGCGCCGACTTCTCGCAGGATCGCGTCGACCGCTGCCGCCGGGTCGTCGGCCTCGGTGACCGGGCGGCCGATGACCAGCAGGTCGGCGCCTCGCTGCAGGGCTTCGCCCGGTGACAGCAGACGAACATGGTCGTTCGACGCCGCGCCTCGGGGACGGATCCCCGGCACGACCAAGACCGGCCGCGGTCCTACCCCTTCGCGGACCTCCCGCACGTCGTCACCGGAGACCACTACTCCCGTTGCGCCCGCGGAGATCGCATCGAACGCGAGCGAGGCGGGGCTGGCCAGGCCCTCCCCCGCGAGGTGCGAAAGGATCGTCACCCCGAGGATGCCTGGCGCCTCGAACCCTGCTTCGGCTGCCCCTTTACCGGCGCCCTCCACAGCCGCCCGGACCATCTCGATGCCTCCGAGGGCGTGCACGGTGAGCAGATCCACACCGAGCCGGCTCACGTTCCGGGCGGCGCGATAGACGGTGGTCGGGATGTCGTGGAGCTTCAGGTCCAGCATGACCGGCGCATGCCGGCGGATGCGTTCGACGCCAGTGGGACCGGCGGAGGTGAAGAGCTCCAGGCCCGTCTTGAGGTACGCGACGTGGCCGGCCAGCGCCGAGGCCAGCTCTTCGGCCCGGTCCAGATCCGAGACGTCGATGGCGACGATCAGCGGGTTGCGCGCCAACATCGAGAGCTCATCCTCCCTGGGTCGCGGGCTCGGGGATCCTCCCCGACAGGGTGAAGCGCGCGCGGAGGTCGGCCGGGCTGGCCAGTCCCTTGCGAGACAGGAAGGCTCGAACGCCCTCGGCGATCTGGATGGTGGCGTCGGGGTTGAAGAAGTTCGCCGTTCCCACCTGCACCGCCCACGCCCCCGCCGTCATGAGTTCGATGGCATCCTCCGCGGTGACCACGCCGCCGATGCCGATGATGGGCATCTCGGGGAAGGCCCGCGCCACCTGATAGATGCATCGAACGGCGATCGGGCGGATGGCCGCGCCGGACAGTCCCCCCGTGACCGCGCCCAGCCGGGGCCGCCCCGTCTCGATGTCGATGGACATCCCGAGGAGCGTGTTGATGCACGAAAAGCCGTGCGCCCCAGCACGAACGCACCCCTCCGCCACGTCCACGATCGACGTCGTGTCGGCGGTCAGCTTGGCGAAGATGGGGAGCGTGGTGAGGCGTCGCATCGACCCGATGACTTCGGCGGCCTGGTCCGGATGGCAGGCGAACACCTGGTTGCGGCGTTCGACGTTCGGACACGAGATGTTCGCCTCGATGGCCACGACGTTCGGGATGTCGCGAACGCGCAGCGTGACCTGGGCGTACTCCTCGACGCTGCGGCCGGCCACGGAGACGATGACCGGCGCGCCCGCGGAGGAGATGAAGGGCGCGTCCTTGGCCAGGAACTCCTCCACGCCGGGGTTCTGCAGGCCGATGGCGTTCAGCATGCCCGAGGACACCTCGGCCATGCGCGGCGGGTTCAAGCCCTTGCGCGGCGCGAGCGTCACGCTCTTGGTCACGATGCCGCCCACCCGGCGCAGGTCGATGAGCTCGGCCATCTCCTTGCCCGACCCGAAACAGCCGGACGCTCCCAGGATGGGCGTGGGGAACCGGACGCCGTTCAGGTCCACCTCGAGCGTCGGCTCGCCCGCGGGGACGTCTGATCCCGAGCCGTTCGGCGCGGCGCGACCGTCCACGGCGAAGTCTCCGGACGAGCTCACGGTCATGCCTCCACCGGCGCTTCCTCCGTCACCGAGGGGAAGCCCTCGGCCGGCGTGGTCGGCGCGCTCGGCGTCTCACCGAGCCACCGGTCCCACCACACCCGCGCGCCGTTGAACACGGGCCCTTCCTGGCAGGCTCGAACGTTCCACCACCCCTGGCCGTCGAGGGCGATGACGGGCACGACGCATGTCCAGCACACCCCGATGCCGCAGGCCATCATCTCCTCCACCGCTACCTGACAGGGCACCCCCTGGGCCAGGCAGTATTCGGCGACGGCCCGCAGCATGGCGTTCGGGCCGCAGGCATAGACGACCTGGGCGCGGGTTCGAGACAGCATCACGGGGAGCACGTCGGTCACCCGGCCCGCCTCCCCCATCGAGCCGTCCTCGGTGGTCATGACGATCGACGATGCGAGCCGCTTGCCCTCGATCGGCTTGAACACGCGGTCGTGCGAACGCGCCCCGATGATCATGTTCACGTCCTTGTTGCGGGCCCGCAGCTCCTCGGCCAGGAAGTACAGCGGAGCCGCGCCATAGCCGCCGCCGACCAGCAGACACGACGTCTGCTCCTTCGGGTAGCGGAAGGGCCGCCCGATGGGACCGACCACGTCGACGAACTCGTGCGCCTTGATGTGGGCCAGCCAGTCCGTTCCCTGTCCGTGGACGTCGAACACCACCTCGACGGTCCCGGCCCAGCCGCCTCGCTTGGAGGCCTGGTGGATGGAGAACGGCCGGCGCAGCGTGATGTCGCGCCCTGAAGGAACGGCGATCTCGACGAACTGTCCGGGGCCCGCCGCCTCCGCGATGTCCGGGGCCACGAGCGTGAGCGAGTGGTACCGGCCCGCCATGCGGTTCGACAGCACCTCGCATCTGGCCCGGATCATCGTCCGCCTCCCGCGCTCGCTGCGGCCGCGGCCACGCCCGCCACGGGGTCGAGCCCGATACTCAGCTGCTCCACCGTCTCCGCAACCCCGTGTCGTTCGGCGGGCGCGGCCTGGCTCCCCGGGCGAAGGGAATGGTACTCCTGCAGCGAACGCGGGGATCGCGGCGCGCGGCGGAGCGCCTCGATGCCCTGGACCGCGGCCAGCACGCCGGGGAGCGTGGTGATGCAGGGAACGCCGGCCTTCACGGCGGCGGTTCGGATGAAGTAGCCGTCCGAACGTGGGCCGCGGCCGAACGGTGTGTTGATGACCAGGTCGACCCGGCCGTCGGCGATGAGGTCGGCGGCGTTCGGCGTCCCGTCCGAGCGTTTCCGAACGCAGCTGACCGGCACCCCGAATCGGGACAGAGCGGATGCGGTGCCCCTGGTGGCCAGGATGGTGAAGCCGATCTCGGCCAGGCGCATGGCGGGAAAGACGATGGCCCGCTTGTCGCCGTTCGCCACGCTGATGAACACGGTCCCGGTCACCGGCAGGCGCGCGGCGCTCGCCTCCTGAGCCCGGGCCAGCGCCAGCCCGAGGTCCGGGGCGATGCCCATGACCTCGCCGGTCGAGCGCATCTCCGGGCCGAGCAGCGTGTCGACGCCGGGGAAGCGGCCGAACGGAAGCACCGCCGCCTTGACGCTGGTGTGGGTGAGATGGCGGTAGCGTTCGCCGTCGCGGGGGTGCAGGAGCCCCTCCGTCCGAAGCTCCGCCAGCGAAGCCCCGGCCATGACCCGCGCCGCCACTTTGGCCAGCGGCAGCCCCACGGCCTTCGACACGAACGGCACCGTTCGAGAGGCGCGCAGGTTCGCCTCCAGCACGAACGCCACGTCGTCACGAACGGCAAGTTGGACGTTGAGGAGCCCCGTGACATCGAGGGCGAGTGCGAGGGTGCGGACCGTTCGTTCGATGGCATCGATCTCGTCGTCGGTGAGGGTGGCCGGTGGGATGACGCAAGAGGAGTCGCCGGAGTGGACCCCGGCCTCCTCGATGTGCTCCATGACGGCGCCGATCAGGACCTCGTGGCCGTCGCACACGGCGTCGACGTCGATCTCCACCGCGCCCTCCAGGAACCGGTCCATGTACACGGGGTGCTCGGGACTGGCCGCCGCCGCCGAGGCGACGAAGCGTTCGAGCTCCCCTTCCGAGTACACGATATCCATGGCTCGCCCGCCCAGGACGTAGGACGGCCGCACCAGCAGCGGGAACCCGACCCTGGCGGCGACCTGCCGCGCCTCCGCCAGGCTCGACGCGAGTCCGTGTTCGGGGGCCGGCAGCTGCAGCTCCTTGAGCAGCGCGCCGAACTTCCGCCGGTCCTCCGCCAGGTCCAGGCTGGCCGTGGCCGTCCCCAACACCCGGATGCCCTCGCGTTCGAGTTCGTCCGCGATCGCCAGCGGCGTCTGGCCGCCCAGCTGCACGATCACCCCGACCGGGTTTTCGGCCCGGCACACCGCAAGGACGTCCTCCACCGTCACCGGTTCGAAGTAGAGACGGTCGCTGGTGTCGTAGTCGGTGGAGACGGTCTCCGGGTTGGAGTTGACCATCACCGTCTCGAACCCTGCGTCGCGAAGGGCGAACGCGGCGTGGACGCAGGCGTAGTCGAACTCGATGCCCTGACCGATGCGGTTGGGGCCCGCGCCGAGGATGACGATGCGGGGCCGCGTGCCCGGGCGAACCTCCGTCTGGTCGGCGTAGGTCGAGTAGTAGTACGGCGTTCGGGCTTCGAACTCCCCGCCGCAGGTGTCGACGGTCTTGAACACCGGCTCCACGCCAAGGGCGGCGCGGCGGTGGCGAACCTCGTGCTCCGTGGCGCCGGTGAGCCGGGCGATGCGGACGTCTGACAGGCCGCTGCGTTTGGCCGTTCGAAGCACCGCGGTGCTGAGCGCGTCGAGCGGCGCGCCGCGCAGGGCGGCCGCGGCCTCGGCCATCTGTGCGATCTGGTCGACGAACCATGGATCGATGTCCGACGCATCGGCCACGTCATCGACCGAAACGCCTTGGGCCAGAGCCGTTTCCACATGGTGGAGCCGCTGTTCGGTCGGACGTCGCACCGCGTCCAGCAACCCGTCGCGGTCCGCCTTCGTGACGGCTTCCGGCGGTCCGGCCGCGAACTCCCGGCGTTCCAGCGATCGATACGCCTTCCCCAGCGCCTCCGCGAACGTCCCTCCGATGGCCATGACCTCGCCCACCGACTTCATCGACGTGTTGAGAACGGGGTCGGCCCCGGGGAACTTCTCGAACGCCCACCGCGGCACCTTCACCGCCACGTAGTCCAGGGTCGGTTCGAACGCCGCCAGCGTCTGGCCCGTGATGTCGTTCGGGATCTCGTCCAGCGTGTACCCCACCGCCAGGAGCGCGGCGATCTTGGCGATGGGAAAGCCGGTGGCCTTGGACGCCAGGGCGCTGGACCTCGACACGCGCGGGTTCATCTCGATCAACACCAGGCGTCCGGTGCGAGGGTTCACCGCGAACTGGACGTTCGAACCTCCCGTGTCGACGCCGATGGCGCGGATGCAGGCCAGGCCGGCGTCGCGCATGGTCTGGTACTCGCGGTCGGAGAGCGTCTGCGCCGGCGCCACCGTCACCGAATCGCCGGTGTGCACGCCCATCGGGTCCACATTCTCGATCGAACACACCACGACCACGTTGTCCGCCCGGTCCCGCATGACCTCGAGCTCGAACTCCTTCCATCCCGCCACGGACTCCTCGACCAGGATGCGGGAGACGGGGCTCGCGGCCAGTCCGTTCGTCGCCGCGCGCCGCAGCTCCTCGGGCGTGCCGGCCAGTCCCGTCCCGCCGCCGCCCAGGACGAACGACGGCCGCACCATCACGGGATAGCCCAGGCCCTCCGCCAGCGCCGCCGCCTCTTCGACAGAGGACGCGAAACCGGAGCGGGGCAAAGGAAGCCCAGCGGCCCGCATGGTCTCGACGAAGAGTTGCCGGTCCTCCGCCCGGCGGATGGCGTCGAGGCCGGCCCCGATCAGTTCGACGCCGTTCGCCTCCAAGATCCCGGCCTCCGCCAGCGCCACGGTCAGGTTCAACGCCGTCTGCCCGCCGAGCGTGGGGAGCAGCGCGTCCGGGCGTTCGCGTTCGATCACCGCCTTCACGGACTCGAGCGTGAGCGGTTCGATGTAGGTGGCGTCGGCGAACTCCGGGTCGGTCATGATCGTGGCGGGATTCGAGTTCACCAGCACGACCCGGTAGCCCTCGGCCCGGAGCGCCTTGCAGGCCTGCGTGCCCGAGTAGTCGAACTCGCACGCCTGGCCGATGACGATGGGGCCCGAGCCGATGATGAGGATCGAACGGATGTCGCTGCGCTTCGGCACGACCTATCGCGCTCCCATCAGCGTCCGGAACTCTCCGAACAGATGCCGCGAGTCGTGGGGACCGGGGGCGGCCTCGGGGTGGTACTGCACGCCGAACGCGGGGAGGTCGCGACAGCGGAGACCTTCGAGGGTGCCGTCGTTCAAGTTCCAGTGGGTGAGGGCGACGTCGCCGTGGAGGGTTCCCAGGGTGGGAGGAGTGCCCTCCGCCTGCGCGGTCCAGCCGTTCGGATCGACGGCGAAGCCGTGGTTGTGGCTGGTGACCTCGATGGCGCCCGAGTCCAGATCCTTTACGGGTTGGTTCACGCCGCGATGCCCGAACGGCATCTTGTACGTCCGGCCGCCCAGGGCCAGCGCGAGGAGTTGGTGGCCGAGGCAGATGCCGAAGATCGGCACGCGGCCCAGAAGTTCGCCGACCGCTGCGACGCCGTACCGCGTGGCGGCCGGATCCCCGGGGCCGTTCGACAGGAAGACGCCGTCGAAGCCCTCGGCCAGGATGTCGGCGGGGTCGGTTCGGGCCGGAAAAACGGTTGTGGCGCAACCGTTCCCGTGGAGCTGACGGAGGATGCTCCGCTTCAGGCCGAAGTCGAACGCGGCCACGCGCAGCACGTCGCCGGAGCCCGCGGTTGCCGGCCCGACCACCTCCGCCGCGTCGTATCGGGCGGTGGTGCCGGCGGCCGAGGCCAGGTCGGCCCCCTCCATCCCGGGCGAGCGTCGAACCCGCTCGACCAACGACGCTACGTCGAGATCGGTGGTGGACACGGCGGCCCGCATGGCGCCGGCGCTGCGGATGCGCAGCGTCAGGGCGCGGGTGTCGATCTCCTCGACCCCCACCACGCGGTTCGATGCCAACTCGTCGCGCAGCGATCCTTCGGCGCGCCAGGACGAGGTTCGGCGCGAGGCCTGCCGAACGACCATCCCTGCGGCTCGGACCCGGTCCGACTCCGCGTCGAGGGCGTTCACCCCGTAGTTCCCCTGGTGCGGCGAGGTCATCACCACGATCTGCCGGGTGTACGACGGGTCCGTCAACACCTCCTGATAGCCGCTCATCGCGGTGTTGAACACGACCTCGCCGAACGCTTCTCCGGACGCGCCGAAGCTCCGGCCACGGAAGGCGGACCCGTCCTCCAGGACGAGGAGCGCCTCCGTGGCGGCGGCCGGCGTCACCGGGTGGGCTCCCCGTCCCGCACCGTGAACTCGCCTCGCAGCATGGTGTGCACCACCCGTCCCTGGAGCGTTCGTCCGGCGAACGCGCTGTTGCGCGCCATCGAACGGTAGCCGTGCTCCCCCACCGTCCACGACGCGGCCGGGTCGAACACCACCAGGTTCGCCGCGCGCCCAGCCGCCACCGGGCCTCCGTGATCGCTCAGGCGCAGGATCTCCGCCGGCACGGTGGACAGCCGCCGGATGGCGTCCGACAGGCTGATCAGCCCGGGCGACACGAGTTCGGTCAGCAGCACCGCGAGCGCGGTCTCCAGGCCGGTCGTCCCGGGAGGGGCCTGGTCGAACTCGACCTCCTTCTCCTCGGGCGCGTGCGGCGCGTGGTCGGTGGCCACCGCGTCGATCAGGCCCTCGGCCAGTGCCGTTCGAAGCGCGTCCCGGTGGTCCTCCGTCCGCAGCGGCGGGTTCACCTTGAGCGAGGTCTCGTAGTCCTGGAGCTCCCCGTCGGTGAGGGTGAGGTGATGAGGCGTGACGTCGGTGGTCAGGGGGATCCCATGCAGGCGAGCCCACCGGATGAGCTCGACGGTCCCCGCGGAGGATACGTGCGTGACGTGCAACCGCCCACCGGTCAGCCGGGCCAGCGCGATGTCGCGGTGGACCACGATCTCCTCCGCCTCAGCGGGCGCGCCGGCCAGTCCGAGATAACCGGACCAGTAGCCCTCGTGCATCTGCCAGCCCTGGGTCAGCGCGTCGTCCTGGGCGTGCTGACAGATGACCACCTCGAACGCCTTGGCGTACTCCAGCGCCGTCCGCATGACCCGCGAGGACTGCACGCACTTCCCGTCGTCCGTGAACAGCCAAACGCCCGCCTCCGCCATCTCGCCGATGTCGGTCAGGAGCTCGCCCTCGAGACCGCGGGTGATGGCGCCGGCCGGATACACGTCGCACAGGCCCGCCTTCTCCCCGAGCGCCCGGACCTCCGCCACCACCGCGATGTTGTCGGTCACGGGGTCGGTGTTCGGCATGGCGCACACGGCGGTGAATCCTCCGGCCGCCGCGGCCCTCGAGCCGGTCTCCACGGTCTCCTTGTGTTCGAACCCGGGCTCCCGGAGGTGCGTGTGCAGGTCCACCAGGCCGGGCGCCACGACCAGGCCGTCGGCCTCGATCACATTCCCGGCGTTCGCGCCCGACAGCGAGCCCGCAGCGCCGACCTCGGCGATGAGCGAGTCCTCCACCAGGACGTCGGCGGGCCCGTCGAGCGACGACGCCGGGTCGACCAGCCGGGCCCCCCGGAACAGCGTCCGGCTAGGCACGGGCGGCCTCCTCCAGTTCGCGCTCCCCCACCGTCGCCGCGGCGGCCGGCTCGGGCAGCGAGACCGAACGCCCCTTGTCGCCACCCAGCATCAGGTAGAGCAGCGACATCCGCACCGCGATCCCGTTCGTCACCTGATCCGTGATGAGCGACTGGGGGAGGTCGGCCACGTCGGAGGCGATCTCCACGCCTCGGTTCATGGGCCCCGGGTGCATGATCAGCGCGCTCTCCGGAAGTGCCTCCACCCGCTTCGAGGTCAGCCCGAACAGCCGCGAATACTCCCGCACGCTGGGGAAGTACTGCGTGCGCTGGCGTTCGCGCTGCACCCGCAGCATGTAGCAGACGTCGAGCTTGGGCAGGACGTCGTCGATGCGGTGCGACACCTCCGCGCCCCACGCCGGCGCCTCCGGTGGGATGAGCGTGGTAGGCCCGACCAGCGTGACCTCGCCGCCCATCTTGGTCATGGCGAACGTCAGCGAGCGTGCCACCCGGGAGTGCCGAACGTCGCCGACGATGGCCATCCGCAGTCCTTCGAACGACGAGAAGTGCTCCCGGATGGTGAAGAGGTCGAGCAGCGCCTGGGTGGGATGTTCGTGCGTCCCGTCGCCCGCGTTCAGCACGCTCGCGTCGACCCACTTGGTGAGCGTCTTGGGCGCGCCTGAGGACGAATGGCGGATGACGATGGCATCGGCGCCCATCGCCTGCAAGGTGAGCGCGGTGTCCTTGAGCGACTCGCCCTTCGACACGCTCGAGCCGCTCGACGAGAAGTTGATGACGTCGGCCGACAGCCGCTTCGCCGCCACCTCGAACGAGATCCGCGTTCGCGTCGAGTTCTCGAAGAACAGGTTCACCACGGTGCGGCCGCGGAGCGCGGGGACCTTCTTGATGACCCGGGTCCCCACCTCGCGGAAGCTCTCCGCGGTGTCCAGGATCTTGTTGATGTCGGCCCGTTCGAGCTGGTTGATCGACAGCAGGTGCTTGATCATGCCGGTTCCCTCTCCTTCTCCCCGACCAGCACGCCGTCCTCGCCGTCCACCTCGGCGAGCATCACGCGCACCTCCTCGTCCTGACGGGTCGGAACGTTCTTGCCGACGTAGTCGGCGCGGATGGGCAGCTCGCGGTGGCCCCGGTCGACCAGGACGGCGAGCTGGATGGCCCGGGGCCGCCCGAAGTCGACCAGCGCGTCCATGGCGGCGCGGATCGTTCGGCCCGTGAACAGCACGTCGTCCACCAGCACGACCGT
>DAIMKN010000005.1:0-34590 GCA_036721725.1 Actinomycetota bacterium
CGGGCTGGCGGCAACCCCCTGTACGCCGAGGAGTTCGTGCGCCTGCTGAAGGACAAGGACCTGCTCGTGCACAAGGGCTCGAGCTGGGAGCTCAAAGAAGGGGCGGAGGTCCCCTTCCCCGACTCGGTGCAGGCCCTGATCGCCGCCCGGTTGGACACCCTGGCGCCCGAAGCCAAGTCGATGCTCGCCGATGCCGCGGTGGTGGGCAAGGTGTTCTGGGCGGGCGCCGTGGCCGCGATGGGCGGCCGCGACCTTCACGAGGTGACCGACGCCCTGCGAGAGCTCTCCCGCAAGGAGCTGGTACGCCCGGCCCGGCGCTCCTCCATCGAGGGCGAGTCCGAACACGCCTTCTGGCACATCCTGACCCGCGACGTCGCCTACGCCCAGCTGCCCAGAGCCTCGCGGGCCGCACGCCACGTCGCCGCGGCCCGCTGGATCGAGTCCAAGGCCCCCGAGCGAGTGGAGGACCTGGCCGACGTGCTCGCCTACCACTACGCCACGGCCCTGGACCTCGCCCGGGCGGCCGGGCAGACCGAGCAGGCGGCCGACCTCGAGGCACCGGCGCTGCGGTTCCTCACCCTTGCCGGGGGACGGGCGCTGGGGCTGGACACCGCCGCGGCGCTGGGGAACTTCGAGCGGGCGCTCGCCCTCACCCCGCCCGGGCATCCCGAGCGCCCGGACGCGCTCACACGTTTCGGTGAGGCCGCCCACCAGGCCGGACGCTTCGTCGAGGCGGCGGAGGCCCTGGAGGAGTCGATCGCGTCGTTCCGCGCGCGCGGTGACCTGGGCGCCGCCGCCCGCGCCATGGCAGCGCTCAGCGTCGTGCTCTCCCGTCTCGGAGATCCGCGGTGGTCGGAGTTACCCGCGGAGGCGGTGGCGCTCCTGGATGCCCTGCCGCCCGGCCCCGAGCTCGTCGGGGCGCTCACCGAGATGGCCCGTGCGGAGAGCCTCCAGGGGAGGTCTGAGGCCGGGGTCCGTCTCGCCGAGCGGGCCCTCGCGCTCGGCGAAGAGCTCGGCCTGGACCGCTCCGCCCGCGCCCTCGGCTACCGAGGCCTAGCGCGAAGTCAGCTCGGGGACCCCGGAGGTCTCGAGGACATGCGTATGGCGATCGCGCTCGCGACCCAGGCCGGGCAGGGGCGCGAGGTGGCCCTGTTCCACAACAACCTGGGGACGAACCTCTGGGTCTACGAGGGCCCCGCGGCATCTCTGGAGGTCTTGCGCGCGGGGATCGCCTTCGCGCAGGCCCGGGGCCTCGCCGAGATGGTCAACTTCACCACGGCGACCACGCTCGAGATGCTCGTCGATCGCGGCGAGCTCGACGAGGCGCTCGAGGTCGTCGCCGGCCTCGCCGATCGCCTCGAGACGGGCGAGGCCGTGTGGGACCTCCTTCTGGTTCGCGCCGCGCAGCCCCGGATCCTGGCCCTGCGGGGGCAGGCGGCGCAGGTGGCCGGTTCGCTCGATTGGATCGAGTCCACCTCCCGCGGTGCACGGGCCGCGCAGCTCGTCGTCCTCGGCCTGGTGTCCTCCGCCCTCGCACGCGCCGGCCTCGGACAGGACGACCGGGCGGCCGTGGTGCTCGCGGAGATCGAGGCGACCCCCGGCGTCCGCGAGAACCTGTATTACACCGCCTACCTCCCCGCCATGGTGCGCACCGCCCTGACGCTCGGCGACCGGGAGCTCGCCGAGCGCCTCGCCGGTGGTGTCGAGCCTCGCTACCCCTACGCCGAGCACGCCCTGGTCGCGGCGAACGCCGCCCTGGCCGAGGCCCGCGGGGACCTCCGGGCCGCCTCCGAGGCCTACGCGGAGGCGGCGGATCGCTGGGAGCGGTTCGGGGTCGTCCCCGAGCGGGCGTTCGCGCTGCTCGGCCAGGGCCGCTCGCTGGTCGGGCTCGGCCGACCGACCGAGGCCGCGCACGTCCTCCGACAAGCTCGCGAAGTGTTCGACGCGCTCGGAGCGGCGCCGGCGCTCGCGGAGACGGACGCGCTCCTGCAGCAGGCGACCGCGCTCAGCTCGTAGAGGGCGTTCGCGATCCCGTTGGCCAGTAGCCCTTGCTCCAGTACGTGGGTTCGAGTAGAACGCGTTCCCCGGTGCAAGCAAGTGGAGGTGGCGGAAATCGACCCCGCGTCCTCGGGCGACCATCTGGGTCTTCTCCGCGCGTAGCCGGGCGGGAAGTTCTCAGGGAACCATCTTTAGAGCTGGTGCGGGGCGTCGCCGGTCGCGATGCCGGCGCCGCTGAGCGCTTCCTGCAACACGTCCCAGGCGAGGACGGCGCACTTGATCCGGACCGGGTACTTGACGACGCCCTTCAGCGCGACGAGGTCGCCGAACTCCTCCTCGGTGGGCTCGACCGTGCCGCCGAGCATGCCTCGAACGTCCGCCGCAAGCGATTCGGCCTCGGCGACCGAGCGACCGGTGACGCTCTCCGTCATCATCGAGGCGCTGGCCTGGCTGATCGAACACCCCTGGCCCTCGAAGCTGACCTCGGCCACCCGCCCGTCGTCGAGGTGCGCGTGGACCGTGATGTCGTCGCCGCACAGCGGGTTGTTCTGGTGGCAGGTCAGCTCGGCCCCGGGGAGGTCGCGCTTGTTCCGGGGACTCTTGTAGTGGTCGAGGATGACCTCCTTGTACAGCTCTTCGAGCGACATCCTCCGAACCCTACTCCTCAGGCGCCGAACACGGCGTCGGCCTTGGCCAACCCGGCGATCAACGCGTCCACGTCCGTTCGCGTGTTGTACACCGAGAACGATGCTCGAACGGTAGCGGGTACGCCGAGGATCCGCATCAGGGGTTGCGCGCAGTGGTGCCCGGCTCGAACGCACACCCCCTCGGTGTCCAGCACCTGGGCCAGGTCGTGCGGGTGGATGTCCTTGTACCAGAAGCTGATCGCGCCGCCCCGCTGCGAGGCGTCGTGCGGGCCGAACACCGTGGCTCCCGCGTCGACCAGCCGTTCGATGGCAAACGCCGTCAGGTCGCGTTCGTGGTCACGAACCGCCTCCATGCCGAGGTCCTCCAGGTAGTCCACCGCGACGGCCAGACCGATCTCCTCCGCGATGTTCATGGTCCCCGCCTCGAACCTCCACGGCGGCTCCTTGAAGGTCGAACGCTCCGGATAGACCTCCAGGATCATCTCGCCGCCGCCCAGGAACGGGTCCATGCGTTCGAGCACCTCGAGCTTGCCGTAAAGGCCGCCGCTGGCCGTGGGCCCGAGCATCTTGTGGCCCGAGATGGTCAGCAGGTCGATGTCCAGGTCCTGCACGTCGACCGGCGAGTGCGGCACCAGCTGCGCCCCGTCCACCAGGATCACGGCGCCGACGGCGTGGGCCGCGACCGCCAGCTCCTTGAGCGGGGGGAGGATGCCCAGGACGTTCGACATGCCGGTCACCGCAACGATCTTGGTCTTTTCGGTGAGCAGCTCGTCCAGTCGGGTAAGGTCCAGCGTTCCTTCTTCAGTGAGCGGGATGAATCGGAGCTTGGCGCCCGTCGCCTCAGCCACGAACTGCCACGGCACGAGGTTCGAATGATGTTCGACCACCGACAGCAGGATCTCGTCGCCCTCCGAGACGAACTTCCGGCCGAACCCGTGTGCGACCAGGTTCACCGACTCGGTCGTGCCGCGGGTGAACACCACCGTCTCCGCCTGCGGCGCGTTGATGAACGCGGCGAGCCTCGTTCGAGCTCCCTCGAACAGCGACGTGGCCTCCTCCGCCAGCGCGTAGACGGCGCGGTACAGGTTCGCGTTGTGCTGCTCGTAGAACTCAGTGATGGCGTCGATGACCTGCCGCGGCTTCTGGCTGGTGTTCGAACTGTCGAGGTAGACCAGCGGCTTGCCGTTGATCTGCCGCTCAAGGATGGGGAAGTCCTTGCGGATGCGTTCGGCGTCGAACGGTTCGGCCACGGTCACTCTCAAGCCTCCGGGATCGTCACCGTCGCGTCGGCGGCGGACGGCGCTCCGAGCTCCTCGCGGAAGCCCTCGTAGCCCTTCTTCTCGAGCTCCACCGCCAGCTCCTTGCCTCCCGACAACACGATCCGGCCGTCGATCATGACGTGGATGCGGTCGGGGGTGATGTAGTTGAGGATGCGCTGGTAGTGCGTGATGAGCAACACGCCGAGGTTCGGCCCGATGAGCTGCGCCACGCCGGTGGCCACGGCCTTCAGCGAGTCGATGTCCAGACCGCTGTCGGTCTCGTCCAGGATGGCGATGTCGGGCTCCAGGACGGCCAGCTGCAGGACCTCGTTCTTCTTCTTCTCCCCGCCGGAGAAGCCCTGGTTGACGTAGCGGCGGACCATGTCGTCCTCCACCCCCAGGATGGTCATCTTCTCCTTGAGCCGCTTGCGGAAGGCCAGGGCGGAGGTCTGCTCGCCCTTCACCGCGTTGTAGGCCGTGCGCAGGAAGTTCACCACGCTCACACCGGCGATCTCGGTGGGGTACTGGAACGCCAGGAACAGGCCGAGCTGGGCGCGCTTGTCGGGCGTGAGCTTCGTGATGTCCTGGCCCTTGAAGCGGACCTCGCCGGCCGTGACCGTGTAGTTCGGCCGGCCCATGATGACGTTCGCCAGCGTCGACTTGCCGCTGCCGTTCGGCCCCATGATGGCGTGGACCTCGCCCTGCGGAACGACCAGGTCGATCCCCTTCAGGATCTCCTTGCCCTCCACGGAGGCTCTCAAGCCCCGGACCTCGAGCGTCGCGGTCCCGGTGTGCCTCTGCATCGCTTCCACGGATGTGGCCATCGGATTCAGTCCTCCAGTTCGATCAGGATGATGTCGCCCTCCACCTTCACCGGGAACGAGGCCACCGGCGTCGTGGCGGGGAGCGTTCGAGCCCGCCCGGTTCGCAGGTCGAACGTGGACCCATGCCGGGGACACTCGATGGTGGCGTCGTCGGTGTCGACCTCGCCCTCGCTCAGCGACGCCTCGGCGTGCGAACACTGATCCGCCACGGCCAGGAAGCCGTCCTCGCCGAGGTTCGCCACGGCCACACCGCCGGGCACGCCATCCACGTCGAACCGCCTGACCTCGCCCACGGGGATGTCGGTCGTTCGAGCCACCTCGATCAGCACGGCCGCGGTCATCCTTCGAGCTCGGCCTGGATGGCACGTTCGAGGCTGGTCCGGATCTCGGGCAGGTCCACCCGGTCCAGGACCTCCTGGAAGAAGCCCGTCACGATGAGGCGTTCGGCCTCCGCCGCCGGGATGCCGCGGGTCTGGAGGTAGAACAGGGTGTCCTCGTCGACCGGGCCGACGCTCGCAGCGTGACCGCACTTGACGGGGTCGTTCGAGAGGATCTCCAGGTTGGGGATGGAGTCGGCCTTCGCCGTCTCGGAGAGCAGGATGTTGCGGTTGGTCTGGTAGGCGTTGCAGCGGTGCGCGCCCTTGCGGATGATGACGGTGCCGCTGTAGATGGCCCTCGAACGGTCCTTCAGCGCTCCCTTGTACAGCAGGTCGCTCCCGGTGTTCGAGCCGATGTGATCCTGGATCGAACGATGGTCGAAGTGCTGCGAACCGTCGCCGAAGTACACGCCGAGCATCTCGCTGTAGCCGCCGTCGCCGGACAGGATGCTCTCCGCCTCCGCCCTGGAGAGCGTTGCGCCGAACGCCACCGCCAGCGAACGGACCGTGGCGTCGCGTTCGATCAGCGCACGCTGCACGCCGAGGTGCGTCACGCCGTCCCCCCACTCCTGGAGGCTGACGTAGCGGAGCTTGGAGTTCGGACCGGCGTGGAGCTCGACCACCGCGTCGGACAGGACGCCCGTCAGGTCCGGGGAGACGTAGCGGTCGATGAAGGTCAGCTCGGCGCCGTGGTCGAGCACGATCAGCGTGTGGGGGAAGACCGCGAGGCCCTCCCGGTCCACGTAGGTGAGGGTCTGCAGCGGGAGTTCGACCTTCACGTCGGCGGGGACGTGGACGAACGTGCCTCCGGTTCGAAAGGCGCCGTGGAGCGCGGTGAACCGGGTCCGCAGGGTCGGCACGGCCGTGTGAAGGGTTCGGGCCAGCACCGCCGGGTGCGTCGTCGCGGCGTCCTCCAGGGAGCCGAACGTCACCCCGCGGGCGGCCACGTCGGGGGCCAGATGGGTGGTGATGACGGTGGAGTTGTGCTGGATGGACAGGCCCGCTCGTTCGCCGACCTCGCCCGCGGCGGCAAGGATCCGCGACGACACCGCGTCCAGGTTGTCCGCGAGCGGCTCGGGAGCGTAGGGCGTGAACGCGCCGAGATCGAGGTCACGCAGGTCCGTGTAGCGCCATTCCTCGGTTGTTGGCGAGGGCATCGGCATGGCCTCGAACCGTTCGAACGCCTCCTCCCGCAGGGAGCCGAGGCGGTCCCCGTCACGCTGGAACAGCCGGTCGAACGCCGCCCTGCCGAAACCGTTCGCGCGAAGGTCCGTCGAGGTGTCGGCCATGCGTTAAATCCTATCAGCCAGATCGGATTCAACGAACTGGACCGACAGGTTAGCGAGCCCTCGAGGACGGGCAATCGATGCTCCTGAACTTTGTCGTGGAGGGTATCTACGCGGCAGGGCTCCGCGGGGACCCGGCGAACGCCGTCACCGGCTGCAACTACACGCAGGCTGCCGCCTTCCACTCGGTGTGGACCGCCGTCTCCGACGACAACGGCGCCACCTGGACCGACCACCTCGGGTTCGATCCCGGTCCGCTGCACGACGCGTCCGAGATCTTCGCCGACATGGCGCTCGACAACCAGGGCAACCCCTACCTGGCGTTCACCATGAACCTGACGAACGACCAGGACCCCACCGCTCGGGATCGGGGGCCGTCGAACACCAGGCGGCGTTGCTCGAACTCGGAGACATGCGTATCACCTTGGCCGTGATGATCACGGACAGCCCGAGTCACGACTACGCGAAGCAGACCCTCGAAGGGGTGTTCCGGATCCTCCTCCGGGACCTCCCCAAGCCCTCCACGTAACAAGGCGCGCCCGGCGGGCGTCGGTCGGAACGAGCCACCAGGAACGAGCCGATGATGCTGCCCGAGGGTATCCACCGCTTCGCGGTAGCAGACCACCCGATCTTTCCGTCGCTGGACCCCGACCATGAGTGCCCTCTCCCCGGACGCTCCGTGCGCCATCCTGTCGAACTTCCGCGAAGGACTGTGAGAACCATCACTGACAGCCACGGGACGGAACGCTAGGCTCGAACATATGTTCGATTCGGACCACCATTGAGCGAACTACGATCTGCTATCGAGGCGTCGCAGGCCGAGGACCTGTCGGCGGTGTCCGACGAGCAGCTCGAGGCCGACTTCACGGAGCTCCAGCGGGTGGCCCAGTGTGTGGAGGCCGAGCGGCTCCGGCGGCTCGCGGAGATCCACCGCCGACAGTCACATCGCCGGGCCGGCTACCTGTCGACGGCGTCGTGGCTCGTCGACCGTCACCGCTTGGGCTGGACGACAGCGGCCAAGGACATCAAGACGGCTCGGTCTCTCCAGAGGATGCCGCACACTCGGGAAGCCATGGCGACGGGCGACCTGACGACGTCCGCTGTTCAGATGCTCGTCTTCGCCCGGCAGGCCCACCCTGCCCAGTTCCATCAGTCGGAGGAGTCCTTGGTCGAGGCCGCCAAGCGCCTTCCCGCCCCCCAACTCCAGCACACCATGTCGCACTGGCGGCAGAAGCTCGACTGGAGCCAGGGTCTCAAGGATGCCGAACGCGTGCGCGAACAACGCCGTTTGAAGGTGTCGACCACGCTGCTGGGCATGGTTCGGGTCGACGGGGACCTCGACCCGGAGACGGGCGAGGTCATGCTCACCGCCCTCCGGGCCTGCCAGGATGCCGACCGTCGGAGGGGGGATCCAGATGACCATCGCACCCACGCCCAACGCCGGGTGGATGCGCTCGGGGAGATCTGCCGGCACTGGCTGGACGCCTCCGATCGGCCCTTGGCCGGCGGGGAGCGGCCACATATCGCGGTGATCGTCGACCTCATGTCACTGGAAGGACAGGCTGGCCACCGAACGGAGCTCGAGCACAACGGGCCGGTGCATCCCGAGGTCGTTCGGCGGCTGGCCTGCGACGCATCGATCAGCCGCGTCATCACCCGAGGCGACTCCGAACCTCTCGACGTGGGGCGCAGGACGGCTGTCGTGCCCCATCCGATGCGAAGGGCCGTGACGGTACGTGACCAGCACTGCCGGTTCCCCGGATGCGATCGTCCTCCCCCTTGGTGCGACGCGCACCATGTGCAGCACTGGGCGAACGGCGGTGCGACTGCGCTCGCGAATCTGGTGCTGCTGTGTCGCCGCCACCACCGGATGGTGCACGAACTGGGGTTCAAGATCGAGTTGGCCGGCGGGCGCGCCCGATTCCTCAGGCCGAACGGAACCGCGGTCGAGGAGGTGGTGGCGCTTCCGACGAAGCGAACCTAGCCGATGGAGCCTTCCATCTGGAGCTCGATCAGGCGGTTGAGTTCGACGGCGTACTCCATTGGCAGCTCGCGGGTGATGGGCTCGATGAAGCCGTTCACCACCATCGCTGTGGCTTCCGCCTCGTTCAGGCCGCGCGACATCAGGTAGAAGAGTTGCTCCTCCCCGACGCGCGATACCGTGGCCTCGTGGCCGAGCTGGGCCGTCTCCTCCTCCACCTCGACGTACGGGTAGGTGTCCGAACGCGACTCCGGGTCGAGGATCAGGGCATCGCACCTGACGATGGACTTGGCGTGGTGCGCGCCGGGTTCGACACGAACCAGGCCGCGGTAACCGGTTCGTCCTCCGTCCTTCGACACCGACTTGGAGGTGATGACCGACGAGGTGTACGGCGCGGCGTGGATGGCCTTGCCGCCGGCGTCGGTGTGCATCCCCTTGCCGGCGAACGCCACGGACAGCACCTCGCCGCGCGCGCCCTTGCCCAGCAGGTAGATCGAGGGGTATTTCATGGTCACCTTCGAGCCGATATTGCCGTCGATCCATTCCATCACCGCGTCCTCGTAGGCCGCGGCGCGCTTGGTGACCAGGTTGTACACGTTCGTCGACCAGTTCTGGATGGTCGTGTAGCGAACGCGGGCGCCCTTCTTCACGATGATCTCGACCACCGCGCTGTGCAGCGAGTCGGAGGTGTAGATGGGCGCGCTGCAGCCCTCGACGTAGTGCACGTACGAGCCCTCGTCCGCGATGATCAGGGTGCGTTCGAACTGGCCCATGTTCTCGGCGTTGATCCGGAAGTAGGCCTGCAGCGGGATGTCCACCTTGACGCCCGGTGGCACGTAGATGAACGAACCCCCGCTCCACACGGCCGAGTTGAGCGCGGCGAACTTGTTGTCGTTCGGCGGGATGATCGTGCCGAAGTACTCGCGGACCAGATCCTCATGGTCGCGAAGGGCGCTGTCCATGTCGGTGAACAGCACCCCGATGTCGTCCAGTTCCTTCTTGATCTTGTGGTAGACGACTTCGGATTCGTACTGCGCGCTGACCCCGCCCAGGAACTTCTTCTCCGCCTCCGGGATGCCGAGTTTGTCCCACGTCCCGCGGATGTCCTCGGGCAGGTCCTCCCAGTTCTTGGCCTGCTTCTCGGTCGAACGGATGAAGTAGAAGATGTCGTTGAAGTCGATGTCGGAAAGGTCCGCACCCCACCACGGCATGGGCCGGTTCTCGAAGTGCTTGAGGGCCTTCAGCCGGAACTTGCGCATCCAGTCCGGCTCGGACTTCATGGCCGAGATCTCCTCGACCACGGCGGCCGACAGCCCCCGCTTCGGCACGAACACCGAATGGGAGGGGTCGCTCCAGCCGAAGCGATAGCCCTTGGACAGTTCCCGGAGATGCTCTTCTTGGGTGACGGCCACGTCGAGAGTCCCTTCCGCAGCGCCTGGAGTCCCGGATGGAAGCTCCAACGCCGCTGCACCCAGTCTACAGCCGTGGCAGTTCGAATCCAACCAGAGCGGTCGGATTCGAACCTGCAGGTCAGGGCCCTATCCCACGCCGGCAGCGTGCAGCAGCCGTCCGATCCCGTAGGCCACACCCACGCCGACCGCGGCCATCCCGATGAGCTCGAACCCCGCCCGCCACGGGTTCTCGCCGGTGAACCGGGTGCGGATGGCCCCCGCCACCAGCAGCGCCACCGCCGTCGCCAGGAAGCTCAGTCCGAGCAGCCACACACCCGAGCCGAAGATGAACGGGATGACCGGGACCGCCCCGCCCAGCAGGAACGCGCTGGACACGGTGATGGCCGCGCCCAGCGGCTGGCCGAACCCCTCGGACAGCCCGAGTTCCTCCTGCATCATCACCTTGAGCCAGACCCGAGGGTTCGACGTGATGGTTCGGACGACCATCTCGAGTTCGTCTCCGGAGAACCCGCGGCCCCGGTAGATCTCCCGGATCTCCTCGCGTTCGACGTCGGGAACCTCCTGGATCTCGCGCATCTCGCGGCGGAGTTCCTTCAAGAAATACGCGCGATACGCCTTGGCGGAGACGAACGCCCCGATCCCCATGCTGATGGCCCCCCCGACCAGCGCGGCGAGCCCCGCCAGGAGCACCGTCCGGCCGTGGGTGGCTCCGGCGGCCCCGGCGATGATGGTGAGGACCGAGACCAGTCCGTCGTTCGCGCCCAGGGTGGCGTCGCGGATGCCGCTGCCCTCCACCTTGTGGACGCCGGGGTCTCGTTCGATGTCGTGATCAGGGCCGAACTCTCCGAGATCGGCCGGCGACATCGCCTCGTCCTCCAGAGACCTGGGCGGCTTCACCCCCCGAGACTACTGCCGAACGAGCCCTCCCTGCCCTTCACCGGCGCCCGGCCCCCGCCGATACAACCTGCAGGACGCCCACGCGCGGCGGACCGGAGAGGTCGAACGAGATGGCCATGGCGGCGGTTCCCCGCGGAGCGAGCGGGCTGCCGGGGACGGAGCTCGAACCCGTCAGCGGCGAGATCTTGCACCGCCTGATGGCTGCTGCCCACGCGTCCGCCGGCGTCGCCTACGGGTTTGGACCCGACGGCCACCTCCGGCTGCAGGATTCCGCCGGCGTGGTGGCGCCGAACCATTCGTCCGGTCGGCTGCTGAGCCGCCATCCCCTTCTCCGTCGGGCCCTTGCCGACGGCCGCCCGCTCCTCGTCCCCTCGGACGCAGCGACGCCCGAGGAGGCAGCCAGCCTGCTCATTCCCCTCGGCACCGCCTGCGCCGTCGTGGTCCCCCTGATGTGGTCCGAGCACCCGGTGGGCGTCGTCCTGGTGGGGGGCGACGAACCGACTCCCGAGCGCCTCTACGCGCACCTGGCCGCCGGGGCGGGGAACCTGGGGGCGAGCCTGGGCCTGTCCGCAAGCGCGGAGGTCGCTCCCCTCCGCCCCGTCCTGGCCGAGGCGACGCCGGCGATTCCGTTCGATGAACGCCGTTACCGGATGCTCGTGGACACGGCCCGCGATGTGTTGTTCACGCTCTCCCCCGCAGGCATGTTCACCTCGCTCAATCCCGCCTTCGACGAGGTCACCGGGTGGTCTCGCGACCCGTGGCTGGGGCGTCCGTTCGTTCCGCTCATCCATCCCGAGGACATGCCGGCGGCACTCGCCGTGTTCAGTCGGCGGTTCCAGGGCGAGGCGATGGAGCCGTTCGAGCTGCGCATCCGCAAGGCGAACGGCGACTACATGGTGGGCGAGATCATCTCCACCACGACCTACGTCGAGGGGGAGCTCGAGTGCATCCTGGGCGTGGTCCGCGACGTCACCGAGCGCCGCGAGACCGCACGCGAACTTGCCGTCGCCCTCGACCGCGAACGCGAGGTCTCGGATCTGTTGCGTTCGCTGGACGAACTCAAGACCACGTTCCTCCACGCCGTGTCCCACGAGCTCCGAACGCCGCTGTCGGCCATCCTCGGACTGTCGCTGACGCTCGCTCGGGAGGATCTCGAACTCGACGCCGCCGAGCACCGCGACCTGCTGGGTCGCCTGGCGGACAACGCCCGCAAGCTCGACCGCCTGCTGGCCGACCTGCTCGACGTCGACCGGCTGGAACGGGGCATCATGGAGCCGAACCGCCGCCTGACCGATGTCGGCGCGCTGGTCCGCCGGGTCGTGGCGGGCTTCGACGTGACGGAGCACGGACCCCTGCACGTGGCCGCTCTGATCGCGCTGGCCCAGGTGGACGGTCCCAAGGTCGAACGCATCGTTGAGAACCTCCTGTCGAACGCCGTTCGTCACACCCCGCCCGGGACGACGATGTGGGTTCGGGTGGGCCCGGACCGGGGGGGCGTGCTCATCGTGGTGGAGGACGCCGGTCCCGGCGTCGCCGACGACCTCAAGCCGCAGGTGTTCGAACGGTTCCATCGCGGCTCGAACAGGGACGACCGTTTGGCGGGCATGGGTATAGGACTGTCGCTGGTGCAGCGCTTCGCCGAGCTCCACGGCGGCCGGGCGTGGGTGCAGGACCGGATGGGCGGCGGCGCGTCCTTCCGGGTATGGCTGCCGGATCAGGCCCCGGCCACCTGAGGCGTTCGCGCCAACATTCAGCCCTTCTCGACCGGCACGCCGACCAGCGAGCCGTACTCCGTCCACGACCCGTCGTAGTTCTTGACGTTGTCGTAGCCCAGCAGCTCCGTCAGCACGAACCATGTGTGCGACGAACGCTCCCCGATCCGGCAGTACGCGATGACCTCGCGGTCCGAGGTGATCCCTGCGCCCTCGTACAGCGCCTTCAGTTCGTCCGCCGACCTGAACGATCCGTCGTCGTTCGCCGCCTTGCTCCACGGGATGTTCGCGGCGCCGGGGATGTGGCCGGGAACCTGGGACTGTTCCTGCGGCAGGTGGTCCGGGGCGAGCTTCTCCCCGCGGAACTCCTCGGGGCTCCGGACATCAACGAACTCGGCGTTGCCCTCGCGGACGCGGTCCAGGACGTAGTCGCGGAAGGCTCGGATGTCCCCGCGGATGGGGCTGTCGATGGAGAATTCTGTTGCGGCGAACGACGGCGGCTCGGAGGTCAGTTCGCGGCTCTCCAACTCCCACTTCTTCCGGCCGCCATCGAGCAGCTTGACGTTGGCGAACCCGAGGTAGCGGACCAGCCAGTAAGCGTAGGCAGCGAACCAGTTGTTGTTGCCGCCGTACAGGACGACCGTCGTGTCGGGGCCGCCGCCGGCGGCGCGGAGCAACTCGGCCAAACCCTCCTGGTCGATGTAGTCGCGACCGATCGGTGCATGGAGATCCTTGCTCCAGTTCCAGGCCAGGGCGTTCTTGATGTGGCCCTTCTCGTACGCAGTGGTGTCCTCGTCGACCTCGATGATGCGGATGTTCGAGTCGTCCACGTTCGACTCCAGCCAGGCCGTGTCGACGAGCGCTCCGGGGTTCGTGTAGTCGACCATCCCAACCTCCTCCAGTGACATGGTGGGAAATCCTACCTCCAGGGTCGGAATACCTTGCCACCGTCCGCCGCCGATGGCAAACGCGAGCGGGACCTTCACCTTTCGGCCTTCGCCCTTCCCTGGAGAGGTGGGGACGATGCAGGATGCGGACGTGGAGCCAGAGGAGGCGCCGTCAAGCAATGCCGTCGAACACGTCTACCGATCGCAAGGCGCTCGTCTGTGGCGCTCGGTGTTGGCCTTCGCCGGCGACGCGGAGGTGGCGAACGACGCCGTGGCGGAGGCGTTCGCGCAGTTGCTGCGGCGAGGCGCGGAGGTCAGGGATCCGGCGCGGTGGGTGTGGCGGGCGGCGTTCCGGCTCGCCGCGGGAGAGCTCAAACGGCGGGGGGCGTTCGGCTCGCTGGACGCCGACCTGGCCCACCCGGCTCCGGAACCGGTACCCGCGGATGAGGCGCTCCTGGCCGCGCTTGGGCGGCTGTCGCCGAAGCAACGAGGCGCGGTGGTCCTGCACCACTACGCCGGCTACCCGGTGAAGGAGGTGGCGGAGATCATCGGTTCGACCACCGCCGCGGTCCGCGTCCACCTCAGCCAGGGTCGCAAGCGGCTGCGTTCGATGCTGGAGGACGAACGATGACCGATCGCCTCGCCGAGCACCTCCGGCGCCTGGACGATGTCGCTGCGCCGGACCTGTGGCCCGCCATCGAACGCCGCGAGCCGGGGCCGCCACCGCACGACCCTCGTGGACCGCGCTTCGCCGCCGCTTTGGTGGCGCTCGCCCTGGTGGGAGTGGCGATCGGCTTCGCCGCTGTCGTGTTCGGGCTCCGCCACGGCGCCGCCCCCCGAGTGACCAAACCTCGGCCGGGGCACTCGCCCACCGTGGCCATTCCCCTGCCGACGGCTCCACAGCCCAAGGAGCAGGCCGCCCATGGGAACGGACCATTGTGGTTCGTTCGGAGTCCCGGAGAGTCGGCCACGATGGTGTTCGAGGTGCAGCCAGACGGCTCCGGACTCCGTCAGCTGTTCTCCGACCAGGTCCCCGCCGAACGGCCAAGCGTCGGAGTGTCCTACGCCTGGTCGCCGGACGGCTCCCGCGTGGCGTTCCTCAGCGATGCCCGGCCGTTCGTGCCGCTGGATGGGCCGACGGGCGGCGCCCATGAGGTGTTCGTCATGAACGCCGGCGGGTCGGACGTCCGGGAGATCACGAACGACGGCGGCTACGACGCGGCGCCCGCCTGGTCGCCGGACGGTACGCGGATCGCTTACGAAAGCGACCGTTCGGATCCGTCACGACCGGGCTGCTTCAAGCACGTGGGGTGTCGTTCGAACATCTTCGTGGTCAACCCTGACGGCACTGGCCTGACGCAGCTCACGTTCGGCGCGGCCGACAACTCCCAGCCGGCGTGGTCGCCGGATGGCAGCCGGATCGCGTTCGTGTCGAACGTCGATGTTTTCCACGGGGACATCTACGTGATGAACGCGGACGGCTCGAACGTGACCCAGCTCACCGGTCTGGACGCGGAGGTTCGGGAGCCGCGGTGGTCGCCCGACGGAACTCGGATCGCGTTCGTCAAGGACGACGGGACCAGCGCGCGGATCTGGATGATGAACGCGAACGGCTCGAACCCCGTCGCCCTGCCAGGGGCTTTCGTGAAGCGCAGCTACAGCGTCGAGCCGGACATCCGGAGCTCGTTCGCCTGGTCACCGGACGGGTCGGCCATCGCGTTCGCCGGAGCGAATGGCAACCTGTGGACCATCAGCGCCGAGGGCACAGACCGCCGGCAGATCGCGCCGGACGCCGCCTGGGTGTCTTGGCGGCCCGTGCCGGCGACGGGCGGCTGAGGCGAGGAGTTAGAAGAAGCCGAGCGCGGCCTTGGCCTCGTCGGACATCATCTCGGGCGTCCACGCGGGCCGCAGGACGAGTTCGGCCTCCACGTTCCCCACGCCGGGGACACCGGACAGGAACTGGCGCATCTCGGCCTCGATCATCGGCCCGATGGGGCAGCCCATCGTGGTCAGCGTGTAGGTGATGTGGACCGTGTCGCCGTCGATGTCGACGCCGTACACGAGGCCCAGGTTCACGATGTCGATCTCCAGTTCGGGGTCGTGCACGTTCTCCAGCGCCTTTAGGATCTGCTCGCGGAGCGTGTCGATATCGACGTTCGCGGGCCCGCCGCCGTTCGACCCGGGACCGGCGTCCTCGGTGACGGGTTCGGAAATGGTCTCGGATGCTTCCATGAAGTGGCCTCCTTGTCGGTCTATCCTAAGCCCGTCATGCGTCTGACTGGTCCGGGGTCATGTTGAGCGCCGCCACGCGCGATGAGCGCAAGGTGATGCGCATCCTCATCGTCGACGACCATCCCGTGACCCGCGACGGGTTGCGTTCGGCACTCTCCGGCTCGGACGAGGTCGAGGTGGTCGGCGAGGCGACGACCGGCGAGGAGGCCGTCGAGAGCGTCCTGCAGCTCGAACCCGACGTCGTGTTCATGGACGTTCGGATGCCCGGCATGGGCGGCATCGAGGCCACCCGACAGATCCGCAAGTCCCACCCCGAGACCAAGATCATCCTGTTCACCATCGACGAGTCTCGCGCCGCCATCGCCGATGCCATCCGGGCCGGCGTCAGCGGCTACCTCCTGAAGGACGTCACCGTGGACGAGCTCATCAACGCGGCCCGCCTGGCCATGGAGGGCAAGGCGGTCATCCATCCCGCGCTGACCCGCGCTTTCATCGACGAGGTGCAGTTCGTCGAACACAAAACTGAGACGCCGCTGTCCAAGCGCGAATCCGAGATCCTGCAGAAGGTCGCCTACGGCTCGACCACCAAGCAGGTCGCGCGCGAGCTCGGCATCTCGCCCCACACCGTCAAGACGCATCTCGAACGGATCTTCGAGAAGCTGGGAGCGAACGACCGCGCCCAGGCGGTGGCCATCGCGCTGCGCCAAGGCCTCGTCGACTGAGGCGTCATCCCAGCGGCACCACGCTCGGCCGTCCCGTTCGTTCGTTGCGCCGAACGTCCGCCGCGATGCCGAACACCTCCCCGATCCGCTCGGCGGTGATGACCTCCTCCGGAGAGCCCTCCGCGCTGACCCGGCCGCCCTTCATCGCCACGATCCGGTCGCACGTGGCCGAGGCCAGATTGAGGTCGTGGAAGATGGCGAGGACGGCTTTCCCGCGGTCCATCGCTTGGCGGCGAAGCAGCCCCATGATGTCGACGACGTGGCGGAGGTCGAGGTGCGTGGTCGGCTCGTCCAGCAGCAGGATCGGCGCGTCCTGGGCCAGGGCCTGGGCCAGCACCACCCGCTGACGTTCGCCGCCCGAGAGCTCTTGCAGCGAACGCTCCGCAAGGTGTTCGACCTCTGCTGAAGCCATGGCTCGCCTGGCCGCTTCGAAGTCCTCGGGCCGGCCACTCCCCCACGGCGACAGATAGGGCGTTCGGCCCATCAGCACGATCTCCCGAACCGAGTACTCGAACACCGCCACGACCTCCTGGGGAACGACGGCGACCAGGCGGGCGGCGGCACGAGCCGTCAACTGATAGGGATCGTGGCCCTGCACCAAGGCCCGGCCGGCGGAGGGACGGAGCGCCCGGGAGGCTACCCGGATCACCGTGGTCTTGCCCGCGCCGTTCGGTCCGATCAGGCCGACGATCTCCCGGGTGCGAACGCGCAGAGAGACATCGCGGAGGACCGTTCGCGTCCCGTACCCGGCGGTGACGCCGTCGAACGCCAACCCGGTCGTGTCGCCCGGCAGAGCGATGACAGGCGCGCGGTCAGGCCGTCGCACCGCGCACCCGGAGGCGTTCGCGCCGAAGCAGCCACAGGAAGAACGGCCCGCCCAGCAGCGCGGTGACCGCGCCCACGGGGATCTCCTCGGGCGTGACGATCGTTCGAGCCGCCAGATCGGCCAGGATCATGAACGTCGCGCCGCCCAGGATCGAGGCCGGCACCAGACGGCGGTGGTCCGCGCCGAGGACCATGCGGAGGATGTGCGGCGTCATGAGGCCGACGAACCCGATCAGCCCGGCCACCGACACCGCCGCCGCGGCCAGCAGCGACCCCGTCGCCAGCATGACGCGCTTGAAGCGTTCGACCTCCTGGCCCAACTGCGCCGCGCGTTCCTCGCCCAGTGCGGCCACGTTCAGTTCGCCCACGGCCGCCAGGGCGCCGCCCAGGCCCAGCAGGACCAGGGGGAGGGACGCCAGGAGGTCGCGCCAGCTCGCCCCGCTCAGCCCGCCCAGCAGCCAGAAGTAAGCGAACCGGATGTCCCGCCCGGAGAGCGACATCGCCACGGACATCCCCGCCGAGATCACCGCGGCCACCGCGATGCCGGCCAGGAGCAGGGTCGCCACCTGAACGCTCGGGCCGAGCCGGGCCAGCCGGTACACCAGGAACGCCGTCCCCAGCGCGCCGACGAACGCCGCCGCCGGCACCCCCATCCCGCCCAGCGCCGCCCCCCCGCCCAGCAGGATGACCGCGATGGCGCCGAGGGCCGCGCCCGAGGACACCCCGATGATGGCCGGGTCGGCCATCGGGTTGCGGAACAGCGCCTGGAACACCGTCCCAGCGGTGGCGAGGGCCGCACCGACCACCGCCGCCTCCAGGACCCGAGGCAGTCGCAGTTGGAACAGGATGACCGCCGTGGACGGAAGGACGTTCGCCGGCCGCGCGATCAGGTGGAGCTTCCACGCGAACAGCCGCAGCGACGTGAGCGGCGGGATCCACACGGCGCCGATGGCCACCGCCAGCAGCACGGCCGCCACCAACAGGCCGACCAGGACCGGAAAGGCCCACCGGTGCCGCGGGCTCATGGCCGGCTCATCCTCCGCCGAACGCCGCGGGATGCAGGGCCCTGGCAAGCGCCTCCAGACCGAGGACCGTTCGAGGCCCGTTCCTCGTCACCAGGTCCGCGTTCACCACGAACACCTTCCCCGCCGTGACGGAGGAGAGCGAATCGAACCCGGGCCGTTTCTCCACCGCCGACGGGGTGGCGCCGGGGGCCGAGGCGACCAGGTAGACGGCGGGCTGTTCGGCCAGGAGCTTCTCGCGCGACCACTGCGGGTTCGCGCTGGTGGCGCCGCTGGTCACGGGGTCGCACCCGGCCCGTCGCAGCAGGTCGTAGATGAAGTTGCCCGGCCCCACGGTGTAGAGCTGGCCGCCGCCGTAGTACGTCTCGAAGAAGCAGGACACGCGAGGTTCGCCCGCCACCTTCTGCTGAACCGCCGCGGCCTGCGCGGACATCTGGGCGGTAAGCGCGGCCGCCGGCGCGGGTGCGCCCAGCAGTTGCCCGAGCGTTCGGATGTCGTGGAACAGATCGGTGAGGTCCTTCGACTCGGTGAAGAACACCGGCACCCCGAGCCCCCGCAGCCGCTTCTCCCAGGCCTGCCCGCCGGCGAACGTGTTGAGCAGGACGTCGGGGTGAAGCGCCACGACCTTCTCCAGGTTCGGCTGGAAGTTCGCGCCCTCGATGTGCGGCACGCTGCGGGCGGCAACCGGGTAGTTGTCGAACGAGCAGCAGTCGGCGACCAGACGATCCCCCAGGCCCAGGGCGTAGACGATCTCCGTCTCCGACGGGCCGAACGTCACGATGCGCCGGGGGGCGGACACCAGCGTGGTCGACGTGCCCTCATCGTCCGTGAGCGTGAGCGGATAGGACGACGGGGCGGCCGTTGACGGCGATGAGGTGGACGGCAGCGCTGCGGTGGGGCCGACGCCGGGCTTGGAGGAGGACGCGCACGCTGCGGTCACCACGGCGGCCACGAGGGAAAGGACGATGAAGCGGGGAGCCGGCGTTCGCCGGCGGCGAGGTGCGTCCATGACACGGTCTCCTTTGCGCGAAGAGCACGGCCGAACGTCCTCGGGGCAGGTCTCCTGACTTCCGGATGGGCTTCCCGCACTCACCTGCGGTGGAAGCTGCGCTCACCCGAACCTTCCCGGCTGCATGATCCCTTGTCGTTCGAAGGGCCGCAGAGCCAGTGGCATCTCTCGGGTTCGCTCCCCGGTCACAGTGGCGCGACCGTGCCGGTATTGCACCGGCTTCCCTCTTTCGGACCGAGCGGGATTGCCGTCCCACCCGGCCGCCTCGAGGACGCGATATTCGATTGGAGCGAGAGTGTAGTCCCCGCGGCGCGAAGGCGTTCCCGCTCGCGTCAGAAGCGTCCCCGATGTAGGTCCCAGGCTCACCTCGGCATGGAGTCCGCAGTGGCGATGTCGCGAGGAGGTGATGCTGGCGCTGGTGGCTGCTGGCCAACTACTCAAACGCGAGGATGAAGCGATCGGACTCCTACACCACCTTGTCGAACTTTGGCGAGAGCCTCGCTACAAAGTGTGAGCGCATCTCCGACTCAGGACACCAGTACGCTCTTCTTGCTGATCATTGGGACATTCTGCGACGCATCGGATGCGTCACAGAATGTTGACCCTACCCATTCAATTCATCTAGGATTCGTTGCCGGTTCACCCTCGATCGTCGACGGTGGAAGCTGACGGAACAGCCTGGATCGGTGCCCGATGGGAGCGAGAGATGGAATTGAACGAAGCGGTGCAGCGGATCCTTCGCCATCACGCGAAGCTCCTGCTCGCTCTCGTCGTGATCGGCTTCGGGCTCGGCGCCGCGCTGTCGGCGCGCCAGCCGACGACCTACACCGCGCAGGCCCGGGTGGTGCTCGAAAGTGCGGACCCGCAGACGCAGGCTGCGGCCGACTCGGTCGCAGATGGCGCCCGCGGCATCGTGACGACCCCTTCGCACGTGCAGGCGGCGCTCGACGCCGCCGGCCTCAGGCGAGATGCCGTTGACGTGGCCGCGCACGATGTCGACGCCCAGCCCTTGGGGAGCTCGAACGTGCTGTTGCTGTCCGTCACGGACCGCGATCCTCAGGCGGCGGCGGCGCTCGCGAACGCGCTCGTGCAGGATCTGGTGAACACACGGGAGCAGATCACGTTGGGGCAGCTCCGGTCGACGATCAGCGCGACGGACCAGCAGATCGCTTCGATCGAGGTCCAGATCGATCACACGCCATCCAAGGAGCAGATCTTCAACCTGCGACAGCAGCTGATCAGTCTGGAGTCCCAGCGAGACAACCTGATCTCGTCGATCGCCTCGGCCAACACGCCGGTGATCGTCGGACGCGCGCTGACCCCCAGGCACGCCGATTCGTCCCGCCGGGCCTCCGATCTCGTGCTGGGGGCGCTGATCGGGTTGATCCTCGGCATCGGGCTTGCGGCGCTGATCGAGACGTTCCGTCCAACGCTGGTCGGCAGCGAGGCGGTCGCGCACGCGATCGGAGCGCCCGCCCTCGGGGACGCTCGAGCGGGGGAGGTCGATGCCCTGGCAGCACGCCTGCGTCTGTCCGCGTCGGACGCTCACGTGAACCTGGTGACACTGGTGGCGGTCGACGGACAGGTGGATCTCACGTACCTCGCGGAGCGTCTGGAGGGGTCGGGATCGTCCGAAGCGTCGCCCGAGCCTCACCACGTGCTCGTTCGCCCGCTCAACGGGGACGGTGAGCTTGCCACCCACGATGGGCGAGCCCGCGGGTTCATCGTCGTCGCTCCCGCCGCGCTGAAACGCTCAGCGCTCGAACCGGTTCGCGATCTTCTGGCCGGCACCCGGGAGCCGGTGCTCGGTGTCATCACCTACCGCTCCAAGCTGCGGGGCGAGGGGCGAGGGGCGGAGCCGTGAGGGCGCCTTCCGAGGTCCGCGCCGCCGAACGGATCCCGTTCGCTCGAGCGGAGATCGCCGATGAGGCCCGCGAGGCGGTGGCCCGCGTGCTGGCCTCCGGGTGGGTAACCACCGGTCCGGAGGTCGCCCTGTTCGAGGAGGAGTTCGCTGCGTGGCTCGGGGCCGACCAGGCCATCGCCGTGTCCTCGTGCACCGAGGCCATCGAGCTCTCGCTGAGGGGGCTCGGCCTCGCGCCGGGCTCGACGGTGCTCACCTCGACGATGACCTTCTCCGGCGTCGTGCAGGCGATCGTCCATGCCGGCTTGACGCCGATCCTGTGCGACATCGACCCTGCCTCGATGATGCCCGGCGAGAGCGAGATCCGCGCGGCCGTGTCGGCAGCTGGAGGCGTCGACGCGATGGTGCTCCTGCACTTCGCCGGGTTCCCGGCTCCCGTCGAGGACATGGCGAGTGCGGCCGGCTTGCCCCTGAGTCGAGTCGTTGAGGATGCAGCGCACGCCCTGGGTACGTGCGTCGGGGACCGGCCGGTCGGGACGATCTCCGCCGCGACATGCTTCAGCTTCTACGCGACGAAGAACCTTCCGATCGGGGAGGGCGGCATGATCACGTCGTCCGACCCCGATCTCATCGACTACGTGAGCAGGGGTCGGCTCCACGGGATGAGCCGCGACGCGTGGCAGCGGTACCTCCCCGGGAACGGTTGGCGCTACTCGGTCGAGGTGGATGGGCTGAAGGCGAACATGACGGACCTGCAGGCCGCGATCGGACGTGTGCAGCTCCGGCACCTCGATGCGTGGCAGGCCAGGCGCGCGGCTGTGGCCCGGCGCTACGACGAGGGACTGACCGGGATCCCCGGGGTGCGCGCCGCATCATGGCCACGGCAGGGTCGGCACGGCTGGCACCTGTACGTGATCCAGGTGAGCCAGGCGTTCGGCGTGCCGCGCGACCGGCTGATCACCGCGCTCGCGGCGCGAGGCATCGATTGTTCGGTCCACTTCATCCCCGTCCACCACCACGGGTACTTCCAGCGGCTGCTGCCCGACGGGATCCGAGAGCGGTTCCCGGGCGCCGACGAGGCCTTCCGGTCGATCGTCTCGTTGCCCATGTACCCGAGCCTGTCGGACGAACAGGTCGACCGCGTCTGCAGAGAGATCGCTGCGGTGGGGGCATCGTGTTGAACGAGACCGTGTCAGAACGGGGTGTGAAGCGCTGCCTGATCATCGGTGCCGGCACGGCAGGGCGGGCGATGGCCCGGGACCTCCGCCACGGGGCCGAGTTCGGGCTCGACCCGATCGGCTTCCTGGACGACGATCCAAGCCGAAGTTCGGTCGATGGGATCGCGATCCTGGGCACGACCGCCGAGCTGCAGCGGGTCGCCGCGCAGTACGGCGTTGACTGCGTGATCGTGGCGATCCCCTCGCTGCCTCCGGACGAGATCGACCGCCTCGCGGCGGCCGCGTTGGCGGCCGCCGTCAACGTCGACTACCTCCCATCCTTCGTCGCGGCCCTGGAGCGTGACGTCCGGATCAGCGACCTCCGCCCGGTGCCCCTCGACCAGCTTCTCGGCCGGCGCGAGATGCAGGTGGTTCGGTCGCGCTCGGCGGCCGACATCACCGGGCGTCGCGTGCTGATCACCGGTGCGGGAGGATCGGTGGGGTCCGAGCTCGCCGGCCAGCTCCGCGAGTTCTCCCCCCAGGAGCTTTTCCTCCTGGACCACGACGAATCGAACCTGCATCGCCTGCAGCTCCAGCTCGACGGGCGAGCCCTCCTGGACAGCAACGATCTGATCCTGGCCGACATCCGTGACCGCGAGCGGATCAAGCATGTGATCAAGGACCTCCGGCCGGAGATCGTGTTCCACGCGGCCGCGCACAAGCATCTCCCGTTGCTCGAACGACACCCGGGCGAGGGTGTCAAGACGAACGTCCTCGGTACCAAGCACCTCGTCGATGCCTCGATCGCGGCGGGCGTGGATCGGTTCGTCCTGATCTCGTCCGACAAGGCCACCGACCCGATCTCCGTGCTCGGTGCGACGAAACGCCTGGCCGAGATCGTCCTGCAGGCAAACGCCGGCGGGCCGACGACCTTCGCATCGGTCCGGTTCGGCAACGTCCTGGGAAGCCGCGGATCGTTCCTCTCGGTCCTGGCTGAGCAGCTCGAGAACGGGCTGCCGGTGACCGTCACGCATCCGGACGTGGCACGGTTCTTCATGACGGTCGAGGAGGCGGTCGGGCTCGTGATCGAGGCCGCCAGCATGGCGAAGAAGGGCGAGACGTTCGTCCTGGACCTCGGAGAACCGATCCGGATCGTCGACCTGGTGCGCAACTACGCCGAACAGCTGCACGTGACCGAGGAGGATCTCACGATCAGCTACACCGGCCTTCGGTTGGGCGAGAAGCTCGAAGAGTCGCTCTGCGGCGAGCACGAGCACCTGGTCCCGACGGGGCATCGCAGCATCTGGGCCATCGAGTCGTCGCCGATCACCCCCGACTTCTTCGGAGGGCTCGACCGGCTGTTCGAGCTTGCCAGTACGAACGACATCGCGGCCATCCTCGGGCAGCTCGCGGTCCTCGTGCCGGAGTACGTCCCCGCGCGAGCCACGGAGCCGGCGCAGGTGACGGCTTCCCCGTACCTGGATGAGCTGTGAGGCTGGGACGGAGCCGGATCCCGACCCCGAGCGCCCGATGAAAGGATCCGAAGCGAGGCCTTCCCCCGCATCCCCTCCGGTCCGGGTCGCCGTCGTGATCACGCGGCTGATCGCCGGGGCGGGAGGCGTGGCACTGCGCGGCGCGCTGGCACTCGACACCAAGGCGTTCAACGTGACGATCCTCACCGCGGACGGCGGAGACCTGATCCCCCAGGCCCGCGGCGCGGGACGTGATGTCGGGCTGCTTCGGCACATGCGGCCGGAGATCGATCCGCTCGAGGACCTCCGCGCGATCCGCGAGCTGTCCGGCTGGCTCGGGGAAGGCCGTTTCGACCTCGTCCACACCCACAGCAGCAAGGCTGGGGCGCTGGGGCGCATCGCGGCGAGACAGGTCCACGTTCCGGCCGTCCACACGTTCCATGGCTTCCCGTTCCACCCCTTCCAATCCTTCATCCGGCGGAAGGCGTACGTGGCGGTTGAGCGCCGGCTGGGCCGGATCACCGATGCGTTCCTGGCTACCGGGTCGGCCGTGGCTGCTGAGGCGGTTCGACTCGGCATCGCGCCACCGGAGCGGATCCGCGCGATCGGCAGCGCGATCGGCCCGGGGTTTCACCCGCGAACCGAGGAAGCGATCGCCGAAGCCCGGAGACGGATGGACATCCCTGCGGGCGTTCGAGTCGTGGGGACCGTGGGCAGGCTCGACCACCAGAAGGCGCCCCTCGACCTGGTGGCGGCGCTCTCGCGCCTGCGGCGAGAGGATGTGAGCTTCGTCTGGGTCGGGGACGGGCCTCTCCGGCGGCGGGTTGAGGAGGCGGTCTCGGCCGCCGGGTTGGACAGCCGGTTCCTGTTGCTGGGTGAGCGTCGGGACGTGGCAGCGCTCCTGCCTGGCTTCGACCTCTTCGCCCTCCCCAGCCTGTACGAGGGGCTGCCACGCTCGATCGTGGAGGCCATGTCCTGCAACGTGCCGGTCGTGGCGACGGCCGTGAACGCCGTTCCCGAACTGGTCGTTCCGGGCCGGACCGGGCTCCTGGTGGCGCCGGCAAACCCCGCCTCGATGGCCAGCGCGATCGCACACCTTCTGGACCACCCCGCCGAGGCCTCCCGGATGTCGGGGGCGGCGATGGCCGCGCTGGGCGACAGGTTCCTCGAGACCACGCTCGGCCGAGACATCGAGGAGACGTACCTGTCGGTGTTGGCTCGCGCAGGCCGGTACGGCGCCACGACGGGCCGTGAGGACGAACGTCCTCCACGGGCCGATCTCGAGGACGAGGGGAAGGAAACCGGCGAGCCGGCTCGGGCGGAGTCGGCTTGATGCGCGCCACGCTCGTCACAGCGGGGGAGGTCCTACAGCTCCGTAGTGAGCTGGGCTGGGTCGATCGGCTGATGCGAGAGGCGATCGGCACCGAGCTCCGCCCGTCAGATGCCGGGGGCGCGGTACTGGAGGCCAGTGTGCACGTGATCGTGGAAACGGCCTCCGAGCCGTTCCACGGGCCCGGCTGGGAGCCGTTCGCGAGGGATGCGTGGAGACGTGAGCGTGAGATCGTGCTGGCGAACGCGGGATCGTCGGGATTCGATCTGCTTCTCTCAGAGCTCGCACCGTCAGGCCCACGAGCGCCCACGTTCACGTTCCGGTGGCGGCCGCCACCCTCTGTCCGCGCGGCTGCCTGGGCCCTTCGATCACGCGCTCGCCTGCTCGCGCGCGCCACGCTGCTGATGTACCCGTCGATGTGGGTCGCGGGCCTCCGCGGCCGCGTACCGCTCCACGCGTGCGCGTGCATCGCGGGCGAGGCCGTCCCGCTGTTGGCCGGACCCTCGGGCCTCGGGAAGTCGACGCTCGTGGACACAGAGGTGCGGGCGGGAGGCCACGCGATCGGCGACAACCTCTGCGTGGGGGACGGGACCTCCGTCTGGGGTGTGGTCGAACCGGTCCGCCTGGAGGGGCTGGGCGGCCGCCGGATGCCTCATGGGCGGGGTGAGGCGCCGCTGCTCCACCGGATCGACCGACTGGAGCCGGACCGCGTGGTGGTGTTGAAACGTGGCTCGGAAGCGTTGGGCCGGAGCCGGTCGTGCGCGCCAGAAGAAGCCGCGCGATCACTCATCGCCGGCACCTACACGGCCGGGGAACTCCGCCGCTACTGGGGCTTCGCCGCGGCACTCGCGGCCGGCACCGGCGTGGGCCCGGTGCATCCGGCGGTCGGGGCGGTCGCGGATCGGTTCGCAGAGCGGCTGCCGGGCGTCGAGGTGATCCTGCCCGCATCCCCGGGAGCCAGGCTCGCGGATCTGCTCGCGCTCGCGGAGACCTCACCATGACGGTTCGGATCATCGATGGGAACGCGCACGAGGGGCCTGGGCCTGGGTCCTCCCCGACGATCTTCGACAGCCCGGACGCGCCCGCAGACCCCCAGTCACTGGTCGAGCTGGAAGGTGGGCTGCGCGGTGCGGACCTCGCGGCACCGCCCGTCGTGCTTCCCGACTTCCACCACAAGGCCAACATGGAGATGCCGTCCAGCATCGCTGTGGCGACGCACGGGACGATACGCCCCACCCTCACCAGCGCCTCCGTGAACTGCGGGATGGCCCTGATCGCGCTGGATCTCGAACGACCGTCGGTCGTGGCGGTCGCCGACTTCTACCGCCGGGTTCGGGAACGCTACCCCTACCCGAGGAACGCCCGCCGAGATCTGACGGCCGGCGAGGTGCTGCGGTGCGCGGTCGAGGGCGGGGACTTCGCCGTGGATCGCTTCGGGGTCGACGCCGTCGATATCGATCGCGTGGAGGAGAGGGGCCGGCTGGACCTCGAGCCGTACGGAGGTGCCGACCGCCTCCGCAAGACCCTGCCGTGGCTGGTGGTGCAGTTGTCCCGTATGCGGTTCGGAAACATCGGACCGAGTAACCACTTCGTCGAGCTTCAAGAGGTCGAGGAGCTGATCGACCCCCCCCTCGCGGTGAGCCTGGGCCTTCAGACAGGTCGGGTCACGCTGCAATTCCATGGTGGAGGCGGGGTTCTCGCCGGGGAAGTCGGGAACCTGTTCGGTGCCCGCAAGCATCGCCCGCTGCCGCTGCAGGCGCAGATGTCCGTCCAGAAGCCCCTCTTCCATCTGGCGTCGGCCCGGTCGATCGAGGAGCTGAGTCGACGCTGGTCGCTCTACTTCACGAAGGCATCCCCGTCGATCCCTCTGGACGGGGCGGAAGGTCGGCGGGTGATGCTGGCCAATGCGGCTGCGATGAACTACGGGTTCGCGTTCCGACTGGCGACGTATTCGAGCCTTCGCGAGATGGCGCGGCGGGCCTTCGGCCCACACGCCAGCCGCCTGATCGTGGACTCCCCGCACAACTCGATGTACGAAGAGCAGGTCGGGGGACGGCCGGCGGTGGTTCACCGGCACAACTCCTGCCGGGCCTACCCGGCGTCGCGCCTGGTCGGGCATCCCGCGTTCGCCGAGACCGGCCAGCCGCTGCTCCTGCCGGGCACGAACCGCACCTCATCGTATGTCTGCGTCGCCGCGGAGGGGGCCGCCAAGAGCCTGTTCTCCGCGTGCCATGGGTCCGGAATGATCATCGAGCACTTCGAGAGGCGGGGGCGCTCTGGGGCCGACCCCCGCCGGCGGATCACGCAGCGCTTCCGCTACTCGGACGCCGCACCGATCGAGGTCCCTCAGCTCGACGATCGGGGGGTGGACGAGGCGCTGCGGATCCTGGTGAGCAACGGCCTGGTCCGACCGGTCGCCCGATTGCGTCCGTTTGCGGTGCTGAATTGAGAGCGGCGGCGTTCTCGGTATCGGAGCCTTGGGCGGTCCTCGCGCCGCCCGAAGCCGTGCACGTCCGAGTGCCGCCTTCGCGTCGTGCCGCCGGGCTGGCCTCGGAACGGCTCCGGGAGCTCCCCGAGGGTGCATCCGTCGTGCTCTCGAGCCAGGGGGCCGGAGCCGCCGGCAGGCTGCGACGCGTTGCGGCGCGGGCCGGCCTACGGATAGAGCGGTCGGTCATCGTGCTGCCCTCCCTCGACAGGCCGGCGTTCTGTGTCGAGGATGCAGCGCAGCCGGGGCGGTACCTGTTCTCGACCTTCCTGACGGCGCCGCCGAGCGGCCCGCTTCGTTCCCTCGCGGTGTCGGCCGTGCTTCAGCTGATACCCCCTGGCGCGCTGTGGAGGGCAGCACGGGCCCTCGCGCCCGGCAGGGTGACGATCGCCCGCCGCTGATGGCCCTTCCACGCGACGTCGCGAGCCCGGCCGCCGAGGGGCCGGCTGCGAGCGCAGTTCCGGCATCGCTTCCATCCATCGCCGCACGCACCGGGATGCGGGTCCTCGTGGTGTCTACGTCAAAGGACCCGAACCCGAAGGTGACGGTGCTCCTGTTCCCGCATGGGAGCGACCAGCCAGCGCTCGCGCTGAAGGTCCCCACGACGGACAGCGCCGAGGCGGCGGTGGAGCGAGAACGCCGGGTGCTCGAGGAGCTGCATCGCCGGATCGAGGACCCGGCGATCGCCGCAACGATCCCGCGCCCCGAGGGCTGGGTTCCGGTCGACGGACGGAAGGCGATGCTCACGACCGCCCTCCCGGGCGTGCCGATGACGACGCCGTACCATCGCTGGCGTCATACGGCGCGGCAGGAACGCGTGGAAGCGGACCTGCGCGCCGCGGGGTCCTGGCTCGAAACGTTCCAGCACGCCACTGGTGGCTCGCCGGGGCCGCTGGACCCGTCGGGCCCCGTGGCCGACCGGCTGGCCGACCGGTTCGCGGGCCGGCCGAACCTCGAGGTCGACCTCGAACGCTTCGCGGCGATCCGGGACCGCCTGCGACGGGAGCTGGTTCCACGGGCCGCGTCGCACGGCGACCTGTGGTGCGGGAACATCCTCGCGGATGACGGAAGGGTCACGGGCGTGGTGGACTGGGAGCTGGCGACTGCCGAAGGAGACCCCGGAAGGGATCTGGTGCGCTTCGTGCTCACCTACGCGCTGTACCTGGATCGCCACACCCGGCGGAGCGGCGCGATCGCCGGGCATCAGGGGCTCCGGGCCGACCGGTGGGGCGTGGGCATCGACCACGCCCTCGACGGCGCGGGCTGGTTCCCGGATCTCGTGCGGGGATTCCTGAAGGCGGGCCTTGCCCGCCTTGGCGCGTCGCCCGATCGGTGGCGGGATGCCGCCCTGGCCGGCGTGATCGATGTCGCCGCCACCGCCGACCACGACGGGTTCGCTGCGCGACACCTGGAGATCTTCCACCGCCTGAGCGAACGGATGGGCGGATGATCGACACGCGGGCGCGCGCGGGTGAGGATCGCCCGCAGGCGATGCCGCGGGAGGCGGATCCGTGGGCCGGCCGCTTCGTCGTTGGCGTGGTGTGCGCCGCGGTGGCGTTGACGCCGCTCCTCGTGCCCACGGGCCCTGGCAACGGCGGGCCGGACGATGTGCTGATCCTCGCTGCGATCGTGGTGGCCTTCGTGTGGATGGGGTCGACGCGTCAGGTGGCCAGGCTGCCGTACGGCCTGGCGGTCGGTGTCATGCTGTTCGCCGGGACGGTGAGCACGATGATCGGGCCCGCCCGGGGCCTCGGGGCTCTGGCGCTCTCAAAAGATGTGCTGCTGTTGGGGTGGGCGGCCGCGGCGGCGAACGTCGGGCGGAGCTCGCGCGGCCTCCGGGCGGTCGTGGCCACCATGTCCTGGAGCAGCATCGCCTGGGCGGCGCTGCTGCTGGTCGCGGTTGCGTCGGGCAACAACACCATCGCCGGCATCACGGCACGGACGGGGGCGCGCACCTCGCTCACGTTCGGGGACCCCAACCTGGCAGCGAACTACTTCTTCGTTTCGATCATGGTCGTGTGGGCGTCGGGCGTCCCCCGGCGGCGCGCGGTTCGGATCGGGGGGATCGCGCTCCTCGTAACGGCCTTGGTGCTGACCGGTTCGAACGGCGGTCTCCTCAGTCTCGCCGTCGGCACCGCGTTCGCCGGGGCGACACTCCTGGCGCGAAGGATCGGGGTGATCGGATCCGTGGCGGTCCTGTTCGTCGCGGCAGGTCTGGTGGCGGGTGCCTCGGCGTTCGTGCATCCCCTGGCGATCGAACAGCGGATACGCGGTAGCTCCCCCCGCGTGGTGGCCGACTCGGTCGGCCGGCAGCGACAGAGCGTCGGCGACCGGGCCATGCTCCTGCGCGAGACGCGCTCCCTGTATGCCCAGACGGGCCTGGTCGGGACCCTGCTGGGAGAGGGACCGGGCTCCACGGAGACGCGGCTGATCGAGGAGCAGGCGCGGTTCCCGAAGGAAGCCCACGACGACTACGCCGCCGCCCTGGTCGAACGGGGCGTGATCGGGTTCCTCGGTCTGCTGCTACTGATCGGGAGCGTGGGGGCGCGAACCTGGTCGATCGTCTCGGCTCCCCTCGACGATGGGTACGCCGCGGTGATCCCAAAGCCGGCGGCCCTGCTGGGGGCGGTCTTGGGCATGGCGGTCGCGGCCGGCATCTATGAGGTGCTGCACTTCCGCCATCTCTGGACGTTGCTCGCGGTGATCGCCGCGACGCATCTGTGGGGGCGCCGGTGAACCGTTCGGCGGACCGGTGAGCCGTCCGGAGGACAGGGTCGCTTCCGCCGGGCCTGCCCACCCGGCACCCCCGCGGACAAGCGGTTCGGGCCGGCCGGGCGAGAGCCGGCGCCTGCTGACAGGCAACTTGTTCGCCCGGGTGATCGCGCTGATCTCACTCGCGGTCTCGACGCTCGTCGTTGCTCGCGTCGGCGGGCCGTCGGGTGTTGGCGTGTTCGCCCTGCTCCGCGTGCTGCCATCGCTGGTCGGTGTCCTGCTGTCGGCTGGGCTGCCGACGGGCATCGTGTACTTCCTGGCCGGATCCCGCCGGCGGGACCCCCGACTGGTGCCGACGATCATCGCGATCGCGCTCGCCGCAGGCATCGCGGGGTCCATCGCCTGGGTCGCAGGGGCCTCCGTCCTGGCCCGGGCGTTCTTCCGCGGGGTATCCGTGAGGCTGATCGCCTTGTCGGGTCTCACCGTCCTCACCCAGCTATTCGTGGCGACGGCGAAGGGGGCGTCGCAGGGGACCGGAGACCTCCCCGGAGCGAACCGCATCATCATCCTGGAGGAGCTCATGTTCTTGCCGGCGTATGTGATCGCGATCGGTGCCTCGCTCAAGGGCGAGGTGGCGGTGATCCTGGCCCTCGTCCTGGCGGACGTGTTCACGATCGTCGTGGGGTGGTGGCGGCTGGTGCGAGGGCATTTCTTCCGGCATGTGGGCCGCCCGTCGGTCGAGGTGGCGCGGGAGGTCACGGGCTACGGGCTGCGCGGCCAGGTCGGGGCGGTGCTCTCGCTGCTGAACCTCCGGCTCGACTTCCTGCTCCTCGCCGCGCTCGCGGGCGATGTGACGCTGGGCGTCTACGCGGTCGCCTCGAAGTTCGCCGAATTGCTCAGGCTGCCCCCGCTCGCGCTCACGTATGTCCTCTACCCCCGGTTCTCTCGCGAGGAGCGCCGTGCTCGGGTACGGGGAGCCCGGACGCTGATCCCCCGGGCCGGCCTATTCGTCGCGGCTGCCGCCGTGCCGCTCGCCATCGGGGCCAGGTTCCTGCTGCCGGTGATCTACGGCGATGCCTTCCGTTCGGCCATCGTCCCGACCTTCATCCTGCTGGTGGGCTTGGCGGGGGAAGGCGTGGCCGGCGTGATCACGGCGTTCCTATACGGTGAGGCCCGGCCCGGTATGAACTCTTTGGCGATGGGCGCCGGCGTGCTGGTGACGGTCTGTCTGGACCTGCTCTTGATCCCGCGGTTCCATGCCGTTGGCGCCGCCTGGGCTTCCAGCGCCGCCTACCTGACCAGCACAGCGATGCTCTACGCGATCTTCAGGAGGCTGACGCGCCGCGAGGATGACGACGATGAGCCACTCCGGGTGGCCCGGTGAGGTCGGAACGTCGGGCGTCGGTCGCGGAACGCCCATGGCATCGGAACGGAGCCATCTTCCTCTGCCTGCTATTCGTGGCGACCGCTTGCTCCTCCTCCGGCGGTCCCCGCGGCGACCGATCCTCTCTGCCACCCGCCTTCACCTCACCGATGTACCGCTGTGAACGGCCGACCCCCGAGTCGGTCCCGAGCGACTCTTCACCGGCCATCTCTCCCTCGCCTGGCCCGCCGTCGCAAGGCGTCGCCCCGCCTACAACGACCCCGTACGAGAAGGCGATCGACGTGGCGGCGTCCCTCGGCCTCGAGGTCTGGCTAGAAGCCGACCTGTCCACGCGGTGGCTCGCGAGCTGCGGCGATTTCGAACGGGGGGTGCGAGCGCTGGCGCGGCTGGCGAGGCGACCCGGCGTGGTGGGCTTCAAGATCGGGGACGAGATCGGATACCAGGACGGCTTCCAGCTCCTCCCTCTTGACCTCCTCACGTTCCTCGACGATGTCACCGCGGCGCTGCACCGGGTGGCTCCCAGCCGGGAGGTCCTGATCGATCTCCTCGTCCCCGACCTGGGCTGCGCGCCAGGCCTGGCGAGGGCACGGTCGAGGACGCCAGCATGTCTCAGCAAGGCGGACACGCGCTACCCGGCGCTGACGCTCCGCGAGATCGACGGCTACCTTCGGTACGGTCATCTCGACGTGGTGAACATCAGCACGGACCTGTTCGCCGATGCGACGTATCGTTCGTGGGGGATCGACGCCGGGGCGGCGCAGCGGGCCGCGTGGAACGAGGTCCGCCGGCGCGGATGGTTCGGCGAGGTCCATGTGCAGGCCCGGAAGGCCCTCGCGCACCCCGGTGTGTACGAGGGCGGGCCGGCTCAAGCTGCCGCCGACCTCAGCACGTTCGTCGACATCCCGCTTCAGGAGGGCGCGGGTGCCGTGGACGTGTGGGCGTGGCGGCAGCCGTACCAGGGGCAGATCTTCCGGCTTCTGGATCCAGGGCTCGTCTCGAACGCGCTCTGGGAAGGCCTGGTCGAGCGCCACGACCGCGGCGACCACTTGCTGACCCACTTCAGCCCCGCGTCGGTGGAGCACAGCGTGGAGGCGGATCTGACGGCGCTGTCGCGAGCCTTCACGGGGGTGTTCATGGCCGCGGGGATCGGATGAGGCTGCCGGGAGGGGGAGGCCCGGTCGCGCGAGCGCGACCGGGCATCCCACCGGGTCGCGCCCGCCGCGCGCTCGACGTGGCGGTCTCCGCCGTTGGGCTCGCGGTCCTCTCGCCCCTGCTCGTGGGCATCGCCGCCGTGGTGAAGCTGAGCGGTCCGGGGGCCGCGATCTTCCGGCAGGAGCGGGTCGGTCAAGGCGGCGTGCCCTTCACGCTGTGGAAGTTCCGGACGATGGTCGCGGGTGCCGCGGCGGGGAGCGACCTCACGGTACTGGGGGACGACCGTCTCACGCGGGTGGGTCGTCTCCTGCAGGCGTGGAGCCTCGACGAGCTCCCGCAGCTGGTGAACGTCCTCCGGGGAGACATGACGCTCGTCGGGCCGCGGCCGGAGACGCTCGGCCTGGCGGCGCGCTACCGCCCTGAGCTCGCCGTGATCCTCGACTATCGCCCCGGGCTCACCGGGAACGTGCAGGTCAGCATGCGTGACGTCGAGCCCATCACCGTGTCGCCCGGCGTCGATCTCGAACAGCACTACCTTGATGCCCTCGTCCCTCGCCGGGTGGCCCTCGACCTGGAGTATCTGGCCGCCCCGACGCTCGGTCGCACCCTCGGCATCCTGGCTCGGACGATCGTCCATGTCGTTCGCCGCGGATCGGGCCACCAGACCTGACCCTGTTCTAACTGGAGTTCCCGGGGTTCGCGCGGTACCGTACGACAAGCGAGGCGCTCGGCTACCCGCCGGAGTGCGAGGCCCGCCGCGGGCGAAGCAGCGAGGTCCACGTGATGAGACGATCGATACCCGTATTGGGAGTGGTGCTTTCGTTCGTGGTCGGCCAGAGCGGGATGGTTACGGCCACGCCGGTGGCCGCCCAGGGGGCGACCTACGCGATCCGGGGCGTGTACGGGAACGACACCAGCTCCACCGGGTTCAGACGTATCCAGGCGAATGGGTTCGACGTTGTGAACACGGGGGCCTACGCGGAGGACCTCGCGACCCTACAGTCCCACGGGATGGAAGGGCTGGTCTGGCTCGGAGGCTACAGTAACGACTCCTGCCGGTTCTATGAGGACAACAGCTGGGTGCGCAGCCACGTACCGGCGATCGCGGGGAGCCCGGCCATCTCGGCGTACTACCTCGCCGACGAGCCGAACTCGGTGAGCTGTCCCAACTCACCGGACCAGATCAAGGCCCGGAGCGACCTGGTGAAGAGCCTCGACCCCAGCAAGCCCTCTTTCATCGTCATCTCGGAGAACGACGGGCAGACCCAGTATCCCTACGCCAAGTTCGCCGGCAAGGCCGACATCATGGGTGTCGACATCTACCCGTGCAACAAGGTCGATCCTAGCTGCACGTTCCATGACATCACGGCGGCCGTGGCCGCCCTGGCGAGGGCCGGCATCAGCGACTACTGGGGGATCATGCAGGCGTTCGGCGACAGCTACTACCGGATGCCCACCACCACCGAGATCAGGCGCCAGTACAAGCTGTGGTCGCAATCGTCGATGACCGGGTACTTCTTCTACACCTGGTCGGACGAGCCCGTGAGCATCGGAGGACACAGTGACGTCATCGCCACGCTCAGGTCGCTGAACCGCCGGTAGCGAACGCAGCCGCCGGCTACGCCGGCGGCTGGTACTCGAGGGCCCCCCGATCGTCGTAGAGCCTCGTCCCGCTTCCACTGTTCGTGGTGTTCGGATCGTCCACCCGCGGCTTGCCCACCGCGTCCGTGAGCGTCTCCCCGCTCGCTCCCGATGTCGCGGAGTCGATCGCCGGGGATCCGGCCAGGAGGCTGAGGTCCCCGCTCGGGGCGTTCGCCCACTTCGGATCGACCTGTAGGCCGTTGGCTTCCTTGTGGACTGCGGCCTGGAAAGACGACAGGCTCGTGTAGAACGAGGTACCCCACACGATCTGCTCCGTCCCCGAGTGCAGGAAGAACACGTCGTAGT
>DAIMKN010000006.1:0-2606 GCA_036721725.1 Actinomycetota bacterium
CGCGGGACCCGGACGCGGGCCCGGGCGCTTCGCCATGGTCCCGCTGGGAATCCCTTGGTATCAACTCCGGCGCACATGGGTCGACTGGCAAGACCTTACCTATGGAGCCACCGTCGACGGGACGGCGGCGCCGCCGACCAATCGATGTCGCGGAACTTCCGCAGGCGCTCGCTCAGCTCGGCCAGCACTGCTCGATCGATCGGGTCGTCCTCGGCGTACGGGGCGGAGTCGCCCTCGGCGATGAGCAACGCCCTGAGCTTCAGGAAGATCAGCCGAGCGACCGATGGGTACTTCTCGAGCATACGATGAAGACTCTGCGAGGTGAGCTTGAGCGCAGAGACCTTGTTCTCGGCGACGACAGTGGCGGTCCTAGGCCCACCGTCGATCAGGGAGAGCTCGCCGAAGTAGCTACCAGGCCCGAGCGTCGCCTTCTCCGCCCCGGCCGCGAGGACCTTGGCCCTCCCCTCCTTGACAAGGTAGAAGGCGTCGCCGTTCTCGCCTTCCTTCACGATCGTCTCTCCGGGGCGAAATTCGATGGGCACGGCCGACCGGAGGATCGATCGCAGCTGGCTCATGGACAGCCCATTGAAGAGCGGCGCGGAGCGGAGGGCGCCGAGCTCCTCGGAGAACGCCCATCGGACCCCGATCCAGCTCGCCACGATGACCAGCACGAGCAAGATCGCGGGGACCACCCACGCAACCACGAAGCTTGCGACCATGAGCCCTCCTCATTCTCCGCTGCGGGCAGAACGCCAGGAACCTGAGTGTTGTCGGCCTCGAAGTGTAGCCTCGCTTACCAAACGTCGCCAGCCGCCGCCGCATGCCGACAGTTGTACCCGGGCAACTGCTTCCGGGGTTCGGCTTCCTCGCGTATCGCCGGCGACCGGGCGGGGGCCCTTCGAGCGATCCATCAAGAAGTCCTTACTGGTCCCGAGCTCCCTGGCAATCGCCTCCAGGACGTCGTCGGGAAGGCTGCGATGGCCCTCACGGAAGTTCCGCAACGTGCTCTGTTGGATCCGGGTCGCGGCGGCGAGGGCGGCGACTGACACGCCGCGATCCTTCATCAGCCGCCTGAGACGATCCCCCGTCGCGGATATCGACGCCTGGTGAGCGCGGCGTGCTGGGCTAGCCATGCGAACCCTCCCCCGGGTCGCTCGAGCTGTGCGAGCTTCGCCAATCGTACGCGGCCATGGCGCGGGACCTACTTGGTCGGCGGGAGGTGGGTCTATGACTCGTTCAGCCTCGGGGGATCGCTACTCATCGACGCGGCGGGGGTCAGCTTCCTCAATGGCATGATGTGGTTGTCGCCCAGCTTCTCCCGCAGAGCGTCCTCCTGCATAACAGCTGCATAACGACTCGGGGGCACTCTAAGGCACTCAAGGGAACTCCAGGGCACTCGATTTGCCCTGCTCAAGGCCCTGACCAGGGCATTCGCTTCGCCCTTACAAGGCGGAGGTCGCTGGTTCGAAACCAGCAGCGCCCACAAGGAAAGTCACAGGTGAGCGCCCATTCTCCCTCCTGGTGACCCTCACCCTCCGTAGACTCGGGATCGTGTCCACGGTCCGAAAGACGGTCACCGTCCTGTTCTGCGACGTCACCGGCTCGACCGCGCTGGGTGAGGAGCTCGACCCCGAGTCCCTCCGCGAGGTCATCCAGCGCTATTTCACCGAGATGCGCGCGGTGATCGAACGCCACGGCGGGACGGTAGAGAAGTTCATCGGCGACGCCGTGATGGCGGTGTTCGGCGTTCCCCAGGTCCATGAGGACGACGCCCTCCGGGCGGTCCGGGCGGCCATCGACATGCAGTCGGCGCTGGACGCCCTGAACGTCGAGATCGAGCGCGGGTGGGGAATCCGGATCCAGGCGCGCATCGGGGTGAACACCGGGGAGGTCGTGGCGGCCGATCCCGCGTCGGGCCAGTCGTTCGTCTCAGGCGACGCGGTGAACGTCGCCGCCCGGCTGGAGCAGGCGGCCGAGCCCGGCGAGATCCTCCTCGGCGAACCCACGTACCGACTGGTCCGGGCAGCCGTGATCGCGGAACCGTTGGAACCGCTCGCGGTGAAGGGAAAGGCGGAACCGCTGCCGGCCTACCGGCTGGTGGTGGTCGACGCCGGCGCCGAGTTTCTCCCCCGGCGTTTCGACTCGCCCCTGGTGGGGCGGACGAACGAGCTCGCGGCGATCCGGGACGCCTTCGAGGACGCCGTGACCGGTTCGGCCTGCCGCCTGGTGACCGTCATCGGCCACGCGGGGGTGGGCAAGTCCCGGCTCACCCACGAGGTGGTGACGTTGCTGGGCGACCTTGCCCGGGTGCTTCGGGGTCGCTGTCTTCCCTACGGCGAGGGCATCACGTTCTGGCCCGTGGCGGAGGCGCTTCGGGAAGCCATCGGGCTGGACGAAGCCACCTCGGCCGAGGACGCCGAGGCCAAGATCGCCGCAATCCTCCCGTCCGGACAAGACCGCGTGGTGGTGGACCGGCTGGCCGCCATCCTCGGGGGAGCGGGCATGGCCGCTGCGCCAGATCGACCCGCAGAGCGGACGCGAAGCCTACCATCCGCAGGTTGTCCTGGACCTTGCCGAAGAGATCCTTGAGGGTGGACTCCGTGTTG
>DAIMKN010000006.1:2616-34387 GCA_036721725.1 Actinomycetota bacterium
GCTGGCCGCCATCCTCGGGGTGGGCGGCACCGCCGGTCCCATCCAGGAGTCCTTCTGGGCCATTCGAAAGAGCTTCGAGGGCCTGGCGACCGAGAAGCCGTTGGTGTTGGTCTTCGACGACATCCAGTGGGCCGAGCCCACGTTCCTCGACCTCCTCCAGTACCTGGCCACGTTCGCCTCAGGCCATCCCATGCTCCTGCTGTGCCTGGCCCGGCCGGAGCTGCTGGAGACCCGGCCGGACTGGGGGGAGACGGGCGCCGTGATCCGCCTGGAGCCGCTCCGATCGGATGAGAGCGAGCGTTTGGTCGGCAACCTCCTCGGCGAGTGGTCCGGGCCTGAGGAGGTCGGGCGCCAGATCGTGGACGGCGCGGGCGGCAATCCCCTGTTCATCGAGGAGATGCTGCGGATGCTGGTGGACGACGGCGCGCTGGCCCGGGAGGACGGACGGTGGGTTGTTCGCGGAGATCGTTTCCGGGTCGGTGCGCCGGAGACGGTCCACGCGGTCATCGCGGCTCGCCTCGACCGGCTGGATCCGGCCGACCGTGACGTCCTGCAGCGCGCTTCGGTGGTGGGCGAGGTGTTCTGGTGGGGAGCCGTGGCCGACCTGTCCACCGAGGCTCAGGCGACGGGCGTGGGCCGAAGCCTCCAGACCCTCGTTCGAAAGGACCTCATCCGGCCCGACCCTTCCACGTTCGCCGGCGAGGACGCCTTCCGCTTCGGCCACCTGTTGATCAGGGACGTCGCCTACGAGTCGCTGCCGAAGAAGATCCGGGCCGACCTGCACGCCCGGTTCGCCTCGTGGGTGGAGCGGCGCAGCGGAGAGCGGGCCGTGGAGTACGAGGAGATCGTCGGCTACCACGCCGAGCGGGCCCACCGGTACCTGGCGGAGCTGGGGCCGGTGGACGAACGAGGGGCCGCGCTGGCCGCCCTCGCGGCCGAGCGGCTCACGTCTGCGGGCGTACGGAGCTTTGACCGAGGGGACATGCCCTCGGCGTCGAGCCTGCTCGCTCGTGCCGTCGCCCTGCTGCCCGATCAGGACCCACGGCAGCTCGAGCTCCTGCAATCGCTGGCGGTGTCGCTCGAGGAGATGGGCCGGTTCGAGGAGGCCGACGCCGTATTCGAGCGGGCCATGGAGGGCGGGAGGGCCATCGGCGATCGGCGCATCGAGCTCCGTGCGGCAACCCGGTACAGATTCACCTGGATGCTCAGGTCTCCCGAGGCCACGCACGCGGACGCCCTGGCGGAGATGGAACGAGCGATCGCCGCGTTCGAGGAACTGGATGACGACGCTGGCCTGGCGGAGGCGCTTCGGCTGGTCGGGATCGTGCGGATGTGGGCCGGCCAGTGCGGCGACGCGCTGCAGCTCTGGGAGCGCGCGGTCGAGCACGCACGCCGGGCGGGCGACCGCCGGCTGGAGATCGACGTGCGGGGCTGGATGGGCTTGGCCCTGGCCGAAGGTCTGACGCCTGCCGGAGAAGCGATCGGCCGGATCCAGGCGCTGCTTCGAGGCCACGAGGATGATCCGACGCTTCGGAGCCACATGAGTCGCTTTCGGGCCGAGCTGGAAGCGATGCGCGGCCGGTTCTCGGAGGCTCGTTCTCTCCTTGACGAGGGGACGGAGGTGGCGCGCCAGCTCGGCCTGATCAAGGCGCTCGGCGCCGGGTTCCAGCGGTCGGCCGGCTACGTCGCCCTCCTGGCCGGGGATCTGCAAGCGGCGGAGGCGGCGCTTCGGCAGGGCGTCGACATCCTCGAGCGGATCGGCGACTCCGGTCATCTGGCGAGCGTCGCAGCCGACCTTGCCCTGGTGCTCCTGGAGCTGGACGGGCGGGAGCGCGAGGTCCTCGCTCTCGCGGACGCCAAGGCCCGCTTGATGATCGAAGACGATGTGGACGCCGTGGTTCGGTGGGATGCTGCCCGAGCCCGAGCTGTGGCCCGTCTCGGCGATGCGGCGGAGGCCGAGCGGCTGGCCCGACGATCGGTCGAACGGGCCTGGGCCACCGACTACGAGGAACTTCGAGGCGTATCGCAGGTCGCGCTGGCCGAGGTCCTCCAGAGATCCGGGCGAACGGAAGAGGCTGCCGAAGCGCTCAGGAGTGCGCTCGCCGTGCACGAGGCCAAGGGCAACGTGGTTTCCGCCGCCATCACGCGCCAGAAGCTCGAAGACATCGAAGCCGTCGCCCCGAAGGCCGGCCCGACCGCCACCTAGACCTCTGGTGGGGCTGGCGCGGCAGACCGAGACCACCGAGGCGCTCCGAATGGCGCGCCAGATCTTCGCCCGCTGCGAGCTGGCCCCGCGCTCAAAGCGACCGACGCGCTGCGAGATGTTGATCACGACTGATGCGGTCGGCGCGCCGATCGTGATCACGGTCCCACCGCTACCCCCGTCCACGATCGTGGAGCTGGCCCCGGCCCCTTGAAGGTCGCAGGTTCGAGCCCTGGAGCGCCCACTGCACCGCAGATCCAGGCACAATCTAGACATGACCGGGTGACGGAACGTTTTCGGGGAGGTCATAGGCATGAAGACGGAGGCGCTTCTCCGCTCGCCTTGGCAGAAGCTAACGACTCACGTATCGCTCGAGCGCCGCTCGCGTTCGACTGGCGTTCGACTTACTCTTTGCGCATGCCTACGTGCTCGACCTGCGGCGAACCGGTATCCGCGGGTGCGAGGTTCTGCCCTTCGTGCGGCTCCGAGGTGGACGTGCGAACGGCCGGCCGCGAGGAGCGGAAGGTCGTGTCCGTTCTGTTCGCCGACCTCGTCGGCTTCACGTCGCGATCGGACCGGGCCGACCCCGAAGACGTGCGCGACACGCTCCACCTCTACCACGAGCGCGTCAAGGAGCGGATCGAACAGTACGGCGGAACGGTCGAGAAATTCATCGGCGACGCCGTCATGGCGGTGTTCGGTGCCCCGATCGCGCACGGAGACGACGCCGAGCGGGCCGTCCGTGCGGGTCTCCGGGTCCTCCAGGCGATCGAAGATCTGAACCGAGAGCAGCCGGGGCTCGAGCTCGCCGTTCGCGCTGCAGTCAACACCGGTGAGGCCGTGGTCGCCGTCGGTCCCGGGCACAGGTCCGGCGAGGCGCTCGCCATGGGCGACGTCGTGAACACGGCATCGAGGCTCCAGACGGCGGCGCCCCCCGGAAGGCTCATCGTCGGGGAGGCGACCTACCGGGCCACGCGGCAGTCCATCCGGTACGAGGAAGCGGCGCCGATCGACGCCAAGGGGAAGCGCGAGCCGGTTCAAGCGTGGCTCGCCGTCGAACCGGTCGGCGCCCCGGCCGAGCGGCAGATGACGACCGCGCCGATGGTCGGCAGGGACCGCGAGGTGAGCCTCCTCACGTCGATCTGGGAGCGAGCCGTCGGCGAGCGCCGCCCGCACCTCGTGACGGTGCTCGGCCCGCCGGGCATCGGGAAGTCACGTCTCTCCCGCGAGTTCTCGGCGCTCGTGTCCGGGCAAGGTGGCCGCGTGCTCCTGGGCCGGTGCCTTCCTTACGAGACGGGCGATGTCTACGCCGCGTTCGCGGACCAGGTGAAGCGGATCGCGGGGATCTTCGAGCACGATCCTCCGGAGTCGGCGAGGACCAAGCTCTCGGCCGTGATCGAGGCGCTGCTGCCGGAAGAGGCCCCCGAACTCACCCGGTCGCTGTCCCTGCTGCTCGGCCTCGGCCTCGACGCGCCGATCGCCGAACGCCTTCTGTTGTTCTTCGCGGCTCGCAGGTTCGTCGAACGGACCTCGGTCGAACAGCCGGCGATGTTCGTGTTCGAGGACGTGCACTGGTCGGACGGCGGCCAACTCGACCTTCTCGAATATCTCGCGGCGCACGTCCGCGAGACCTCGACGGTGTTCTTGGCGCTGGCCCGCCCGGAGCTCCTCGACCTGAGGCCGACCTGGGGCAGCGGCCTCGTCGCCCAGACGACCATCTCGTTGGAGCCGCTCTCCCTGCGCGAGGCCGCGGCCATCGCGTCCCATCTCCTCGGCGGCGAGACGGCCTCGCCCGCCATCGACCGCCTGGCCGAGGTCGCGGACGGCAACCCGTTGTTCGTCGAGGAGCTGGCGGCCGCTCTGGCCGAAGGTATCGACCCGGATTCCGAACTCCCTACGACCGTACGCGCGGCCATCGCATCCCGCCTCGACGCGTTGCCGGCGGACGATCGGGCGGTCTTGCTCGACGCATCCGTCATCGGCAGGACGTTCTGGCGTGGTGCGCTCCTCGCGCTCGGCAGCCGCGACTCCACCGACCGCTCGCTCGACTCGCTCGAAGCCAGGGACCTCGTGCGCAGGGAACCGTCGAGCCGCGTTCGCGGGGACACCGAGTTCAGCTTCAAACACATCCTCATCCGCGAGGTCGCCTACGCCACGCTGACCCGGGCGGAACGACGAGCCCGTCACGCCGTCGTCGCCCGCTACATCGAGGGCGTCGGTGGCGACCAGATCCGCGACCTGGCGCGGCTCCTCGCCCACCACTGTCGCGAGGCGGGGGAGGATGCCCGCGCCATCGATTACCTCCTGCTGGCCGCCGAGCGAGCACGGGAGGCGCTCGCCACGGATGAGGTCATCGAGCTGTATTCGGCCGCTCTGGAGCTCGCCGCCGACGACCAGGCTCGAACACGGATCCGTCTGCTTCGGGGGCTGGCGCTGTCGCGCCTCGAGGAGTTCGAGCGCGCGAACCAGGAGCTGGCTGAGCTCATGCCGGAGCTCGACGGCGTCGATCTCCTCGAAGCGATCCTCGCGAGGAGCCACGCTACCGTGTGGACCGAGCAGACCGAGGAGACCATGGCGCTGGCCGAGCAGGCAGTCGAGCTCGCGGCGCGGCTGGATGTGCACGAGATGCTGGGTCCTGCCATCGCCCGGCTCAGTCACGCCCACGGCATGCGCGGGCAAGCGGGCGACCTCGAGCGCGCGACCGAGCTCGGTGAGAGGGCCCTCCAGCTGTGGGTCCCGGATACGAGGCTGCCGGAGCTTGCCGAGCACAACCATCTCATGGCCGACGTGTACTACTGGACGGGCGACTATCAAGAGGCGTTGACGATGGCTCGGGCGGCCGGTGCGCATGCTGTCGACCCCAACAGCGCCGAGTTCAGGCTTCGGGGCGGCGGCATGGAGGGGCTGACACTGACCGCGATGGGGCGATACGAGGAGGCGCTCTCGCTGTTCGATACCTCCATCGCGCTCGGTCGCGAACTCGGCCGGCCCGTTCGCGTTCCGTTGAACTATTCGACGACGGCCCTTCGGGAGCTCCACGATCTGAAGGAAGCGAGGCGCCGGAGCGAGGAAGCGCTCGAACAGCAGGGTTGGGCTGGTTTCCTGATGCCTCGCCTGAACTCGCTCGTCGATCTCGTCTTCACCGATCTCCTTGAAGGTGAGATCGGCAGGGCCGAGGCAGGGTGGCCCTCCGTCTGGGACGAGGTGGCGAACGGCAAGGGGTGGGAGCGGTGGCTCCTCACCGGAAAGATGGTGTGGGCCCGGGCCGAGATCGCGCTTGGCGCGAACGAGCCCGAGGCGGCCGCCGAGTGGGCCCACAAGGCGATCGGGATGGCTCGGTCCGTCCACCGGCAGAAGTACGAGACGGCGGCGCGTGCCACGCTCGGGCGGGCATTGATGGACATGAAGCGTCCCGTCGATGCGATCGCCGAACTCCGAACAGCCGTGGCCGGTGCCGACGAGCTCGGGAGCCCGCCCGGCCGTTGGGGGACCCGGGGCGCGCTCGGAGAGGCGTTGTACGCGGCAGGAGACGACGACGGCGCTGGACGGGCGTTCCGAGAGGCGGCCGGCGTGATCCGCGAGGTGGCTCAGGGGCTGGCCGCCGAGCGCGCGAACCGGCTGCTCGCGGCTCCGCAGGTTGCCGAGATCATGACCGCTGGACGTTGAGCGTCCTGCGGGACAGGAAACGCTCTTCGTGATCCCCGAGACCCGGTACGCGACGACCCTCGACGGGACGCGGATCGCCTATCAGGTGCTCGGCGGGGGCCCGGGCGATCTCGTGTACGTGCCGGAGATCGCGTCGCACCTCGAGTATGCGTGGGAGTGTCCGCCGTACGCCGAGTTCCTGCGGCGACTCTCGATGATCTCCCGCCTGATCATGATCGACCAGCGCGGCACGGGCCTTTCCGATCCGGTATCCGGGAGCGCCGTCCCCACCCTGGAGTCGCGGATGAGCGATATCACCGCAGTGTTGGATGCCGTCGGGTCCGAGCGTGCGGTCCTGTTCGGTGTGATGGAAGGAGGCTCCACCTGCGCGCTGTTCGCGGCCACGTACCCGCAACGCGCCACTGGACTCGTTTTGTACGGCTCACTTGCCAGGGGTGCGTGGGCGCCCGACTACCCGTGGGGCTTGACCGACGAGCAGTGGCGGGAGGAGGCGCGTCTGGTTGAGGAGACGTGGGAGACCTCCTACCCGGACTTCGCCATGGACGTCGTGATCCCGAGCCTCGTCTCCGACGCCAGCGTGCGACAGTGGTTCGCGGAGAGCATGCGCCTTGCAGCCACGGCGTCCACGTTCCGTTTGCTCCAAGAGATGTTCAAGGACCTCGACATCAGGGCCGTGCTCCCGACCATCCAGGTTCCTACGCTCGTTCTGCACGCGAAGGGCGATATGGTCGAGCCGATCGAGGAGGGCAGGTACCTCGCCGACCGCATCGCCGGGGCCCAGTTCGTCGAGCTGCCTGGGGCCGACCACCTTCCCTGGGCCGGGGATCGCGACGTTGTGGTCGGGGAGGTCGAGGCGTTCCTCGAGCGCCTGGTCGATGAAGAGGCAGACTTCGGCCGGGTCCTGGCGACGGTCCTGTTCACGGACATCGTCGGCTCCACCGTGAAGGCCGTCGAGCTCGGCGACCGGAAGTGGAAGGTGCTGCTCGAAGCACACCACGCGAGGGTCCGGGGGCTCCTCACCCGATATCGGGGAACGGAGATCGATACCGCGGGCGATGGCTTCCTGGCGACGTTCGAGGGTCCGGCGCGCGCAGTCCGCTGCGCATCCGCGATCGTGGACTCTCTTCGAGCGATCGGCGTCGAAATCCGCGCAGGGGTGCATACCGGCGAGTGCGAGCTCGTGGAAGGCAAGGTCAGGGGGATCGCCGTCCACACCGGTGCGCGCGTGGCCGCGCTCGCCGGACCCGGCGAAGTACTCGTGTCAAGGACCGTGAAGGACCTCGTGGCCGGCTCGGGGCTCGTGTTCGAGGATCGTGGCGAGTACGAACTGAAGGGGGTTCCGGGCGTGTGGCGCCTCTACTCGGTCCCGCGAGACTGAGCTGGCGTTTGTGAGAGCATCTGCGGCCATGAGTAGCAGGTGGTACACGACGGTGATCGACTGCCGGGACCCGGCCGCGCTCGCGGACTTCTGGGCCGCGGTCCTCGACTATCAGGTCGTCTACGAGGCGCCGGACGAGTGCGTCATCGCCAAGGACGACCACACCTACCCCGGCCTCATCTTCGTCCCCGTCCCCGAGGAGAAGGCGGTGAAGAACCGCCTCCACATCGACCTCAATCCGGACGACCAGCAGGCGGAGGTCGAACGGCTGAAGGAGCTCGGGGCGAACCTCGCGGACGTGGGTCAGAAGGACGTCACGTGGGTCGTCATGGCCGACCCCGAGGGCAACGAGTTCTGCGTCCTCACCGCGCGCGACCAGTCCTGAGTTCGTCGTCTCCGCTTCACCCCTTGCGGCCGAGGTGCCATCCTGTGCGCCGTGGGCGCGCGAACGATCGTGTTCGGGGGAGGCACCGTCCTCACCGGTGATCCGGGCCGTCCTCGGACCTCGGCCGTGGCCATCGGCGACGGGGTCATCACCTCGTTGGATCAGGAGGCCGAAGCGCTGGCCGGCCCCGGCGTCGAGCGCGTCGAACTGACGGGGAGGACGCTCGTCCCGGCGTTCCGCGACGGCCACGTCCACCCCGTGTGGGGCGCGCGGATGCTGGCGGGAGCGCCCGTTCGAGGTTCACGCTCCGTCGAGGAGGTCGCCGAACGGGTGGCGAAGTTCGGCGCGGCGACCCCGAGCGCCGAGTGGATCACGGGCATCGGCTACGACCCCGCGCTGCTCGCCGCCGGACGCGGCGACGCCGTGGATCTTGACCGGGCCACCACCGAGCGGCCGGTCTTCCTGTGGGCGAGCGACCTCCACACGGCCTGGGTGAACTCCGAGGCCCTTCGCAGGGCGGGGTTCGGGCTCGCCACGCATGACCCGGCGGGGGGTGTGATCATTCGACGCGGCGACGGCTCGCCGTCCGGCGCCCTGCTGGAGGCGGCCGCGGACGAGGTATGGCGGCTGGTCCCGGAGCCCTCCCTCGACGTTCGAACGAACGACCTCCGCCGCGCGCTGCTCCGGCTGCGGTCGGTCGGCATCGCGTGGGCGCAGGAGGCCTCGGCGGGGCCGGGTGACGCGGCCGCGTACCTGGAGGCGGACACGTTGCCCGTTGCCGTCAACCTCGGCCTCCGGGCCGAGCCGGGGTCGTGGCGGGACCAGCGTGACCTGTTCCGGGAGACACGTGCGAACGCGGTCGCGCGTCGAACCCACCTCTGCGCGAACACGGTGAAGATCTTCGTGGACGGCGTGGTGGAGACGGGGACGGCAGCGATGCTCGAGCCCTACTCGGACGACCCGAGTTCGCGCGGTTCGCTCGTGTGGGAGCCGAGGGAGCTGCGGGAGGCCGCCGCCGCGTTCGACGCCGACGGGTTCCAGGTTCACCTGCACGCCATCGGCGACGCCGGGGTTCGAACGGCCCTGCACGTCGTTCGACACGTCATCGATTCGAACGGTCCGAGAGACCGCCGGCCCGTCCTGGCCCACCTCCAGGTGGTCGATTCCCACGACCTAGCGCGCTTCGCGGAACTGGGGGTGACGGCCTGCTTCCAGCCGCTGTGGGCGCAGCAGGACCATCTGATGCTCGAGCTGACCGAACCTCGTCTCGGCCCCGAGCGCGCCTCGCTGCAGTACCCCATCGGTGAACTGTGGCGGCGAGGGACCCGCATCAGCTTCGGCAGCGACTGGCCCGTCACCTCGCCCGATCCGCTCAAGGGGATCGCCGTCGCCGTGACCCGCCAGACGAAGGATGGCGGGCCGCCGGAGGGCTGGCTGCCGCACCACCGGTTGACGCTCGACCAGGCGGTCGCCGCGGCCACCGGCAACGTCGCGTTCCAGGCGTTCGACGAACGCCGCGCCGGCCGCATCGCTGCCGGACAGCGCGCCGACCTGTGCGTGTTGGACACCGACCTCACCACAGTCGCGCCGGCGCGTATCGCGCAGGCGCACGTCGAACGCATGTGGCTGTCGGGGGTCGAACTCGACCCGACGGAGGCGGCGTGACCACTACGCGCGCGGAAGGTGCGCCCTCCGGTTTGGCGGGCCACGACTTCCGTGCGGTCAGCCCGTTCGTCGACGCTTGCGTGGCTGGGCAGGTTCGTCGGTATTGCCCTCGGCTTCGGCGGGACGCCGGGACTTGGCGGCCTCGACGCTCGCCTTCAGGGCGGCCATGAGGTCCGGGACGACGGGCGCCACGGTTTCCTCGGCGACCACCGGCTCCTCGCTGGTCACCTTCGAGCCGATGAGGTCCATGACCCGTTCGCGATACGTGTCCCGGTAGCTCGAGGGGTCCCAGTCGGTCGCCATCGACGCGATCAGCATGTCCGCCATCTTCAGTTCGCGTTCGCCCGGCGCCGGAAGGGAGGCGATGCCCGCCACCTCGGATCGGTCCCGAACCTCGTCCGCATAGAACAGCGTCTCCAGGACCAGCAGGCCGCTGACGGGACGGATCGCGGCCAGAGATTCCTTGCGCCGCAAGGCGAATCGGCCGATAGCGACCTTCCTGGCCTGCTCCATCGCCGCCACCAGCAGGGCGTACGGCTTCTCCGCGCCGCGCTGCGGCGCCACGTAGTAGCTCTTCTCGAAGTAGACCGGATCGATGTCGGCGAGGTCCACGAAGTCCTCGATGTCGATCGAACGCGAACGTTCGTCCTCCAGGGCTTCCAGCTCGCCGGGATCGACCACCACGTAGCGTCCGGGGTCGATCTCGTAGCCCTTCACCACGTCCTCGTAGGCCACGTCCTCCTGCGTCCGTATCACCGGAGCGGGCGCCTGGTGTTCGCGCATCGTCTCCGGCGGCGGGGCCTCGGCCTGCACCGGATGGTCCGCTCCCGTCTCGCGTTCGGCCGGCCGCTCGGCGAACGAAGAGGGGAGGGCGGAGGTCGTTCGGGTTTCGGGAGGCGCCGTGACCCGCGCGTAGTGGATGGGCCGGCCCGTCCCCCGCTGCAGCTGCCGGAAGCGAACGTCCTTGGGCGAGGTGGCGTTGTACAGCCGAACCGGGATGTTCACCAGGCCGAACGCCACCGAGCCGGTCCAGATCGCCCTTGCCATGGTCGCCTCCTTCCACGTGCTCGCGCGGGCGGTTCCCGGTCGTCCCCGGAGCCCGGAAAGAGTAGTGGACGGCCGTATCGTTCGCTGGTAAACGGGGTAAGGTCTGTGCCGCCACGCCGTGCCTGTCCCGTCGCGACTTCCTGAAGCTCTCCGGTGGCGCCGCCGCAGCGTCGTTCGCCCGCGTGCCATGGGCCCGGGCGGCGGATCTGTCCGCGGCGTCCGGCGGGCCGACCACGCTGGACCAGACCATCGTGAAGGGTTCGAAGCTCGCCGACGGCACGCTGGGTTCGTACTATCGTCTGACGTTCGGGGCGGGCGAGCCGCACCTCCCGCGCACCGACCTGCACCCGGCGTCGTACGCCCCGATCCACTGCGCGATGTCGTTCGTCCACTTCACGGACAGCCACCTCGTGGACGCCCAATCGCCGGGCCGGGTCGAGTTCCTCGACCGCTATTCCGAACAGCAGTGCGGCACGCTCCCCTTCGACGCCGCGTTCCGTCCCCACGAGGCGCTGGCGCTCCAGGTCCAGGAGGCGATGATCCGGGCCATCCGCCGGATCCGTGTGGGCCCGGCCACGGGCAAGCCGTTCAAGTTCGTCATCGCCACCGGGGACAACACGGACAACGAGCAGTTCAAGGACCAGACGTTCGGCAACCACGACGGCCTGATGCAGGGGAACGCACCGCGCAACGCCGCGCTGGCCGCCGTGGCCACCGGTCCGCTCAAGTTCGACGGGCCGCCGCCGGGGCTGAACCTGTGCGATCCGTTCACCGGCCTCGGCACCACGTACCTGCCCACCCATCTCGTCACGGCGGACGCCGACCGCCGCAACATCCGGCGGAACGAGTACATCGAACAGCTCTTCCACACCACGGGCACGCCGGTCGGCCACGGATTCACGGAGGCCAACCGGACCAGTCCGGAGGAGATCGTCTACTACGTCCAGGACCAGGCGGTGTTCCGGTTCATCAGTCTCGATACCGTGAACCCCGGTGGCTACTCGGACGGCAGCATCGGTCAGAAGCAGTTCGACTGGCTGACCGCGAGGCTCATCGAAGTCCACTCGCGCTACTACGACGCCAGCGGCAACGAGGTCACGACGGGCCCACCACGGCATCCGCAGCCTGAACAACCCGCTGCAGGACCCGAACCCGGACGACCCCGCGTCGAACGACCTGCCACGGTTGATGAGCGATCAGGTCGAGGCGCTGGTCCACCGCTTCCCGAACGTCATCGCGTGGGTCGACGGTCACACCCACGACAACGTCATCACGCCGATGCCGGACCCGAGCGGGCTGACCGCGGGGTTCTGGGACATCGGGACGGCGGCGCACATCGACTGGACCTCGCAGAGCTGGATCGTGGAGATCGCGCATCGAACGGACGGCGCGCTGTCGATCATCTGCTCGATGGTCGATCACGCCTCGCATCCGGACCCGGGCGGGCTGGTGGGCCTCGCCAGGCTGGCCTCGATCAACCGCGAGCTCTGCGCCAACGACCCGCAGTACGGGTTCGACTCCAAGGGTCCGGGGCAGCCGTCCGACCGCAACGTGGAGCTGTTCCTCCCAGCGCCGGCCTGGGTGAGCGCGCTCGCTGTGCTGTAGGGCTCACCGGATCGCGGCGGCCAGGGCCGCGGTGACCCGGCGGCGGAGGCCGGGGTCCGAACGCACCCGGTCCGAAAGTTCGACGTGGAGGAAGAGAACGCCCGCGGCCCGGCTGGACGCAGCCTGGACGTTCGCGGCGCCTCCCAACGTTCGGACGTCGCGGCCGTCGTAGATCGAAACCGGGACGCCGGCCGCGGAGATGGAGGCGGCTGCCGCCGAGACGAGCGGGCCCGGCTGCGGCGTCCCCGAGGAGAGCACGACATCGCCGTAGCCCGGGGGACGAGACCATCCCGAGAAACCGTGTGGCTGCACCACCGGTCCGCCGCCATCGACCGCGCGCCGGTGCAGCGCCTCGAACACGCTCGCCTCCTGATGGGCCACGTCGGCCACGCCACCTGACACGGCGAGGCGGTGCGCCCCTGCCACGAACAGGTACCTGGCCCCGGCCTGTTCGAACAGTTCGGCGCCGATGCGTTCCGTTCCCTCGTCGTGAAGCGGGTGGGGGACCTCCACCACCACGGCCGAGGGTGCGTCCGGCGCCACCAGGTACAGGCCCCACGCGTTCCTCCGGCCGTCTGAAGGACCGCGGCGTTCGGCCAGTGCCAGCACCCGGCGCTGCGGCGCGGACAGCTCGAGGACCTCGTACCCGTACGGCTCCGCCATCGCCTCGGCGCGTTCGGCGTCACCCTGTCGCAGCGCGTCGAACGCCCCCGCCATCCCGGCCAGGTCCTGCGGTGAGGGCGTCCGGTACCCGGGCACGCCTCGCCGAGCGATGGTGAGGACGAACCCTCTCACGAACGCCTGCACTTCCACCCGGCCATGGTGCCACCGGGCGGAGATGGCCTCGGAGGGCCAAGGAGTGCACAATGGGTGGCGATGGCCGGGAAGCGCAAACGCGAACGCGAGGCGGACCTGTTCGATGACATCGACTCGCGCGCCCGCGTGTATCTGGCCGAAGGCCGGCTCACGGTGGTCTACGTGGACGGTGGCTACATCGGCGCGGTGTGCGCGGGCCAGAGCGGCACGCATCACCTGGGGTTCGATCCTCAGCGCGGCTGGTGGTCCTCGTGCGGCACGCCGGGCGACTGCGCCCACCTCACCGCGCTGCGCATGGTGACCAATCCGCAGGGGTGAGCGGGATGTTCTGTTCGAAGTGCGGCGTCGAACAATCCCAGGAGCACCGGTTCTGTTCGTCGTGCGGCGAACGTCTCCCGGTCACCGGGCCTCCCCCCCGCCGTCCCAAGGTGAGCCGGTGGTTCTGGTCGATCCCCGTCGTGGCCGAGGACGACCCCGGCCTCGCCCTCCGCGTCAGCCGCTATGTCGAGGAGTTCGAACTCCACACCGCCGACGGGACCGTTCGGGTCCCGAACCACCACGTGCGGGTGTCGATCTGGCAGGACGACCACGTGGTTGCGGCCCTGTCGCTGCCCGACGACGAGGCGGAGGAGCTGGCGCGCTTCCTGGAGGGTTCCGCCGCCACCCAGCCCACCATGCCGAACGCCGGCTGACCCATCCAATCTCGAAGCCCGTTGGGCAGCGAGGCTCGCGCCCCACGACGGCCGAGGCCGTCGTCTCCTCGGTACGTTCGGGGCTCCGGTCGTCCCTTGTCTCCGCGGGGAGGGGTGCCCAGGGGAATCCAGGATCGTTTGCTTCACGACGCTCAGGCCCACGATCTCGGTGAGTGGCTCAGGGCCGAGCACCCAGGTGCGTGAGGACATGGGCCGGTCGCCGTCCAGGATCCTGATGATGAAGGTTGGTGTGCATGCCGGAGAGGCCTGGGAGGCGATCGTCAACCGCAAGATGGCCGAGGAGCGCGCGGTCGGTGTGACCTGGTGGGGCTACGGTGGCTCGGCCTGTCATCCTCGAACCCAGGTTCAGCCGTTCGCCAGTGCCGACGCGAGCCCGGTGACCGTGCTCTTGGTGCGCACGCCGCGCGACTTCCTCGGAACGCCCACGGTCGCTCGTGAGTACTCGCTGAACGGCAGCACGTGGCAGCCGGTTCCGGATCGCCTGATGGTGACGGGATCGAAGTTCGCCTTGGTGCTGCGGTCAATGGTTCCAACCGAGGAGTCCGTCGATCTGGGTCTCTACGAGTTGGCGGTGGGGCCCAAGGCAGGAACGCCACTGCCACGGTACCTGCGCAACCGGCTGGACAAGGCGTGTGCAGTGCGGGCCCGGGCCCCCTCCGGCGACGTTCTCGTCCGCGTTGTTCTGAGGGCGGAGCTCGCGCCCCCCTTCGCGGTGCCCGAGGAGGTCCGGCGGCGTCGATGGAGCAAGAAGGTGGGGAAGGCCCCTCACCAAGTCCTCACGGGACATGTTCAGGCCAGCGCTCGAGGCGCGGCAACGAGGCGGCCTTCCCCGGTGACCATCGTCGGCCGGGAAGCCCCCGTCGTCAAGGAGGTGGTCATCCCGACTTGACATCCGATCCTCGCTAGGGAATCAGTCGAGTCCATCCTCGCGAAGGTCAACCGTTGTAAAGCCGTTCTTGAGACACAGCACTAATTGGGCCGGGCTGGCCGTCTCCGTCTCCGTCTCCGTCTCCGAGTGGTGGTCGCGTAGATCTCTCCCGCACCTCGCAGAGCCTGAGTACCTAGACTGCCTTCATGGCGGTCTGTCCGAACTGCGGCGAGGACAATCCAGCGCGAGCTCGCTTCTGCCTCGCGTGCGCCAGTCCACTATCGCCTACCACGGCGGCCACGCGTAAGGAACGGAAGTTCGCCGCCGCTCTGTTCGCCGACATGGTTGGATCCACGTCCCTGGCCGAGGCCGAGGACCCCGAGGTCATCCAGTCCGTGGTGAGTCGGGCCTTTGACCGCTTGGCCGGGGAGATCGAGCGGTTCGGCGGGCTCGTCGAGAAGTTCATGGGCGACGCCATCCTTGCCGTGTTCGGCGTCCCGACGGCTCACGAGGACGATCCCGAGCGCGCGGTTCGGGCCGCCATCGAGATGCAAGCCGTTCTCGGGGAGCTGAACCGGACATTCGCGTCGGAGCATCAGCCGCGCCTGGAGATGCGGATCGGCGTCGAGGCGGGTGAGGTGCTGGTCGACCTGGAGCGTGCCACCGGGCCGCGTGAGCGGATGCTCACTGGCGACGCTGTCAATACTGCCGCCCGGCTGCAAACAGCGGCCGCGCCGTGGCAGATCGTGGTGGGCCCCGTCGTGTTCGCGGCGACGAAGGAGGTCATCGACTACCGGGAGCTCGAGCCGCTGGCCCTCAAGGGGAAGCAGCAACCCGTCCCGGCGTGGCAAGCCCTGCGGGTGAAGATGCGCCGGCGCGGGGAACGACCCCGACTGGGACTCGAGGCGAGGCTGGTGGGGCGCGACGGCGAGCTCGCGTTGCTCCGTCAGATCTTCCACCGCGTGGATACCGAGGGTCGGCCCGCCCTCGTTACCGTTCTCGGGACGGCGGGGGTGGGCAAGTCCCGCCTGGCCTACGAGCTCCTTCGATACCTCGAGTCCCTTCCCACGCTCGCCTACTGGCGGAAGGGGAGGTGCCTCGCCTACGGCAACGTCTCCTACTCAGCCCTAGCCGAAGCGGTGAAGGCGCAGTGCGAGATCCTGGAGGACGATCCGCCCGAGGTCGCTGCGGAGAAAGCCCGCCTAGCCGTTGACCAGCTCGGGATCGACGAGATCGCCCCGCAGGTGGGGGCGCTGGTGGGAGCGAGCACTGGCACGTTCAGCCGTGAGGAGCTGTTCGACGCGTGGCGGCGATTCCTGGAGCGGATGGCCGCGCGTCTGCCGGTGGTGCTGGTGCTCGAGGACATCCACTGGGCGGACGCCGGGCTGCTGGACTTCGTTGAACACCTCGCCGACTGGGCCCAGGGCCCGCTCCTCGTTCTCACCTTGGCCCGTCCGGAGCTGCTCGAGCTTCGTCCTGGGTGGGGCGGGGGCAAGCGCAACTATTCCGCAATCTACCTCGACCCGCTGACCCGAGAAGAGAGTGAGGCCATGCTCGAGGACCTCCTCGGAGGGCCGCTTCCGGAGGATCTCCGCCGCCTCGTAGCCGACCGCACCGAGGGCAATCCGCTGTTCACGGAGGAAATCGTCCGGATGTTCATCGATCAGGGCGTACTCCGGGCCACCGAGGCCTCCCGGTTGGAGCTGGCCAGGCCGGTGGAGCAGGTCGACGTGCCCCGATCGATCCAGGCCCTCATCGCGACGCGTCTGGACGGCCTCCCTCCCGAGGAGAAGGCGCTGCTCCAAGACGCCGCCGTGGTGGGCCGGGCCTTTTGGGCGGGGGCGGTGGCCCGCCTCGCCGATCGGGATCCGGCCGACGTCCGGCAAGCGCTCGGCCGGCTCCGGGTGAAGGAGCTCATCACCCCTCGAGAGCCTCCCGTGTTCTCGGGCGAGCTCGAGTTCGCCTTCCGCCACGTCCTGATCCGTGACGTCGCGTACGAGTCGTTGCCGAAGGCCCTCCGCGCCGCGAAGCACGTTGACGTGGCCCAGTGGGCGGAAGAGCGAGCAGGCGATCGCGGAGAGGAGCTGTCCGAGGTCGTGGCGGCCCACTACCTCCAGGCGGTCGGGTACCGTGACGAGCTGGGCGAACAGGGCGACCGGGAGATCGAGTCCGCGGCGTGCCGGTGGGCATCGCTCGCCGGAGACCGGGCTTGGCGGCTATGGCAGCAGGCCGAGGCTCTCCGGTGGTACAAGGCCGCCCTCGAACTCGGTGGGCGAAGCGGACTGCCGCCCGCGGAGCTGGCAACACTGTCGGAGACGACCGCGCGCGCTGCCAGCGGGTTGGCCGACTCCGACGACGTCAAGGCATTCCTGCACACGGCCCTTGAGCGCTACCAGGCGGTCGGGGACGAGGCTTCGGTAGGTCGCGTGGAAGCATCCCTCGCTAGGACGTCCTTCGAGAGGGGAGACGAAGACGACGTCCTCCCGTGGGCCGAGCGCGCCGTCCGCCGGCTGGAGCCCTTGGGGGACAGCCGGGATCTCGCCTCCACGCTGGAGTTCCTCGGCAACTACCATCGCCGGCGAGGCCGACTGGACCAGGCCGAGTCCTTGTCGAGGCGCGCGGTGGAGATGGCCGCGCGGATCGGGGCGAACGCCACCGAGGGCCACGCAACGCTGTCCCTCGGAGTCATCCTGCTCCACCGAGGGGCTGTGACCGAGGGGATGTCGCTCATCGAGAAGGGGTTCCACATCGGAGAAGAGGCGGGCGACTTGGAGCTCAAGCTCAGGGCGCACAACACGCTGAGCTCCACGCTCATGGACTACGCGCCCGACTATGAGCGCGGCTGGACGGTGCTGTGGGAGGGCATCGAGCTCTCGCAGCGCTCCGGCCGGCGCGACCATGAGGGTTGGCTGTGGCAGAACGTGGGCAACTACGCGTTCGACCAGGGGAAGCTCGAGGATCTGGAGCGGGCCGCTCGGATGAGCCACGAGATCGGTGAGTCACTCTCCTATGCCCATATCATCCTCGGGGCCTCGTACTACGACGCGCTCCTCGAGTTTCTTCGGGGCGACGTCGATGCGGCGGAGCAGGACATCGATGAGCTGATGCGGCGCTGGCAGTACGAGGCCCAGTCGCTGCCCTATCAATACGCGCTCAAGGGAGCGATCGCCGAGGTGCGAGGCCGGATGGATGAAGCCGTCAGCGTGTACCGGCGGGGCTGCGAACTCCTGAGCGACGACTTCATGCTGGGGATGGCCGACGAGCTCCTCTTCCACCTCGTTCGGGCGCTCGCACTGTCCGGGCGCCGCGAGGAGACCGGCGAGCCTCTGGAGAGATTGCGAACGGTGGCGAAGGGCCGCCCGAACTCGGAGGCGTTCCTGGACTGGGTCGACGGGCTGCTGGCGGAGGACCCGGCCGAGAGCATCGCGCGGTTGCGCGCCGCCGTGGAGACGTTCCGCCGGCTGGGCCGGACCATCGACGAGGCCCTCTGCCTCATGGATCTGGCCGTTCTTGTGCGGGCCTCAGCGGGTAACGACCGCGAGGAAGTCGAGCAAGCCCGACGGCTACTTGCGTCGTGCGGGGCCGAAGTTTACCTGCAGACGAAGCACCTGAAGGACTCAGAAACCCCGATCGCCACTCGTCGACAGCATCAATAGCACGCGGTTTCCCACAAAAGGAGGTCGCTGCTCTTCTCGCTGCCCTTCTCGCTCGTTCGCCGCCTGCTCGGCACGAGCCGCGGCTCGGAGGGTGAACGCGACGTGGTGGCGGAGCCGTCTGGCCGGGTGACCGCCTTGTCTCCGCGTGCACGGTCTTCTCCACGCGCCGGCCTTTGCCCCACCGGGGAGCGCTCGCTCCCTTCTCCGCCGCGATCGCGTCCTCCTCAAAACCCCGGACGCGACCCCTCCACGGAGCGCGGGATAGACGGAGACGCAACGCTGCTCCACATGTTCGACCCTGCAGCGCGCTTCGGACGCCCCAGAGACACGCCCGTCCGGCGGGCATGTGGGAAGCTAGCCGGCCATGGACCCGAACCCCGATGAGGTTGCCGGCGAGCCCCTCCGCGGGCTGTCGCGATTGCTCGCGCTGCAGGAGCTCGACCTCTCCACCGACCGCCTGACCTCGCGCCTGGCCGCGCTGGAGGAGGGCGAGGAGGTTCGCGTGGCGCGAGTACGCCTGGCGGAGGCGGAAGGGCGGCTCGGTGAGTTCGAGCTTGCCCTCGGCACGGTGTCCCGGGACCAGGGAAAGGTGGAGGGCGACATCGACCTGATGAGCCGAAAGGTTGACGCGGAGAAGAAGCGGCTGTTCGACGGTTCCGTGGCGAACGTCAAGGAGCTGCAGGCCATCGAACACGAGGTGGCGAACATCCAGGGCCGCATCTCGCGGATGGAGGACGGCGACCTCGAGCTGATGGAGCAGCGTGAGGAGCTGGAGACGAAGATCGCCGCGGCGCAGGCGGAGGTGACGGAGCTCCGCGAACGGTTCGGCGAGATCGAACGCACCGCCGGCAAGGACACTGTCGACATCCGCCGCGCCCTCGTCGAACGACGGGTCGAACGCGAGTCGCTGCTGCCGGCGTTCGACCCCGAGCTGCTCGAGACCTACGAGGATCTCCGCCGGACGAAGAAGGGTGTCGGTGCGGCCGCGCTCATCGATGGCGTGTGCCAGGGCTGTCACCAGAAGCTCTCGCCGGTCGAGGTGGGCCGGATGAAGCGCGAGACCGGGCTGCGGAGGTGTGACTACTGCCGGCGGATCCTGGTCTTCTCCTGATCGTCAACTGCGACGGGGCCGCTCGGGGCAACCCTGGTCCCGCGGCGTGGGGGGTGTCCGTTCGAACGCAAGCCGGCGAGGTCCTGGCCGAGGAGGGCCGGGGCATCGGCCCGGCCACGAACAACGTCGCCGAGTACACGGCCGCGGTCGAAGGACTCAAGCTGTGCAAGCGTCTCGGCGCGACGCGGGTGCTGCTCCGTTCGGACTCCCGGCTGCTGGTCGAACAGCTCTCAGGACGGTTCCGGGTCAAGAACCCCACGTTGATCCGGCTGCACCAGGAGGTCCGCCAGAACGCGGCGACGTTCGATGAGGTTCGCTACCAGCACGTGCCACGCGAACAGAACCGGGACGCCGACCGCATGGCGAACGTCGGTGTGGACGAATGGCTGGCCGGCCGGGGTCGCGACTGGCGTCCACCGGCGCCCCACCCCGGACTGTTCTGACGCCTGGACTTCAGTGGCCGGCTCGGCCGGCGTCCTCGGAGGGCGACAGCTTGTGCCACCGGGGAACCACCCACCGGAAGACGCTCAAGACCGGCCGCTTGCACCAACAATCGTCCGCGCACGGACACCGGTACAGGCCGCGCGCCTCGAGCGCTCGCGAGGCGATCCCGGCGAGCAGCAACATCGCGCCGAACAGGAGCAGGAGCCGCTTGGCCATGGCTCGAGCACCCTACCACCCTCCAGGGGACACGAGCGGCGTACGGTGCGTTCGTATACTCGCTGGCGGGAGGAGTCGGCCGGGCGGCCGCGGTCCCAGGCTCACGAGCCGAGGGGCTGAGGAAAGTCCGGACTCCAAAGGGCAGGATGCTGGGTAACGCCCAGGCAGGGTGACCTGCGGAAAGTGCCACAGAAACCAAACCGCCCACCGCCGAAGACGGCTCGCCGCCGAGGCAGGGGCAAGGGTGCAACGGTGAGGTAAGAGCTCACCAGCGGCCGGGTGACCGGCCGGCTGGGCAAACCCCATCCGGAGCAAGGCCAAGCAGGGAGCGGGTGGCCCGCCCGATGCTCCCGGGTAGGCTGCACGAGGGTCGCGGTGACGCGGCTCCCAGAGAGATGGTCGCCCCCGCCGGCGCGGAAGTGACGGCGGGACAGAATCCGGCTTACAGGCCGGCTCCTCCCACCTTCCCCCCGGGACTCACCTCGAAGAGACGGTAGGCTTGAAGGGATGCGTCGCGCTCTCATCGTCCCTTTCGTCGTGGCTCTGACCGCAGTGGCGTGTTCGACCGGGGGTCCGCCGGGCGCGTTCACGCGACTGAACGAACGGATGCCCCAGCTCTCTGGCGCCACCCTGAGTGGAGGGACATTCGGGCCTGCGCAGTATCGCGGGAAGGTGCTGGTGATCAACTTCTGGAACACGTTCTGCCCGCCGTGCCGTCGGGAGATGCCCTCGTTGCAGTCGCTGTTCAGCCAGGTGGGAGGGCAGGGGGTGACGTTCGTCGGGGTCGACGAGAACGACAACGGAGGCGCGGCGCGGGGCTACCTGGCAAAGCTCGGGGTGAGGTATCCGAGCCTCTCGGACCGGAACACGCTGGCCTCGGCGTTCCATGTGCCGTACCTGCCCGCCACGATCGTGGTCAGCCAGCAGGGGATCGAACGGTTCCGGGCGGTGGGCGAGCAGAACGAGTCGTTCGTGCTTGGGCTCATCAAGATCCTGGATCCGCAGCTCGATACCACCGACTGAACTCAGGCGTCTGTCCTCACGCGCCGAGGGCCCGGCTGAGCTGTTTCCCCGCGTGGTAGGACGAACGCACCAGCGGCCCTGCCTCGACGTGGGTGATGCCGAGGGACTCGCCGTCACGGGCGTGGTCGCCGAACTCCTCCGGCGTCACCCACCGGTCCACGGGAAGGTGGAACCTGGTGGGCTGGAGGTACTGGCCCATGGTGAGGATGTCGCAGCCGGTGGCGGCGATGTCGGCCATCGCGCCGGCCACCTCACGGGTGAGTTCGCCCATCCCAAGGATGAGGTTCGACTTGGTGATCTGGTTGGGGCGCAGGCGTTTCGCCATGCGCAGGACGTCCAGCGAACGGTCGTAGCCGAACGCCGGCCGGATCCTGGCGTGCAGGCGCCGAACGGTCTCCAGGTTGTGGGCGAACACGTCGGGCTCGGCGGCGATGAGCGTGGCGATGTCGCGTTCGCCGCCCTTGAAGTCGCTGGGGAGGACCTCGACCTTGCAGCCCGGCACCGCGGCGCGCACGGCCCGCACGCACGCGGCCCACACCCGCGCGCCCCCATCCTCCAGGTCGTCACGGGCCACGCCGGTCAGCACGACGTAGCGCAGGCCCATCGCCAGCACCGTCTCCGCGATGCGCTCGGGCTCGCCCTCGTCCACGGCCGCGGGCTTGGCCGTCATCACGTCGCAGAACCCGCACCGCCGGGTGCACTTGTCGCCCAGGATGAGGAAGGTGGCCTCTCGGTCCTCCCAGCATTCGTAGATGTTCGGGCAGCCCGCCTCCTCGCACACCGTGTGCAGGGACTGCGAACGCATCAGCTTCTTGAGGTCCGTGTAGTTCGGGCCGGTCCGGGCCTTGACCTTCAGCCACTCAGGACGCCGCACCGACCCCACCGGTCTCGCCGTCGTGGCGCACCCCACGGACTTGGCCTCGTACCCGGCCATGTCGGGGAGCGTTGCCGTGGCGGCCCCGGCGGGGGTCAGCGGCAGGTACAGCCGGCGCTTGTGCGGGTTGTGGTCGCGGTTCGACACGGCCCTGTCAGTCTACGAGCGGACGCCGTTCGCGCGCGGCGTCCTCGGCGGTCACCGCGAAGATGACGTGGTCCTCCCACACTCCGTGGATCTTCAGGTAGTGCAGAGCCAGTCCCTCGCGGCGGAACCCGGCCTTCTCCACCACGCGGATCGACGGCGCGTTGCGAGGCATCACCGCGGCCTGCACGCGGTGCAGCCCGGCCTCGCCGAACGCGAACGCCACCGATTCCCGAACCGCTTGCGTGGCAAGCCCTTTGGCGTTGTGCTCCCCGGCTACCCAGTACCCGATGTTCGCGTTGTGCCACGCGCCCCGGACGATGCTGGAGAGCGTCACGCGCCCCACAAGCTGACCCTCCGACGGGTCCAGGATGGCGAACGAGTACGCCCGGTCCTCCTTGCGTTCGGTCACCGCGATCGCCAGCAACGCCCGCTGGCCGGCCTCCGTGAAATACGCCGGTTCGCGGACCGGGTCGAACGGCGCCAGGAACTCCCGGTTGCGCTGCAGGACGGCGGCGTAGGCGGCGGCGTCGTCCGGCGTGACGGGACGGATGATGGGCTCCACGGACGAACAGGGTACCTGCCGCTATCATCCGGCCGTGCTGCTGTTGACCGAACAGGACGTACGGCGGCTCCTCGACGTGCCGGCGCTCCTCACCGCCCTGGAACGGGCGTTCGTCGAACTCTCCGCCGGCCGCGCCTCGGTCCCACCCCGCGTGGCCGCGCGGACCTCGAACGGCCTGCTCGGCGCGATGCCCGGTTATCTCCCCGGTGTCGCCCTCGAGGCCAAGCTCGTCACCGTGTTCCCGAGCAACCACGAACATGACCGGCCGGGTCATCAGGGTGTGATCGTGTTGTTCGACGAACGCGACGGCACGCCGCTGGCGCTGATGGACGGCGTTCGGATCACGGCGATCCGAACAGCCGCGGCGGCCGCGCTGTCCGTTCAGCTGCTGGCTCGGGAGGACGCCGCGGTGCTGGCCATCCTCGGGGCGGGGGTCCAGGGCGGGTCGCACCTGGAGGCGGTCCCGTTGACGCGATCCTTCCGCGAGATCCGCGTCGCCTCCCGCACGGCCGCACACGCGCAAGTGCTGGCGGCCCGCCATCCCGGCGCCGTGGTCGCCCCGTCGTTCGCCGACGCCGTTCGAGGCGCGGACGTGGTGTGCTGCTGCACCGACGCCCGCGAGCCCATCATCCGCCGCGACTGGCTCGCCCCCGGCACGCACGTCACCGCGGTCGGCGGAACCTTCGGACCCGAGCTCGACCCCGGGATCGTCGCAGCGGGGAGCGTATTCGTCGAATCCCGCGTCGCGGCCGTCAGCCCTCCACCCGCCGGCGCGCACGAGCTGCAGGGCGCCGACCCGTCGGACTTGACCGAACTCGGCGAGGTCCTCGCCGGCACCAAGCCCGGCCGCCGGAGCTCGAACGAGCTGACCGTATACAAGTCGATGGGCCACGCCGTCGAGGACGCCGCCGCCGCGCGCCTGGTCTACGACCGTGCGGTGGCCGAGGGCGCAGGGCAGATGTTCGAGCTGTAGTGCCTGCGGTCAGTACTTGGCGAGGTCGCGCATCCGTTCGTAGATCTTGTCGACGTCGGGCATGAAGAAGTGTTCGAGGGGCGCGGCGAACGGCATGCTCGGGATGTCGGGCCCGCCCATCCGCACCACCGGCGCGTCCAGGTCGAACATCAACTCCTCCGAGATGGTGGCGGAGATCTCCGCGCCGGCGCCGTACGTTCGATTGTCCTCGTACACCACGAATGCCTTCCCGGTCTTGGCCACCGACGTCAGGATGGTCTCCTTGTCCAGGGGCGCGATGGTTCGAACGTCCACCACCTCCACGGACACTCCCTCTTCCTCCTGCAGCCGGGCCGCCGCCTCCAGGCAGTAATGCAGCATCAGGCCGTACGCGATGGCCGTGAGATCCGACCCTTCCCGCTTCACGTCCGCTTTGCCCAGGGGCACCTCGTACGGCTCGTCGGGCACCTCGCCCTTGATGAGCCGGTAGGTCTTCTTGTGCTCCAGGAACAGCACCGGGTCCGGGTCGCGCAGGGCCGCCCGCAGCATACCCTTGACGTCGTACGGCGTCGACGGCACGACCACCTTCAGGCCCGGCACGTGGCCGTAGAACGCCTCGATGGACTGCGAGTGGTACAGCGCCCCGTGCACGCCGCCGCCGTAGGGCGCTCGCACCACCATCGGCACGCTGAACGCGCCGTTCGACCGGTAGCGCATCCTCGCGGCCTCGCTGACCAGTTGATCGAACGCCGGGTGGATGAAGTCGGCGAACTGGATCTCGGCGATCGGGAGCAGTCCCTGGATGGCCATGCCGATGGCCACACCGACGATGCCGGATTCGGCGAGCGGCGTGTCGATGACTCGCATCTCGCCGAACTCCTCCAGGAAGTCCGCGGTGACCCGGAACACGCCGCCCCGGGCGCCGACGTCCTCGCCCAGGATGAGGACGCGTTCGTCCTCCTTCATCTCATCCCACAGCGTGTCGTGGATGGTCTGGACGATGCTCTTCTCGGTCATCGCCCGGCCTCCCCGTTCGTCGCGGCGGGCGGCTCCGCGGGCGGCTCCGCCGGAGTCGCCTCGCCGCCCGTCGTCTCCAGTGCGTCGTCGGCGACCTCGCCTGAACCGTTGGTGGAGGCATAGGGTGCCGAGATCTCCACGTCGGCGAACAAGTGAAGCATCGCCGACTCCGGGTCGGGGTCGGCCGAGTTCCAGGCGTCCTCGACCTCCTTGTCCACCTCCGCCTTGGTCTCGACCCGGATCTGTTCGATCGTCTCGTCGTCGAGCAGCCCCTGCTCTCGCAGATAGCCGCCGAACAGGATCAGCGAGTCGTTCCGCTTGGCCTCCTCGACCTCCTCGCGCGACCGGTACGTCCGGTCGTCGTCGTCGGAAGTGTGGGGGTGGAAGCGGTACGTCTTCAGCTCGACCAGCGTGGGACCGCCGCCGGAGCGGGCCTTGGCCACCGCCTTCTTCGACGCCTCGTAGCAGGCCAGCACGTCGTTCCCCTCGACGACAACGCCCTCCATCCCATAGCCCGAGGCCTTGTCCGCCACGTTCTTCACGGCCATCTGCTTGGACAGCGGCACGCTGATGGCGTACCGGTTGTTCTCGCAGAAGAAGACGACGGGGAGCTTGTGGATGGCGGCGAAGTTGACGCCCTCGTGCCAGTCGCCCTCGCTGGTCGCGCCGTCGCCGAACCAGCAGCCGACCACGCCGTCCTCGCCGCGGTACTTGATTGCGTAGGCCGCACCGGCGGCGTGGGGGATCTGCGTGGCGATGGGGGAGGAGCCGCTGATGATGTGGTGCTCCTTCGAGCCCCAGTGCGCCGGCATCTGCCGGCCGCCGGAGGACGGGTCGTCGGCCTTGCCGAACACCCCCAGGAACACGTCGCGCGGCGTCAGCCCCACCGTCAGGGCAACGCCCATGTCCCGGTAGTAGGGGACGAACACGTCCTTGTCCGGTTCGAACGCCCACGCCGAGCCGATCTGGCAGCCTTCGTGGCCCGAGACCGGCACTACGAATGGCGCCTTGCCCTGTCGGTTCAGGCGGAACTGGGCCTCGTCACACAGCCTGGCCATGACCATCGTTCGATACATGGCCAGCAGGTCGTCATCGGTCAGGCCGAGCGCGCGATGACGGCTCCCGGCCTCCTCCTCGGTCCGTGTCGCCACGGCGGCTCCCTTCGCGTGAGGTGGTGCTGGCAGGTGTGGGTCCGGCAACGGCGCCGAGTCTAACATCGGCCCCCTCCGGCCTGGTTCGGACCCGCCGCGGTGTCCTACAGTACGGAGCCATGCAGGCCCCTCCACCTCAGGCACCTGACGACGACGACGTCGAAGCGATAGTCCTGTCCCTGATCGGCGAACTGGGAACGGGCGCCAAAGTGACCGCGCCGACGCTGCTGACCGAGGCGGGGCTGGACTCGCTGGCCTGCGCCGACCTCGCCCTGAGTCTGGAGGAGCGGTTCGGCGTTCGCCTCGCCGACGGCGGCGTGGCCACCCTGGTTTCGGTCGCAGACGTGGTGGAGGCCGTTCGACGCAAGCTTCCCCGCGGCGTCCGCATCCCGCCGGGCATCGGCCGCCTCCAGGTCGTGACGCGACGCCTGGCCGGGCCCCTGTTCCACTGGTACTCGCGCCTGGAGGTCCGCGGCGCGTCGAACGTCCCGATGAACGGGCCCGCGATCCTTGCGGCGAACCACCGGAGCATGCTCGACATCCCGGTGCTGCTCCTGGCGAGCCCCCGTCCGGTCTACTTCATGGGCAAGCAGGAGCTGTTCGCCAACCCGCTGTCGAGGCAGTTCTTCCACCAGACCGGAGGCTTTCCCGTTCGTCGCGAGATGGCGGACCTCCGGGCCGTGGACGTGGCGCTCGCCATCCTGGAGCGAGGCGACGTGGTGGGGATCTATCCCGAGGGGAAGCGGAGCAAGACGGGGGAGATGCTGCCGTTCCTCCACGGCGCTTCGTGGCTGGCCCTGAAGACCGGCGCGCCCGTCGTGCCCTCGGCGTTGGTGGGGACGGAGTACGGGCCCCACGCCACGACCAGGGGCTTCCGCAAGGCGGTGCGGGTGTCGTTCGGCCCGGCCATCCAGGTGGAGGCCGAAACCGACCCGGTCAAGCGCCGGGCGCGCTCGGAGACCCTGACCGCCGAGCTGCTCGCCGCGATCGGCGACCTGCTGCACCCCTGACCTCATTCCTCAGCCGTTCGCTAGGCTGTGAAGCGATGGACGTGAAGCCGAACGCCGACGTGGTGAACGTGACCGACCAGACGTTCGCCACCGCCGTGCTCGAAGAGTCGCGCCGGCGGCCGGTGGTCGTCGATTTCTGGGCGGCCTGGTGCCAGCCGTGCCGCCAGATCGGGCCGGTGCTCGAACGTCTCGCCGCCGAGTCGCGAGGCGAGTTCCTCCTGGCCAAGGTGGACGTGGACGCCAACCCCCGTCTCTCCCAGGCCTTCCGCGTCCAGAGCATCCCCGCGGTCAAGGCGTTCCGCGACGCCGCCATCGTCAACGAGTTCGTCGGCGTGATCCCGGAGCCCTCGATCCGCCAGTTCATCCGGACCGTGGTGCCCTCGCCCGCCGACCGTCTGGTGCAGCGGGGCGAACAGGCCGAGGCGCGTGGTCTGGTGGAGGAGGCGGCCCGGATGTACGACGAGGCGCTGGCGGAGGACCCGCAACACGTGGGGGCCGGCGTGGGCAAGGGGCGGCTGGCCGCGACGCGAGGCGATTACGACGAGGCCCGCGGCCTGCTCGCAGCATGGCGTCCCGACCCGGAGGCCGAACGACTCCTCGCCGCGATCGAAGTTTCGGAGTGGGGCGAGGGCGCCGCCGCCGGCCCGCTGGCGGAAGGGACCCGCGCGGCCGCCGAGGGCCGCTTCGACCGCGCCCTGGACTCCTTCCTGCGCCTAGTGAAGGCAGGGGGAGACGAACGCGATCAGGCCCGTGACGCCATGCTGAAGGTGTTCGCCGTCCTGGGCGACGAGGACCCTCTGACCAGGGAGTTCCGCCGCAAGCTGGCGGCCGCCCTTTTCTAACGTAGCCCATCTCTCTGATCTCTCACTGTTTCGGCGTCCGACCTGTCGGGTAGGGGAGCACTAGTACGATATGACTAGCCCCCTAAGCGAGACAGAAGGAGGTCGAAGCGTACGAAGCGTTCATTCCGCTACGTTGCCATCGTCGGTGCGGCGGCCACGCTCGTCGGATTCGCCGCGGCGCCCCAGGCCGGCGCGGCCGGCACCACCAACGCCACGTGCGAGGTGAAGACGCCGGTGAAGCTCTCCCCCGGCATCACCGTCACTCCGAGCAAGGGCACCTTCCTGGCCACTGGTGGCAAGCTGATCTGCCAGGCGGGTTCGACCTTCAGCGGCCGTCCCGTGACCACGTCCACCCCACTCGTCCTCTTCGGGGCGTACGGCACGAACGGCCCCGGCGACGACTGCGCGGCCGGCTCGGGCACCGGCAAGTTCGTGGCCAAGTACCTGTACAAGGGCCTGACGTATACGGCCAGCGGGACATTCACGTTCGTCCGGGTCGGTGTGGCCCTCGCGACCAAGGGCACCGTCTCGGGCGCCACGCTGGGCGGCGTGCTCTCCTTCCAGCCCCCCACCAGCCAGAACTGCGCGACGACGCCCGTCACGACCGCGACGGTCGACGGCTACGTCCACTCAGTAGGACACACGGGAAGCTCGAACGAAGCGGCAAGGAAGCGTCGGCCAACCCCGGGAGACCGGTGCACGGATGCCCGTGTCCGGGGGTGGATCGCCCGCACGGTAGAGCGAGGGGTGAACCCGTTCAGGGTTCGCCCCCCGTTCGCGTTCGGAGTCGAAAGGACTCCGGGGCTGAGGCCTACGGCTGGAGGAACGGCGGGACGCGTTCGGGATCGATCTCGAAGCGCCGGATGGCGTCGGCCACCACCTCCGGCTTGACCTCGCCCATCCTGGCGAGTGAGGCCAGGGTCGCCACGACCACGTGATCCGCGTCCATCTCGAAGAACCGCCGGAGGTTCTCGCGAGTGTCCGAACGCCCGAACCCGTCGGTCCCGAGTGACAGGAACGGACCGTCCACCCACCGCGCGATCTGGTCCGGTACCGCCCGCATCGAATCCGTCACCGCGATCACGGGCCCCTCGTGGGACCCCAGCGCCTTCGACACGAACGCCTCGCGACCCACCTCGGTGGGGTGCAGGCGGTTCCACCGTTCGGCCTCCAGCGCGTCCGCCCGTAGCTGCTGATAGGACGTGGCGCTCCACACGGCCGCGGAGACGTCGAACTCGTCGGTCAAGAGCTGCTGCGCCGACAGGGCGACGGGCAGCATCGACCCCGACCCCAGGATCTGGGCCGCGTGCTTGCGGTTCGCCGGCCCTTCCTTGAACCGGTACAGCCCCCGCAGGATGCCCTTCTCCGCACCGTCCGGCATGGCCGCCTGCGGGTAGTTTTCGTTGTACAGCGCGAGGTAGTACAGGACGTCCTCGTTCGCGCCGAACATCCTCCGCAAGCCCTCCCGGACGATCACCGCCGTCTCGTAGGCGAACGCGGGGTCGTACGACAGCACCGCGGGGTTCGTCGTCGCCAGCAGCAGGGAGTGGCCGTCCTGGTGCTGCAGCCCCTCGCCGTTCAGCGTGGTCCGGCCGTTCGTCGCGCCCAGCAGGAAGCCCCGGCTGCGCATGTCCGCGGCCGCCCAGATCAGGTCGCCGATCCGCTGGAACCCGAACATCGAGTAGAACATGAAGAACGGGATCATCGGTTCGCCGTGCGTGGCGTAGGACGTGGCGGCCGCGGTGAACGAGGCCATCGACCCGGCCTCGGTGATGCCCTCCTCCAGGATCTGGCCGTCGGTGGCCTCCACGTAGGGGAGCAGCGTCGCCACGTCGACCGGTTCGTACAGCTGGCCCTTGGCCGAGTAGATCTTGAACTTGCTGAACAGCGACTCCATGCCGAACGTTCGCGCCTCGTCGGGGATGATCGGGACGATGCGCTTGCCCACCACGCCGTCTTTCAGCAGGTTGCGGAGCAGCGCGACGAACGCCATCGTCGTGGAGACGGGCCGTTCGTTGCCCTTGAAGAACTCCGTGTAGGGATCCTTGGCCGGCAGGTTCAGCGTGACCTTGGGCGAACGGCGTTCGGGCATGAACCCGCCCAAGGCGTGGCGGCGGGCTAGCAGGTACTGGACCTCCTTCGAGTCCATGCCCGGGTGGTAGTAGGGCGCGATGCCCTCGCTGATGTCCTCGTCCTTGATTGGGAGCTCGAGCAGGTCGCGGAAGGTCTTCAGTTCGGCCACCGACATCTTCTTGACCTGGTGGGTGACGTTGCGGCCGGCGAACGAGGACCCCAGCGTCCAGCCCTTCACCGTCTTGGCCAGGATGACGACGGGCGCGTCCTTCAGATCGACCGCGGTGCTGTAGGCCGCGTAGAGCTTGCGGTAGTCGTGACCGCCCCGGCGGAGGCGGGCCAGGTCCTGGTCGGACTTGTCGGCCACCAGTTGTTGGAGCCGCTGGTCGGGCCCGAAGAAGTGTTCGCGGATGTAGCCGCCCGACTCCACCACGTACTTCTGGAACTCACCGTCGAGCGTGGTGTCCATCTTGTGGACCAGGATGCCCTCGCGGTCGCGGGCCAGAAGTTCGTCCCACTCCCGGCCCCACACCACCTTGATGACGTGCCACCCCGCCCCGCGGAAGATCGACTCGAGCTCCTGGATGATCTTGCCGTTGCCGCGAACCGGCCCGTCGAGGCGCTGCAGGTTGCAGTTCACCACGAACACCAGGTTGTCCAGGCCCTCCCGTGAAGCGAGGGTCAGCGCCGCCATCGACTCGGGTTCGTCCATCTCGCCGTCGCCGAGGAACGCCCATACCCGCTGCTTCGAGGTGTCCTTGATCCCGCGGTTGTGCAGATATCGATCGAAGCGTGCCTGGGCGATGGCGTTCAGCGGCGAAAGTCCCATGGAGACGGTGGGGAACTCCCAGAACTCCGGCATCAGGCGGGGGTGAGGGTAGGACGACAGACCCGGGTGCATCGCCTCCTGGCGGAACCGGTCGAGCTTGTCCTCGTCGATGCGTCCCTCCAGGAACGCCCGAGCGTAGATGCCGGGCGCGGCGTGGCCCTGGAAGTACACGTGGTCGCCGCCGCCGCTGAAGTTCGGGCCGTGGAAGAAGTGGTTGAACCCGACCTCGTAGAGGGAGGCCGAACTCGCGTAGGTCGAGATGTGGCCGCCGATGCCGTCGTGGTGCTTGTTCGCCCGGCTCACCATGACCGCGGCGTTCCACCGGATCAGGCGCCGGATGCGGCGTTCGAGGTCCTCGTCCCCCGGGAAGTACGGCTCCTCGTCCGGAGCGATGGTGTTGATGTAGTGCGTCGAGACCATCGACGGCAGGCCGATGCGACGCTTGCGGGCGTGGAACATGATGCGCCGCAACAGGAATCCGGCGCGAGCGGGCGAGGTGTCGATGACGTCGTCGAGCGCGGCGAGCCATTCCTCGGTCTCGTCGGGGTCGACGTCGGGAAGCTGATCCTTGAACGCGTCGAACTCACGCATGCGGCGTCCTCTTTCGGGCTCGTATGGTCCCCACCACTGTAGGCCTGAACGCGGCCGTCGCGGGCTCGGCGCTCAGACCGCAGCGACGGCTTCGAGCGAGGCGTGTGCCGGTTCGAACGCCACGTCGAACACCTCCTGGAAGCGTTCGACGACGCGCGGGACCATCTCGTCCACGGTGATCGGGCGGCCGGCCAGGGTGGACAGCGACGTCACCCCGCGGTCCGCCAGGCCGCACGGCACGATGGCATCGAACCACGACAGGTCCGTAGTGCAGTTCAGCGCGAACCCGTGCAGCGTGACCCGGGCCCGGATGAGCTTGACCCCGATGGCGCAGACCTTGTCGCGGGCCGCCCACACGCCCGTCCTTTCGGGGTCGCGGGTGAGCCCGGACACTCCGGCGTCGGCCGCCGAACGGATGATGACCTCCTCCAGCTTGCGGAGGTACCGGATGACGTCCGGCGCGTTCCCCAGGTCGACGATGGGATAGCCCACCAGCTGGCCGGGCCCGTGGAACGTCACGCTGCCGCCCCGGTCCACCTCGTGGAACTCCGCCCCCGCGGCCTCCATGGTCTCCCTGGCCCACCGAACGTGGTCGGGCGACGAACGCCGCCCCGCCGTGTACACGGGGGGGTGCTCCAGCAGGATCAGCGTGTCGGGGATCTCGCCCTCCGCCCGGCGCTCCGCCAGCAGATGCATCTCGTCGTACGCCTGGTCGTACGGCACCAGGCCGGAGGGGCGCAGCAGGCGTCCGGGCCCGCTCACTCGGAGGGCGCGTCCCGCGAGGGCAGCCCGACCTCCGGTCCGAAGTCCCACGTCTCCAGGTTCTGCTTCAGCCGCCCCAGGAACTTCGCCGCGGTCGCACCGTCGATGACGCGGTGGTCCCACGACATCGACAGGTACACCATGTGCCGGATGGCGATGGCGTCG
>DAIMKN010000007.1:0-34022 GCA_036721725.1 Actinomycetota bacterium
CCATCTCCTCCGTCACGTCGAGCTGCGTCCCCAGCACCAACCGAAGGTCGTTCAGGGCGGTGAGCCACGCGGTGAGCTGCTCCTCGTTCAGGCGTTCGGCCTCCACCGTGGCCTCCATGATCCCGAGCGCCCCGAGCCGGCCCGCCGCCAGGTCGTCCCCGACCATCTCCCGGTACTCGGCCTCGAGCTCCGGGTCTTCGGGATGGGCCACTGGGAACAGCCGCTTCACCGCCGGGTCGTTCACGTCGACCAGTTCGCGGAGCTGCGAGGGGAGCGAACGCAGGACCTCGCGCTCCTCGGGCGGGAGGTGCAGTTCGAAATCCCCCTGCCTCCTCCGCCGGATCCGCCGGCCCCACGATGCCATGGCTTCAGTCGTCGTGCTGCATCGTGGCCCACAGGCCGTGGGCGTGGAGGCGGAACGTGTCGAACTCGGCCTGCTCCCGCGGCCCGCTGGACACGACCGCCCGACCCTTGTGATGGACGTCGAGCATCAGCTTGGTGGCCTTCTGATGGCTGTAGCCGAACAGCTTCTGGAAGACGAACGTGACGTAGGACATCAGGTTGATCGGGTCGTTCCACACGATGACGACCCAGGGGCGGTCGGGCGCGGTGCGTTCCTCGTTCGAGGGGCGGTCGATCCGGACCGGGGCGGGGGCGGCGGGAGACGCGGCGCTCATCGCGCCATTGTCCCAAAGGCGGGCTCTAGCTGTGGATCGAGGCGTCCTCCGCCACCGGCTGGATGCGGTCCACGCCGGCCGTCCACACGCGCAGCACGTCGAGCGGCAGCGCTAGGAGTCGCGGGTCCAGGGAGACGACCGGGTCGAGACGCCGTGATGGTGAGGAGTCGTCCCGAACGAAGAACGTCCAGGGCCCACGCTGCTCGTGGCGGTCGGCCTCGACCACCTCCGGATCCTCCTGCGTGCTGTAGAAGACCTTGTACCGCACCCCGCGTCCTTTCCGCCTGCGCCGCAGTGTCCAGGGGTTAGGCTGAGAAGTCAAGGACCGGACGAGCGAACAGCCCCGAGATCGGGGAAAGTCCTTCCCTTGTCGGTGCGAAAAGGGTAGATTGCGGCTTCCGGTGTTGCGAGGGCGAGGGGATGTGGATCTCGACGGGCAGGAGGGCCGGGGCGGGGCGGGAGGGCTTCGAGGCCTCGTCGTCGTCGGCGTGATCCTGGTGGCCGGCGCCCTGTTGATGGCCACCCTGGGACCCGTCCACCGCCCTGTGGCGGACGCGGCGAACACGCACCGAACCCACGGGGCGACCCGGCCTTACATCGTGCTCTCGACATCCCCGGGACCCGGCAGGACCGGTTCGCGAAGGGTGCCGAACCTGGTGGCGTTCCGGGGGCTCGGGACGTGGGTCGACATCTACGACGATGCGGCGTGGGGCAACCCGCTGCGTGCCGTCGCCGCCATGCGAGCCCACGGCGTTCGGACCCTGTACCTGCAGACGTCGAACTACAACCGCCACCGGGCGATGGTCTTCCCCGGACGGACGGGCGAGTTCATCGACGCCGCCCACAAGGCCGGGATGTTCGTGGTGGCCTGGTATCTGCCGGACTTCGCCGACGTGCCCCGGGACCTGCGGCGGGTGGAGACGGCGCTCAAGTTCCGTTCGGCCTCCGGCGGCATGTTCGACGCGTTCGGCCTGGACATCGAGGCACCGATCGTCGCGTCGGCGACGGTTCGAACGCGCCGGCTGCTGAGCCTGGCGGACTCCATCCGGAACCAGGCCGGGCCGGCATATCCGCTGGGGGCCATCATCCCGTCGCCGCGCGGCATGCGTGTGCACGCCGACTACTGGCCGGGCTTCCCGTTCCGCGCGCTGACCAGGGATTTCGACGTCGACCTGCCCATGACGTACTTCACGTGGCGGGTGCACGGCATGGTGGCGACGCACTGGTACACGACGCAGAACGTCAAGATCATCAGGGCGGAGACGGCGCCGCTCGTCGTTCCCATCCACGTCATCGGCGGGCTGTCGACGAACGCCACCAAGGACGAGACGCGGGGTTTCGTGGAGGCGGTTCGGGAACGGGGGGTCCTCGGCGCGAGCTACTACGAGTTCGGCACAACCACGGCGAACCAGTGGGCGGTGCTTCGGGGAGTCCCGGCCAACCCCGTCGAGCCGAACCCGCTTCCCGTCGCGGCCGGCACGCCGACCGCGTTCGGCTGGATACCCTCGGCGGACCACAACCATCCACAGGAGGTCTTCTACTGGACCCCGGCCTGGACCGGCCCGCAGGTCCTCCGGTTCCGCGTGTACGACGTCCAGGCCGGCGAGGTGGCCGTGGTGGTCAACTGGCACCGGTTGCAGCTCGCCGCGCCCACCCGCAACGCCCGGTGGAGCTGGCTGCGGACCGTTCCGGTGCCGCCGAGTACCTGCATGCGTCAGGCAAGAACGTGATCGGCTTCATCGCCCGCGGTCGCTACCCGGCGTGGAGCCGGTGGGGCGTTCGGGACGCGGCGCTCGTCCCCGCGTAATCTTCGCGGATGCCCAAGGCCGAACGCCGCATCACGCTGGAAACCGCGCGCCGCCTGGCGGTGACGCGCCAGCACCTGTCGGGCCCGGTCCTCCCGGGGACGGCCGAGGGGATGAAGGAGCTGCTGCGCGACCTTCGCTGCCTGCAGCTCGATCCGATCTCCGTTCTGGCCCGGACCCACGAGCTGGTGCTGTTCTCGCGGCTCGGCGCGTTCGACCGTTCGGTGTTCGAATCGCTGCGGTGGGATGAACGCTGGCTGTTCGAGTACCTGGCTCACGCCGCGTCGATGGTGCTCACCGAGGACTTCCCGCTGCACCGATGGACGATGCGGCAGTTCACGACCGGCCGCGACGAGCTCCCGAGCTGGGGCTTGACGGGCGTGGCGTGGGAACAGCGAGCGCGCGCCTGGATCGCCGAGAACGACGCGCTGCGGCGCCACGTGCTCTCGACCATCCGCCGGCAGGGTCCGGTGCCGTCGAGGGCCCTGGAGGACCTCTCCACGGAATCTTGGCGTTCGAGCGGGTGGACCCACGAGCGCAACGTCAGCCGGATGCTGGACCTGCTGTGGCTCAGCGGGAGGATTCTCGTAGCGGGGCGAACGGGCAACCAGAAGTTCTGGGACCTGGCCGAACGGGTCCTGCCGGCCTGGACGCCCCGGCGCGGCATGACCGAACGAGCGGTGGTCCGCCGGGCGGCCCAACTGTCGCTCCGAGGCCTGGGGGTGGCCAGGACGGGCGAGATCCGGCGGCACTTCACCCGGAACCGCTACCCGGGCCTGAACGAGGTGCTCGCCGCGCTGAAGCGCGAGGGTGCGGTGGTGCCGGTGACCGTCATCCAGTCCGACGGCACAGCGTTGGCCGGTCCGTGGCTGATCCACGCCGAGGACCTTCCCATGGTCGAGCGGCTCGAGGCGGGGGAGTGGCAACCTCGAACGACCGTGCTGTCGCCGTTCGACAACCTCGTGTGCGACCGCGCGCGGACCGAGCGGCTGTTCGGGTTCTGGTACCGGATCGAGATCTACGTGCCGCCGCCCGACCGGCAGTACGGCTACTACGTGCTGCCCGTGCTGCACGGCGACCGGCTGGTGGGCCGGATCGATCCGGTGTTCGACCGGAAGGCCCGGCGGCTGCGGGTCAACGCCGTCCATGCCGAACCAGACATGGAGGCCGAACGTTCGGCCGGCGCGGCCACCGGACAGGCCGTTCGCGATCTGGCGGCGTGGCTGGGAGCCCGGGACGTGACGTACGAGGGAACGGTGCCGGCGGTGTGGGCCCGCGCCCTGAGGTCGTGAGGCCCGGCCGCCCGCGAACGCTTCCGCGAGCGTCTGGGCAGCCGAACGTTCGCACGGCCGGTGGCAGGGGGATAATCGCCGTCATGAAGAAATGTCCGTACTGCGCCGAGCAGATCCAGGACGAGGCCATCAAGTGCCGCTACTGCGGCAGCGACCTGACCGCCAACGCCGGGCCCGACGCCGGGCCCGCCACCGTCGGGTGGGCCGCCCCGAGCAGCGGCCAGGTGGGTGAGGGCGCCATCCAGTTCAGCCACTCCGGCGCTCGCTACCTCCTGGGGTACGGCCAGGACTTCTTCGGCATCTGGGACCGGCAGATCCCGGGCGGGCCGGTCCAGCGGTTCTCCCGGACGGACGCCGGATGGGAGCAGGGGTGGACGGCATATGCCGCCATCGAACCGAACCACGCCGCGGTGGCCATGAATGCGCCGCGGACGATGGCCCCCGCCGGCGCCGCCGGCTCCGCGCACGGCGGAGGGCTCTACCGGCAGCCCGACCGGCAGCCGGTCTCGGGACTCTGGTGGCTGCTCCCGATCCTCGCCGGCTGGATCGGCGGGATCATCGCATGGGCCATCACCCGCGACCGGGACCCGGAGAAGGCTCGCAGCCTGCTGATCACGGGCATCGTCGTGAGCGTGCTCGGGCTCGTGCTGCTCGGGCTCTCGCACCGCGGGGGCCTGTGACCTGGGTTCGATGCCGCCGTCTCGCAGCCGGCCAACTCGGTGATCATCGGTGATCGTCGGTGTTCGACATGCCGAGGTGGCCAACCCGAACGGCGTCGTGTATGCGCGCCTGCCGGGGTTCCACCTGTCCGCGGCCGGACGGGAGGCGGCGGGGGAGTTGGCGGCGGGGCTGAGTTCGGCGCCGGTCGTCGCGGTCTACGCGAGCCCGCTGGACCGAGCGGTGGAGACTGCCGCCATCCTCGCCGAGCCCCATGGTCTCGATGTGGCGACCGACCAGCGACTCCAGGAGTGGTCGTTCTGGGTGCGGTGGCAGGGGATGGCCTGGACGAGCATCCACGACCGTGACCCGCGGCTGCTCGAGGCGTACTCCCTGGACCCCGCATCGGCCTGCCCGGACGACTCGCTGGAGACGACAGGTCGCCGCGTTCTGGCGTGGGCCGAGGATGCCGAACGGGCACACCCGGACGGGCTGGTCCTGGGCGTGACGCACGAGTCGCCCCTCGTCGCCGCGTGGATGGTGGGGAGCGGGCGAAACCTGCGCGACTATCACTCGGTGAACTTCCCCCACCTGACGTGCGTTCGGCTGCAGCCGGGTCCGGCCGAGGTGGTCGACCTGCCGCAGTGGGCCCGAACCTGTTGAACGCCGCACCCTTGGCGAGGGCCCGGCGAGGAAGGAGGAGCTTGGGATGGCCGCGCTGTTGTTGCTGCTCCTGATCGCGATCGTGGCCGGATTGGGCTTCGTGGTGAAGGCCCTGCTGTACGTGGCGCTGGGGCTGTTCGTCCTGTGGGCCGCGGGATGGGTCGTTCGACCCTCGGGAGGCCGCTGGTACTACTGGTAGGCGGGGCGCGGCCGGGGCTCCCCGAGGGCCTGTTGGCGATGTCACACATCCGCAATGTCCTCGCCACCGCCTTCCACGCCCGGTGCAGCCGGTCCTTCGTATCATCGAGGACATGCGCGAACGCCGAACCCGAGAGATGGCTGCCCGTGGCCGACGCATCCTCCCCGTCGCGGCCGCGATGGCGGCGGTGCTGCTGGCGGCGTGCACCTCCGCGGAGACCGCCGCCCGGGTGAAGGGAAGCCCGAACACCCCCGCGTCCGTGCCCACCGCGCGTCCCACGGAGTCCACGCCCGCCCCACCGCTCCCCACCGCGTCGTCGACGTACGACCCCAACACGGATCCGCTGGTCGAGGTGGTCAAGCGGGTGGCGCCGGCCGTGGTCAACGTGACCACGCGGGTGGTGGACACCGGGATCTTCGGCGGCGGCGCCGCGGGCCGGGCCGTCGGGACCGGGTTCATCATCCGTTCGGACGGGGTCATCGTGACGAACTTCCACGTGGTGGAGGGCGCGGTGAACATCAAGGTCACGCTGCCTCCGCCCGACGGCCAGACCTTCCAGGCCCGCGTGATCGGGGGCGATTCGAACCACGACCTCGCCGTGCTCAGGGTGGACGGGAAGAACCTGCCCACCGTGACCATGGGCGACTCTTCCCAGCTGGAGCTGGGCGAACGCGTGGTCGCCCTGGGCTACGCGCTGGCCCTGCCGGGGGGCCCGTCGGTGACCTCGGGGATCATCAGCGCGCTGGCTCGAACGGTGCAGGCCCAGGATCCGAACGGCGGGACGAACGGCGCCGGCATCACCCGGACCTATGAGGACGCCCTCCAGACGGACGCGGCCATCAACCCGGGGAACTCGGGCGGCCCGCTGATCGACCTGGCCGGCAACGTTGTCGGCATCAACACGGCCGGGAACAGCACGGCCCAGAACATCGGCTTCTCCATCGCCATCAACGCGGCCAAGCCCCTGATCCAGGACGCCATCGCCCATCCGGCGGCGCGCCAGGCGTACATGGGGGTAACCACCCAGACCGTCGACTCGGGCCTGGCCAACCAGCTCGGCCTGAAGGTGAAGAGCGGGGCGCTGATCGTGGCCCTGGCCCCCGGCGGGCCCGCCTCGAAGACCTCCATCAAGCCGAACGACGTCATCGTGTCGTTCGACGGCAAGGCCATCACGACCTCCGAGGAGCTTGGGACCGCCATCCTGGCCCGCAAGCCGGGGGACGTGGTGCCGGTCATCGTGGTGCACCCGGACGGGACGCGTTCGACCGTGAGCGTCACGTTGGGGACCCGGCCGCTCCCTCACTGAGCCCGGCCGGGGGTACGCTGACGGCGCCAATGAGTGCGCCGTTCGCCACCGGAGACCGCGTGCTGTTGATGGACGACCGGAAGCGGCGGTTCCTCGTTCGGCTCGAACCCGGCCAGCGGTTCCACTACCACGGCGGCTGGGTGGCCCACGACGAGATCCTTGGACAGGACGAGGGCGTGGTGGTGTTCTCCCAGCGCGGGGGCCGGCTGGTCGGCTTCCGGCCCCGGCTGGCGGACTTCGTGCTCAAGATGCCGCGAGGGGCTCAGGTCATCTATCCGAAGGAGATCGGGGCGATCCTGGTGGAGGCGGACATCGCCCCGGGGACCGCGGTGCTGGAGGCGGGAACCGGTTCGGCCGCCCTCACCATGGCGCTGGCCCGGGCCACCGGGCCAACAGGGCGGGTGGTTTCCTACGAACTCCGGGAGGACCACCAGGCCCGGGCCGTCGCCAACATGGAGATGTTCCTGGGGGCGGTGCCGCCTTGGGTCGAACTCCGCCTGGGCGACGTGCGGGAGGTCGCCGCCACCGGCGAGGAGTTCGACCGGGCGGTGCTGGACCTTCCCGATCCGGGCGGCGTGCTCCCTCAGGTGGCTCAGGCGCTGCGGCGGGGGGCCATGCTCTGCACGTTCCTCCCCACGACCAACCAGGTGCAGGAGTGCGTGCTGGCGCTCCGGGCGGCCGGGTTCGGCGAGGTGGAGACGTTCGAGCTGCTCCGCCGGGTCTGGCACGTCGAGGCCCGGAGCGTTCGGCCCGATCACCGCATGGTCGGGCATACCGGCTTCCTGACGGTGGGCCGCAAAGGCGCGCCGCAGCCCGGGCCGGAGGATGAGCCGAAGGATCCCGAGGACCGTTCGGCCTAGGCCGTCGGTCGTCCCCTGCGCCGAACGACCGGAGCCGAACGGCTCAAGTTCGAACCCCGTTCGCCCGATAGGTGTGCCCAGGAGAAGGCATATCGGAAGGCCTCGACGCCGGCCCGCGGCGAACCTCGCGAAGGTCGCTCCAGGTGCGACGGGGAGACCGTTGTAGAGTGAGGTGACCCGTCGTGTTGGAGGATCTTTCGCCCATGCCACGCCATTCGAACGACGATCCCGACTCCGTCGAGGCGCTCGAGGCCGCCGAGAAACTGGCCCACGAGCTCCAGACCCAGGTCAAGTTTCTGGAGGACGAGACCGCTCTGCTCCGCCGCCGGCTGTCCAATTCGCCGCGCCAGGTGAAGGTCCTGGAGGAGCAACTGCTGCAGGCCCGTTCGGACATCATGCGGGCCACGGGTGCGAACGAGAAGCTCGTGGCGGTCCTGAAGGCCGAACAGGAGAAGCTCGAGGCGCTGAAGGAGGAGGTCGACAAGCTGACCCGGCCGCCGGCGACGTTCGGCATCTTCCTGAAGGACAACGAGGACGGCTCCGTGGACGTGTCCACCGGCGGTCGCAAGATGCGCGTCAACGTCGATCCCGAGCTGGACCGTTCGAGCTTCCGCAAGGGCGTCGAGATCATCCTGAACGAGGCCCTCAACGTGGTGGACGTGCTGGACCACGACATCACAGGTGAGGTCGTGAAGATCAAGGAGCTGCTGGGCGAGGACCGGGCCATCGTGATGGGCCGTGCCGACGAGGAGTCCGTGGCGATCCTGGCCACCGGCCTGCGAGGTGAGGTTCGAGCCGGCGACCCCGTCCTGTTCGATCCGCGTTCGGGCTACGCCGTGGAGCACCTTCCCCGGGAGCAGGTCGAAGAGGCCATCCTGGAGGAGATCCCCGACGTCACCTACGAGGACATCGGGGGGCTGGCCAAGGAGATCGAGGACATCCGCGACGCCGTCGAGCTGCCGTTCCTCTACGCCGAGCTGTTCGAAGAGCACAAGCTCAAGCCGCCCAAGGGCATCCTGCTGTACGGGCCGCCCGGGTGCGGCAAGACGCTCATCGCCAAGGCGGTGGCGAACTCGCTGGCCCAGCAGGTCGCGGAGAAGACGGGGCGGACCGGCGTGCACTCCTACTTCCTCAACATCAAGGGCCCGGAACTGCTGAACAAGTACGTCGGTGAGACCGAACGGGAGATCCGCCTGATCTTCCAGCGAGCCAAGGAGAAGTCCCAGGAGGGCTTCCCGGTCATCGTGTTCTTCGACGAGATGGACTCGCTGTTCCGAACGCGCGGCAGCGGCATCTCCAGCGACGTTGAGAACACCATCGTGCCCCAGCTGCTGTCGGAGATCGACGGCGTGGAGACACTGTCGAATGTCATCGTCATCGGCGCGTCGAACCGCGAGGACATGATCGACCCCGCGATCCTGCGGCCTGGCCGCCTCGACGTGAAGATCAAGATCGAACGCCCCGACGCCGTCGCGGCCAAGCAGATCATGGCCCGCTACCTGAGCGTCGAGGTGCCGCTGCACAAGGACGACGTCCAAGCGGCGAACGGCGACCGTGAGAAGGCCGTTCGGCGCATGATCGACGCCACCGTGGAGCGGATGTACGCGGACTCCGAGGAGAACCGCTTCCTGGAGGTCACCTACGCCAGCGGCGACAAGGAGACGCTCTACTTCAAGGACTTCAACTCGGGCGCCATGATCGAGAACATCGTCCGGCGAGCCAAGAAGATGGCCATCAAGCGGTTCCTCAAGCAGGGCGAGAAGGGCCTGAAGGCGGAGGACGTCCTCAACGCGATCCGCGACGAGTTCAAGGAGAACGAGGACCTCCCCAACACCACCAACCCCGACGACTGGGCCCGCATCTCGGGCAAGAAGGGCGAGCGTATCGTCTACGTACGAACCCTCATGGGCGACAACCGCGGGGGCGAGGGACGCCAGGTCGAACGGATCAGCTCGGGCCAGTACCTGTAGGTCGCCGGGGTCGCGCTGTCAGCGTTGCTGTGGTGAGCCGGTAGGGTAGGAGCCATGGCGATCCCCAAGGTCATGGGCATCGAGACCGAGTACGGCATCTCGGCGCCCGGCTCCGCCGACTTCAATCCGGTGCTGTCGTCTTCGCTCCTGATCAACTCCTACGCCGGGACGCTCCGCCGCATCCGGTGGGACTACGAGCAGGAGTCACCGCTTCGGGACGCCCGGGGGTTCGAACCCGTCCAGGAGCGGGCCCACGTGGAGGAGGACATCGGCCTGGCGAACGTCATCCTGCCGAACGGCGCGCGCTACTACGTGGACCACGCCCATCCCGAGTACTCCACGCCAGAGTGCGCCTCTCCCCGCGACGTCGTGGTCCACGACAAGGCCGGCGAACGCATCCTGGAGCGTTCGCTGCAGACGGTCCAGGAGTACCTGGCGCCGGGAGACCGCCTCGCCATCTACAAGAACAACTCGGACGGCAAGGGCAACTCCTACGGGACGCACGAGAACTACCTGGTCTCGCGGCAGACGCCGTTCTCGCGGCTGGTCCGCGATCTCACGCCGTTCTTCGTGACCCGCCAGATCTTCACCGGCGCGGGGAAGGTGGGGGCGGAGGGGGTGCGTTCGGACCGCGGCCGCATCACGTTTCAGCTGACCCAGCGGGCGGACTTCTTCGAAGCCGAGGTGGGCCTGGAGACCACGCTGAAGCGGCCCATCATCAACACCCGGGACGAGCCGCACGCCGACCCGGAGAAGTACCGGCGCCTCCACGTCATCATCGGCGACGCGAACATGTCCGAGACCGCGACGTTCCTGAAGGTGGGGACCACCGCGCTCCTCATCAAGCTGATCGAGGACGAACTCCTCCCGGACCTGTCGGTGGACAACCCGGTCTCGGCGTTGCACGAGGTCTCCTGGGACCTGTCGTGTCGCGGGACCATCCGGCTTCGGGATGGACGGCGGTTGCGGCCGCTCGAGCTGCAGTGGGAGTACCTCGACAACGTGAAGAAGTTCGTCAAGGAGTCCGACGACACCGCGGAGAACGCCGAGCTGCTGCAGACGTGGGAGGCCGTCCTGACGGGCCTGGAGGACGACCCCATGTCGCTGCACCGCGAGCTGGACTGGGTGGCCAAGTTCCGCCTGATCTCCGCGTACCGCGAACGCGACGGCCTCGACTGGCGCGATCCCAAGCTCGCCCTGCTGGACCTCCAGTACCACGACGTTCGCCGGCCGAAGGGCCTGTACTACCGGTTGCTGGACACGGGGAAGATGGATCGGCTGGTCCCGGAGGAGGAGGTCGAACGCGCCATCGACGCGCCGCCCGAGGACACTCGGGCCTACTTCCGCGGCTCGTGCATCACCCGCTACCCGGGCGCCATCGCCGCCGCGAGCTGGGACTCCATCATCTTCGACACCGGCAGGGACGCCTTGCAGCGCGTCCCTTTGAGAGAGCCCCTCCGCGGCACCAAGGCCATGGTCGAGGAGCTCCTGGAGACGAACGAGACCGCCGCCGAACTCATCGCGGCGCTGCAGGTCTGAGTGACCACCTGACCGCGATCACCCACACCGTGACTGGTCCTGCAAGCCGGTGATAAGGGTCGCCAACAACTACGGATGGCAGGAGTGGCCGTGAGGATCACTTATGACAGCGCAAGCGACGCAGCGACCGTCTACCTCGTGGACGAGATCGGTCCCGGAGGGGCACCGCGGTCAATCATGTGCGACCTGGAGATCCGAGAAGGCGCCGTGATCCTCCTTCTAAGCGAAGAAGATCGACTGGTAGGTATCGAGGTTCTGGGGGCCCGCAAGCTCCTGCCACGTCAACTGCTGGAGGAGGCCACACCGCCCGAGGCTCCGGACTGACGCTCCTTGTCGCCTCGCGGTCCGCCGCCCTCCTTGCGGTAGTGCCGCAGGTTCTTCCACGGGCACCGGCGGGCGCGGCCATAGAATAGGGACGTTCGAGGCGAGTCCAACGAGCGAAGGAGTGCCTGTGCCACCGGAGCAGGAGCAGAAGCGGATCCAGAAGCGTGATGGCGGCGGAGGCGACGACGCCGGCCAGACGGAGACATCGAAAAAGGGCGAGGAGCTCAAGGGTGAGATGGACGACATCCTCGACGAGATCGACTCCGTGCTGGAGGAGAACGCCGAGGAGTTCGTCAAGTCCTACGTCCAGAAGGGCGGGGAGTGACCGGTCTCCCGGCAGGCTTCCCGGCGTCGGCGTACCCGCTCGGCGCGAACCCCAGCTTCGCCGACCTCCTCCGGGCGAACGACGTCCCACAGCCCAGCGGTGACGCCACGGCGATGACGTTCGCCCACGGCACCACCGTGCTTGCCCTGAAGTACGCCGACGGCTGCATCATGGCCGGGGACCGCCGTGCCACGGAGGGCTACACCATCGCCGACGAACGCATCGACAAGGTGTTCCCGGCCGACGAGTCCTCGGCCATCGCCATCGCTGGCGCGGCCGGGCAGGCCACCGAGATGGTTCGACTCTTCCAGACCGAGATCGAACACTACGAGAAGGTCGAGGGCGATCGATTGTCGTTGGAGGGCAAGGCGAATCGCCTCGGGCAGATGATCCGCCAGAACTTCCCCCTGGCCATGCAGGGCCTGGTGGTGGTGCCGCTCTTCGCCGGCTACGACGAACGCCGCAAGGAGGGGCGCCTCTTCCGGTACGACGTGACCGGCGGGCGGTGGGAGGAGGCCGACTACCACTCGACGGGGTCGGGTTCGCTGCACGCCCGCGGCTCGCTGAAGAAGGGCTGGCGACCGGGACTCGCCCGCGACCGGGCCATCCGGGTGGCGGTGGAGGCGCTGTACGACGCCTCCCAGGAGGACGTGGCCACCGGCGGGCCGAACCCCCTCCGCGGCATCTACCCCAGCGTCAAGACCATTACCGTCGAGGGCGTGATGACAGTCCCGGACGAGGAGGTGGCGGGGGCGTTCGAGTCCATCATCGGCACGACGCACGAGGCGCCCCGGCGCAAGGGCGGCAGCCAGGCCCGCGAACACGACGCGCCGGCTGGCGAGGGGAAGCCCTGAGATGGCCTTCCAGCCGTACGTCCCGCCCGAGCAGCTCATCAAGGACCGTTCGGAGTTCGCCCGCAAGGGCATCGCGCGCGGCAAGTCCGTGGTGGTCCTGGAGTACACCGACGGCCTGCTGTTCCTGGCCGAGAACCCCAGTTCGACGCTCCACAAGATCAGCGAGATCTACGACCGGATGGCGTTCGCCGGGGTCGGCAAGTACAGCGAGTTCGAGGACCTCCGCATCGCGGGGGTCCGGCTGGCCGACCTCCGCGGCTACTCCTACGGCCGGGAGGACGTCACCGCCAAGATGCTGGCGAACGCCTACTCGCAGGCCCTGGCGACCAGCTTCACCGTGCAGCTCAAGCCGCACGAGGTGGAGATCCTGGTGGGCTCGGTGGGCGACGGTCCGGGGGAGAGCGAGCTGTTCCACATCCTGTTCGACGGGAGCATCGCCGACGAACACGGCTACGTGGCCATGGGCGGGCACTCGGAGGACCTCGCCGAGCAGTTGAAGGAGGGCTACCGTGACGGGCTGGCGCTGGGGGAGGCGGTCGGCCACGCCGTGAAGGCGCTGTCGGCCGTGGAGGAGCGAACGCTCGAGGTGGCGAGCATCGAAGCCGCCGTCCTCGACCGCAACCGCTCCCGCCGCAAGTTCCGCCGGCTCACCGACGACGAGGTGTCCGAGCTCCTGCCGAAGGAAGCTCCGCAGAAGTAGTTCTGAGTTCGCCCTCGCGCCGCACCTACACTGACGCCATGGACCGGCGGATCTTCGGGTTGGAGAACGAATACGGCGTGACGTGTACTTTCCGGGGTCAGCGCCGGCTCTCCCCGGACGAGGTGGCCCGCTACCTGTTCCGCCGCGTGGTGCATTGGGGCCGTTCGTCGAACGTCTTCCTGGAGAATGGGGCGCGGCTGTATCTGGACGTCGGCTCGCACCCCGAGTACGCCACGCCGGAGTGCGACAGCGTGCCGGACCTCATCGCCCACGACAAGGCCGGCGAACGCATCCTGGAGGCGCTCCTGGCCGCCGCCGAGGTCCGCCTGCACGAGGAGGGCATCTCCGGCGACGTCTACCTGTTCAAGAACAATACCGACTCGGCCGGCAACTCCTACGGCTGCCACGAGAACTACCTGGTCGCGCGGCAGGGCGAGTTCGCCCGGATCGCCGACATCCTGATCCCGTTCTTCGTAACTCGGCAGATCTACTGCGGTGCGGGCAAGGTCCTGCACGGCCCGCGAGGGGCGCAGTTCTGCATCAGCCAGCGGGCCGAACACATCTGGGAGGGCGTCTCGTCGGCCACCACGCGTTCGAGGCCCATCATCAACACGCGCGACGAACCGCACGCGGACGCCGAACGCTTCCGGCGCCTCCACGTCATCGTGGGCGACTCAAACATGAGCGAGTTCAGCGGCTTCCTCAAGGTCGGCGTGACCGATCTGGTGGTGCGGATGGTCGAGGAGAACACCGTCATGCGCGACCTCACGCTGGAGAACCCCATCCGGGCCATCCGCGAGATCTCCCACGACGTCTCGTGCAAGAAGAAGGTCCGGCTGGCCACGGGCCGCGAACTGACGGCCATCGAGATCCAGCAGGAGTATTTCGACCGAGCCTCCAAGTTCCTCCAGAGCCGCGGCACGGACGAGCTATCGCTGCGGATCCTGCGGGAGTGGGGCGAGGCGCTGGCCGCTTTCTCGGACGGCGCGCCGGAACGGCTCGTCACCAAGGTGGACTGGGTGGCCAAGCAGGACCTGATCGAACGCTACCGGGCCAAGAACGGCCTGTCGCTGTCGCACCCGAAGATCGCCCTGATGGACCTGGCCTACCACGACGTCAACCGGGACCGGGGGCTGTACTACCTGCTGGAGCGGCACGGCCGGATGGAGCGCGTGGTCGACGACCGCGTCATCCAGAAGGCGATGCGGGAGCCGCCACAGACCACCCGGGCCCGCCTGCGCGGCGAGTTCATCCGCCAGGCCAAGCAGAAGCGCCGCGACTACACCGTGGACTGGGTGCACCTCAAGCTCAACGACCAGGCCCAGCGGACGGTCCTGTGCAAGGACCCGTTCAAGAGTGTGGACGAACGGGTGGAGCAGCTCATCGCCCACATGTGAGTAAGCACGTCAGCCCTCGTCGGGGCGTTCGATGGTCACCGGCTCGATGTTCCCCGCCGGTTCGAACCCGAACACCTGCCCGTAGAAGCTGAGTTCGGCCTCCAGCGAACGCCGCATGCTCTCGGCGCGGCGGAAGCTGTGCGCTTCTCCCTCGAACGCGAGGTAGGCGAACGGCACGCCGTTCCGCCGCATCGCCTCCACCATGATCTCGGCCTGGGCCGGCGGCACTACCGGGTCGTCCAGGCCCTGGAACAGGATGACGGGGCACCGGATCCGGTCCGCGAAGTGGACGGGCGAACGCTCCCGCATGGTCGCCACCGCCTCCGGGAGCTTCCCCACCAGACCGACGCCGTAGCGCGCCTCGAACTTGTGCGTGTCGAGCAGGAGCCCTTCGAGGTCGGCCACCCCGAAGTAGCTGGCGCCCGCGGCGAACACGTCGTGGAACACCACCGCGCACAGGGCCGCGTAGCCGCCGGCGCTGCCCCCTCGGATGGCCATCCGGTCGCGATCGGCCAGGCCCTGGCCGGCCACATGGAGCGCCGCCCGGACGCAGTCGTCCACGTCGGCCACCCCCCACCGGCCGGTCAGGCGTTCGCGATACGCGCGGCCGTGGCCGCTGCTCCCCGCGTAGTCCACGTCGAGGACCGCGAACCCCCGGCTGGTCCAGAACTGGTAGCGAACGTTGAAGCCGGCGGTGGAGTGCGAGGTGGGGCCGCCGTGGACCTGGACCAGCAGCGGTGGAAGCTCGCCGGGCGGCCCCCGGAAGCGGCGGTTCGTGGGCGGGTAGAACAGGGCGTGGCCGGTCGCTCCGTCGGCGGTCGGGAACTCCACGGGGAGGGCGACGGAGACGTCGGCCGGCTCCAGCGCGCCCTCGGCGCTCCGACGGACCACCCCCACCCGGCCGGTCCCGGTGTCCAACACCCGGACCGCGTCGGCTTCGGTCGGGCCGCTCCCGACGAACGCCACCCGGCCGCCGTTCGAGCTGAGGTAGGGCTCGAACACGGTGCAGCCGGTCTCCACCTCGCGGAGTGCGCCGGCCGCCAGCAGCCCGAGGTGTTCGGCGTCTTCGGCGATCCAGGTGCAGACGAGGTCCCCGTTCGACAGGAAGGCATGGCGGGCGAACCCGAACATCCACGGCGGGTCGCCGAACTCCGCCGCCATCGGCGCCAGCGGCTCGGCCGTAGCGTCCGGTGGCGGACCGTTCGCCCGGTACAGGTTCCACCAGCCCGTCCGGTCGTTCACGAAGTGCAGCACGCCGTCCGGGCTCCAACCGGGCTGAAGGATGGCCTCGCTCGGGCTGCCCGCCACCTTGGCCGCCTCCCGCACGCCCGCCGCGGAGTCGAACCGCGCCACCCACAGTTCGGTCCCGTCCCACGGCATGTTCGGCTGGTCCCAGCTGATCCAGGCCAGCCACGAGCCGTCGGGGGACAGGCGGGGCGAGGAGACGAAGTCATGTCCGCCGGCCAGTTGGACCGGCTCCCCACCGTCCACGGCGTCGAACGCCACCAGATCGTTCACCACCGAACCGTCGGATCCGTGACGCTCCCGCACCGCGATCAGCGTCCGCCCGTCCGAGGTTACGCACGGATCGGCGAAGCGGAGGGCGGCGGACCGTTCGGGCTCGGGGGTGAGCGGCCGCGGCGGCCGGCCGGGCTCCTGCCGGTACCACCGCTGGTCGGTGAAGTTGGCGAAGAACACCACGCCGTCGTGGACCGCGTAGGCCCCGCCGCCATACTCGTGGACCCGGGTCCGAACGTTGAACCCTTCAGGCGTGAGCCGAACCGGATCCGAGCCGTCGTTCGAGGCGAACATGACGACGATCCGGCCGCCCTCGGTGGGGACGCTCTCCAGCCAGTACACCCCTTCCGAGGTGAGCAACGGTTCGGACAGGGCGACGCTCGCCGCGCTGGTGGAGACGGGGGAGAACGGCGAGTCCCACGAACCGAACGGCGCCTCGGCCCCCGTCACGTCGCCGCGCCTGCGTCCTTGCGCCACGTCCGGTCGTTCGCCGCCATCCGGCCGGCCAGGATACCGGCCGCGCCGGCGGCCAGGAAGAACGCCGGGTCCTGTTCGACGGTCCGGCCCATCGAACGAACCTCGACCTCTCGGTCGCGAAGCACGTCGAGCGCGGGCTGACCCGTGGCCTCCACCAGCTGGTGGCGTTCGTGCAGGCCGGCCGCCCGCAGGTCGTCCCATACCCGGCGGCGCTGTTCGTCGTCCTCCAGCGAGGGAACGGCGACATGCATCTGTTCGGGCACCACTCGAGCCAGCGCGGTGATCGAATGGTGCGACACGCCGCGGTGGCGTTCGCGGGGGTCGGCGAAGCTGATGCGCAGCGCCACCACCGGCCGTCCTCCCAGGATCTGGGCGGCGTGGACCGAAAGGGCGGAGGCCACCGCGGTCGTTCCCCACTCGGTGTCGGTCCCGGTGTTGCCCGGCCCGTCGCCCACCACCAGCACGTCCGCGCCGATGAGGTGCCGCGCCGCCAGCAGGCCCGAGAACACCGTCACCGCCTCCAGGTCGCCCCCGAACGCCTGCCCCGTGCTGACGACGGAGGTCACCAGGCCGGCGTCACGGAGCTGCGACGACAGGAGCGACAGGCCTGCGGGCAGCGCCGCACCGTCGGTCATCACCCAGGCCACGGAGCGCGCCCCGGCCGCGACCGCCCCGGCCGCGACCGGCGCGAGCATGGAGTGCAGCGGCACCCACACCACCGGCGTCCCTTCCAGTGACCCAGGGAGCTCGGACGCGAGTTCGTCGATGGTTCGAACGGTGACCTGGGACGGTGTGTAACGGAGCTTCATCACCCGGGCGTCCGCTTCGGCGTCGGTGTCCCGGCCGACCACCGCCATGACGAAGTGGGAGCCGCCGGTCCCCAGCCCGAGCCGGACCGCGGTCGTGTTGAGCACCACCCGGTCGCCGGCCTCCACCGCACCTGTAAGCGACGGGTACGCCACGGCGGACTCCGGCGAGCCGTCCACCTCGACCAGCAGGTCCCAGGCCTCCGCGCGCCGCGCCACGACCTCGACAACGATTCCCGTTCGGATGCGGATCATGACCGGCATTATCATCGGCCTCGATGCACCCGCTCGAACGGCTGGTCAACCTGGTGGCGCTGCTGCTGGAAACGCGCACGGCCCTGTCGTTCGACGAGATCCGGAACGCCATCCCTGCCTACCAGCAGGACGACGCCGCCTCGGCCAAGCGGATGTTCGAACGCGACAAGGACACGCTGAAGGAGATCGGCATCCCGGTGGAGCTCGGGCCGACCGACGTGTGGGAGGTCGAACAGGGCTACCGCATCCCCAAGGACCGCTACTACGTGCCCGAGGTGTCGTTCACGCCCGAGGAGGTGTGGGCCCTGTTCGTGGCGGCGCACACGCCCGGGCAGGACAGCGGGGCGGAGGCCGAACAGGCGTTCCGCAAGCTGGCCACGGACGCCGACGCGTCCATCCTTTCGCTCATCTCGCAGCGGCCGGTGGCGCCCGGCGTCGACACGTCCGGGCCGCACCTGGGGGCGATCGCCGACGCGCTGGCCAGGCGCCGAACGGTCGGGTTCAAATACCGGCCCTCCTCGGGCAAGGCCGGGCAGCGTCACGTCGACCCGTACGGGCTGGTGTTCCGGGGCGGCCACTGGTACATGGTCGGGCTGGACCGAACGCGCCAGGACATCCGTTCGTACCGGCTGACCCGGATCGCTTCGGCGGTGAAGGAGGAGGGAGCGGCCTCGGCGCCGCCGGAGGATTTCGAACCCGCGTCGCACGTGGAGGCGGGGCCGTGGGGCCTGGGCCGGCCGGAGGTGACGGCCAGGGTTGCCTTTTCGCCGGAGGTGGCCTGGTGGGCGATCGACTCGGCGCCCGGGGCGAAGCGGCTGGAGCCGGCGGACGAGGAAGGGTGGGTCACGGCGGAGGTTCCGGCCAGCCGAACGGACGCGTTCGTGTCCTGGGTGCTGGGATTCGGGGCGGACGTTCGGGTGGACGGGCCGGAGGGCGTTCGTCAGCAGGTCGAACGCCGGTTGCGGGTGCTGGCCTCAGGTGCCTGAGTCCCGGCCCGGCCCGCGCAAGGCCTCGGATCGTCTCCGGCGACTGCTGGTCGCCGTGCCCTACGTCGTGCAGCACCCCGGCATCGCCCTCGACGAGCTGTCGAAGCTGTTCGGCGTGGACGAGGGCGAACTGGCGGAGGACCTCAACCTGCTGTTCGTGACCGGCCTGCCGCCCTACGGGCCCGGCGACCTCATCGACGTGGACATCACGGAGGGCCGGGTGTGGATCGGGATGGCGGACTACTTCGCCCGGCCCGTGCGGCTGTCCCGGTCGGAGGCGCTGGCGCTCTACCTGCGCGGCGAGGCGCTCCTGGCGACGCCGGGGCTGGAGGAGGCGCCGGCCCTGGCCTCGGCCCTGGAGAAGATCGAACGCGCCCTCGGACCGGAGACGTTGGGGAGCCTGGCGGGTGCGGTGCAGGCGGGTGGTTCGGAGGACGCGCCCGGCGTGCTGGTGGACCTCAGGGCGGCCGTGCAGGAGCACCGGCGGATGGAGATCGACTACTACTCGGCCGGCCGTGGCGAGACGACCACCCGGCGGATCGACCCCGAGGAGCTCTGGTCGGAGCTCGGCAACTGGTACGTCGTGGCGTGGGATCACCGATCCGAGGACGAACGCCTGTTCCGGGCGGACCGCATCCGGAGCGCCCGAACGACTGAGGAGACGTTCGAACCGCGCGGGCTGACCGGGCAGGGGCGGCCCCTCTACACGCGAACCCACGCGGACATCCCGGTGCGCCTGTTGCTACGCCCGGGAGCGCGATGGGTGGCCGAGTACTACGCAGTCTCGTCGAAGAAGGAGGGCGACGACGGACGGCTGGATGTGGTGCTGCCGTCGAAAGAGTTGGCGTGGGTGGCTCGTCTGGTCCTGCGGCTGGCGGGGGAGGCCGAGGTGGTCTCCCCGAGCGAGCTCCGCGATCTGGTCCGGACCGAGGCCAGCGCGGCGCTGGAGCACTACAGGGCGTAAGCCGTTCGAACTCGCCCGGCGTTCGGCCTCAAGCTCGGTCCGGGGATGACCGATATGTGGGGCATCGTGACCACCATCCGGACCACCTGCCCCCGCTGCGGTGCCGTCGAGATGACCGCCGACGCGATCCTGCTGTCCGTTCGCGAAGTGACCGGTGAAGGCTCCTACCGGTTCCTGTGTCCGGCGTGCATGGAGGAAGTGGAGAAGCCCGCCGACCGCAAGATCGTGGCGCTGCTGCTTTCCGCGGGGGTCGACATGGCCGAGCCCGACGAGGACGAGGACTACGACGAGTCCGCGGCATCACTGGGGTCGGAAACGCATCCGTCGCGGTGGGCCGCCGAGCTCGAGCCTCGTCCCGCCGGCCCCGCCCTTACCACGGACGACATCATCTCGTTCCACTTCCTGCTCATGGACGACGAGGCGCTGCTCCGCGAACTCACCGCCAGCGAATAGGGCTCCGGGCGGCTGAGTCTTCCGCCGGCCCGCACCCCGGCCGGCGAGGGGTCTTGCTATCCTCACCGCCATGTCGGTTCCCCTGCTGGTCGTGCTGACCATCGGCCTGGTGACGACCGTGCTGCTGATCGTCATCCTGCTGTCCCTGTGGCGCCACCTGAAGATCCTGAGCGCCTCGTTGAAGCGCTTCCGGGGTGAGGTCCAGCCGGCCCTCGAACAGATCCAGGCCGAGGGCATGCGGGCCCAGAGCCGGATGAAGGAGCTCCCCGCCGAACTTCCCTCCACCGGGCCCGGTGCTAGAATCCGCAGGTAGAAGCCCCTGCAGCCCTCTTGGAGTGCCATGTTCGGTGTCGGGCCGTCGGAACTGATCGTCATCCTGATCATCGCGTTGATCGTGTTCGGGCCCAAACGGCTGCCCGAGATCAGCAGGACCCTCGGCAAGTCCATGCGTGAGTTCCGTCGGGCCTCCGACGACCTCCGTTCGCAGTTCTCGATGGACGCCGACCCGGAGGACGACGAGGACACCTCGCGTCCCACCTTCCCCCTGCCCGAGCAGCGTTCGCAGCGCAACGTGGTGAAGTTCCCGGACCCCAAGCCGGTGGCGGGGCCGGAGGTCACCTCGCCGCATCCCGATCCGCAGGACCCGGCCGCGCCTGAGCCGGGGCCGTCGGTGGACGGGCCGCCGGCCGACGGGTCGCTGGTCTGAGGCACGACCCGGTCGTGAGGCCGAACGGGAGCGGCGCGCGATGAAGGTCATCCCGGAGCGCCTGCGCCGCCACAAGGGACGTTCGGGCACCATGACGGTGTTCGAGCATCTCGACGAACTCCGCAAGCGGCTGATCATCACCGTCCTCGCCGTGCTGGCCGGCTCCATCATCGGGTGGTTCCTGTTCGGTCCGGCCGTCCACATCCTGACCAAACCGTTCTGCACCTTCATGACGGCCCATCCCCAGCTCGCCGCCAGGCCCACCGACCCCTGCCGGCTGGTGTACGGCGGACCGCTCGAACCGTTCGTCACCAAGCTCAAGGTGACCGTGTTCCTGGGGTTCGCCCTGTCCCTGCCCGTAGTGCTCTACGAGTTCTGGCGCTTCGTCACTCCAGGCCTCATGCCGAACGAACGCAAGCTGGCCCTGCCGTTCGTGCTCACCTCGATCGCGCTGTTCCTGTTCGGCGCGTGGTTCGCGCTGTTCACCCTGCCCAAGGCGATGGCGTTCCTGCTCGGCTTCGCCGGCACCACCCATGTCCTGCTCCTGCTGACCTACGGCAGGTATCTGGGGTTCGTCACCCTCACCATCGTGGCATTCGGGGTGTCGTTCGAGTTCCCCCTCGTGCTGATCTCCCTGACGCTGGTCGGGGTGCTCAGCAGCCAGAAGCTGCGGGCGTGGCGCCGGTACGCCATCCTGGGGATCGCCGTGTTCGCCGCGGTCATCACGCCGAGCCAGGACTGGTTCACCATGACCGCGATGATGGTGCCTTTGATAGTCTTCTACGAACTCTCGATCCTGGTGTCGCGGCTGCTGAAGCACTGACCTCGGGCGCGCCCGGGAACGCACGCGCTCTACCCGAACCGAACAAGGAGTCCGCACAACGTGGCCATCAAAGGGAAGAACCGCGCACGGTCCGGCGGCAGTCGCCGGGTCATCGCGGCGCCGCCTCGCCCCCAGCTCGTCGTTCGGAAGAAGCAGGTGTGGCAGCGGCGGGGGGTCTGGATCGGGGCCGGGGCGTTGGTCGTCGCGGTCATCCTCGTTCTCGCTCTGAACAGCGTTCGAACGCACCACCGGGCCGCCGAACGCCAGACCATCGCCGACTTCGTGTCCACGTACTCCCTGCTGCTGACGGGGAAGTTCCCCCCCGACGCCACCACGCTGCCACCGACCGGCTACAACATCTACCCGCAGCTGGCCGCCGACATCGCTAGCCTTGAGGCGGGCACCCTGTCCGGCGACACGTTGAAGACCAAGGGCTCCTCGCTGACGACGTCCGCCTCGACCTCCGGTGACGCCATCGACAAGCTGGACGTCACCAAGATCATCCCGGCGAAGGCCGACGTCTTCGAGGTCGGCGACGTCCGCGGGCCCGGCGCCACCCGCCTCGCGCTCGGAGACGGCCAGTTCCTCATCGTCCAGGCGTTCCACGTGTACGCCCAGATCGGGGGGTTGTTCTCCTCGGCGGTCGGGCTCGACGCCGCCGGGCGGAAGGCCATCGCTGCGCAGGCTCAGGCCCTGTCGCAGGAGGCCCAGTCGCTGTTCAACCGAGGATGGCAGGAGGTCATCAACATCAAGACGGCGTTCGGGCTGAACACCCAGCAACCGTTCAACCCGCCTCCTCCGGCCAGCCCCCCCGTGTCGCCCACGCCGTCGGTCTCGCCCTCGGTGAGTCCGGCGCCGTCCGCCTCGGCCACGCCGAGCGGCAAGAAGCACAGCCCGAAGCCGATGCCCTCGACTTCCCCGACGGCCTAGGCGCCTCGCGCTCAAGGGGGCGTTCGGGCTAAGCTTCCCGCACACGTTGGCGCGGGTCGCGCGAACGCAGAAAGGATCCCGGTGGCAGTCGTCGTCGTGGCCAACCCGACCTCGGGCAGGGGCAAGGGGGCCAAGCTCATCCCGCAGGCCGAGGCGATGCTGCGTTCGCTCGGCATCGACTACCGCATGGAGGTCTCGGGCTCGCCGGCCGACCCCGAACGCCTGGCCCGCGAGGCCGCCACGAGCGGTGCCACGGTGGTCGCCGCGTTGGGCGGCGACGGTCACGTCGGCAACGTGGCGAACGGCCTCGTCGACTCGGGCACTCCCGCGGTGCTAGCCGTGATCCCGGCGGGGACCGGCAACGACTACGCGGCCTACCTCGGCCTGAACGCCAAGCAGCCCATGGAGGCCGTTCGGCTCCTGGCCTCGCCGGTCACGAAGATGCTGGATGTGGTCCGGGTGAGCACATCCGAGGGCGAGCGGTACTTCGTGAACGTGGGCGGGACCGGGTTCGACTCCGAGGCCAACGAGCATGCCAATCAGGTGAAGCTCCTGAAGGGCACGCCCAAATACATCTACTCGACGTTCGTCACGCTGGTCAAGTTCAAGCCGGCGCGGTTCACCATCGCGGTGGACGGCGTGGAGGAGGAGTTCCCCGGCATGATGGTGGCCGTGGGCAACGCCATCTCCTACGGCGGCGGCATGAAGGTGACACCGGGGGCCAAGGCCGACGATGGCGAGCTCGAGCTCTGCGTCCTGGGGGCGGTGCCCAAGCGAACGTTCATCGCCACGTTCCCCAAGGTGTTCAAGGGCACCCACGTCACCCACCCCAGCGTTCGCATGCTGCACGGCAAGGAGATCCGGATCGCGGCCGACCGCGTGTTCCAGGTGTACGGGGACGGCGAACGCATGGGGCCGCTGCCCGCCACGTTCACGGTGGTACCCGGCGCGCTCTCCGTGGTCATCCCTCCTGCTTCCCAGTAAGACCGACCTCGAAAGGAACGACGACATGACCGACGGATTGCTGTTGCTGCACGGGTGGCCGCTGGACGGTTCGATGTGGGACCCCCAGATCGTGGGCTTGGAGGACGTGGCGATCATCGCGCCGAGCATGCCCGGCTTCGGCGGGACGCCGGTGACCGCGGCCGTGATGACGATGGACGCCGCGGCGGACGCGGCCGCCGATGCGGTGCGGAACGCGGGCCTGGACGGTGCGGTGGTGTGCGGGCTGTCGATGGGTGGCTACGTCGCCCTGGCGTTGTGGCGGCGCCACCGCGAACTCTTCCGCGGGCTGATCCTGGCGAACACGAAGTCCGGCCCCGACGACGACGCCGGCCGTGAGCGCCGCCGGGCGCTGGCCGAGCGGTTGCGTTCGGAAGGGAACGGCTTCCTGGCGCAGAGCCCGTCCCCGCTGCTCTCCTCGGACGCGCCCCAGGAGCTGTGGGACATGGTGAAAGCATCCATCCGCTTCCAGCCCGCGGAGGCCATCGCCGCGGCCGCGCTCGGGATGGCCGAGCGCCCCGACTCCACGTCCGACCTGGCGGGCATCGACGTCCCGTCCCTCGTCATCACCTCGTCGAACGACACCCTGATCCCGCCCGAGGCCACCTCGCCGATCGCCTCGGACATCCCCGGCGCGCGTCTGGAGATCATCCCGAACGCCGGCCACCTGTCGAACCTCGAAGCGCCTGACGCCTTCAATGACCTTCTCAGGAGTCACCTCGCCGCCTGCGGCGTCGCCGGTCGAACGACGTAAGGACGGTGCGATGGCGGGCCCTCCTAGACTGAAGGGGTGACCACCCCCACACGGTTCGCCGCGGAGTATCCGTTCGCGCTGGACCCGTTCCAGCTGACGGCCATCGATGCGCTGCACGCCGGCGAGTCGGTGCTGGTCGCTGCGCCCACCGGCGCGGGCAAGACGGTGGTGGCGGAGTTCGCGGTCGATCGGGCGCTGGCCTCGCGTCGCAAGTGCTTCTACACCACGCCGCTGAAGGCGCTGTCGAACCAGAAGTTCGGCGACTTCGGGCAGCGGTACGGGACGAACAACGTGGGCCTGCTGACGGGCGACAACTCCATCAACTCGGAGGCCCAGGTGGTCGTCATGACCACCGAGGTCCTCCGCAACATGCTCTACGAGGACTCCTCGACGCTGGACGGCCTGCAGACCGTGGTGATGGACGAGGTCCACTACCTCCAGGACCCGTACCGCGGCGCGGTGTGGGAGGAGGTCCTCATCCATCTCCCGCTCAGCGTGGCGGTGGTGTGCCTGTCGGCGACGGTCAGCAACGCGGAGGAGTTCGGCGAATGGATCGGCGCGCTCCGCGGTCCGACCCGGGTCGTCATCGAGGAGAAGCGGCCCGTTCCGCTGGAGAGCCTGTACATGGTGGGCGACCAGTTGCTGCCGATGCATTCGGAGGTCGGCGGCCACATCGTGGCCAATCCCTACATCGTCTCGCTCGAACAGCGCGAGTTGCGTGTTCGCGAGTACCGCCGGGCCGACGGGAGACGGCAGACGCACAACATCTCGCGGCCCCGGGAGGGCCACCGCCGCGTCTACGTCCCCCGCCGCGAGATGGTGGCCGAACGCCTGTACGAGGAGGGGATGCTCCCCGCCATCTACTTCCTGTTCAGCCGGGCCGGCTGCGACCGCGGCGTGAAGTACCTGATGGAATCCGGCATCCGCCTGACCGATCGGGAGGAGGCCGAACGCATCCGCGAGATCGCCGATCTCCGCGTGGCCTGGATCGAGGAGGACGAACTCTTCACCCTCGGCTACTTCGATCTGCGGGAGGCGCTGGCCGCGGGCATCGCCTCGCACCACGCCGGCATGCTGCCCGTGTTCAAGGAGCTGGTCGAGCATCTGTTCCAGCGCGGCCTCATCCGGATCGTGTTCGCCACGGAGACGCTGTCGCTGGGGATCAACATGCCGGCCAAGACCGTCGTCATCGAGGACCTGTGGAAGTTCTCCGGCGAGCGCCACGAGCTCCTCACACCGGGGGAGTACACGCAGCTCACCGGGCGGGCCGGACGTCGCGGCATCGACGAGATCGGCTACGGCGTGGTGCTCTACCAGAAGCAGGTCCCGTTCGAACGCGTGGCCGGACTGGCGTCGACCCGAACGTACGAGCTGCGGAGTTCGTTCCGGCCCTCGTACAACATGGCGGTCAACCTGGTCCGCAACTACACGCGGGAGGAGGCGCACCACCTCCTCAACTCGAGCTTCGGCCAGTTCCTGGCCGACCGCGGCGTGGTCATGCTGGAACGCCAGCTCGAACGCGACCGCGCCTTCCTGGGCGGCTACCAGAAGTCGATGGAGTGCGACCGCGGCGACTTCGGGGCGTACTGGAAGCTCCGGGACCGGGCCGAACGACTCCGCGAGGACGCCCGAGAAGGGAACGTCAAAGCGTACGCGGACGAGACGAAGACGGCGCTGGCGGCACTGCGGCCAGGCGACGTCATCGTGCTCCCCACCGCTCGCCGGCGGGGGCTGGCCGTGGTCATCAACAACCGCGAGGGCCGCCCCACGATCATGACCGAGGACCGTTCGTACCTCCGGGCCGGGCCGACCCACTTCGACGAACCGCCCCGGCCCCTGGCCCGCGTGGACCTTCCTCGTTCGGGTTCCGCGCGTTCGACCCGGTACCGCCGCGACCTGGCCGGCGCCCTGGCTGCACTGGACGTCAAGACGCCGGCCCGCGGCGGCAAGCGGCGGGTCGACGCGGAGACCGAGGCCAAGGCGGCGTCGCTCGAACGCCGCGCCGGCAGGCATCCCTGCCATTCGTGTCCGGACCGGGCCAAGCACGAACGGTGGGCCCACCGCGCGTCCAAGCTCGAACGGGAACTCGCGGGCCTGGAGCGACGCATCCGCTCGCGCACCGAGACCCTGGGCCGGCTGTTCGACCGGGTAGTCGAGGTGTTGGCCGACCTGGGCTACGTCGAGGACTTCATGCTGTCGGACAAGGGCGAACGCCTCCGCCGGATCTACGCGGAGGGCGACCTGCTGCTGGCGGAGGCTTTGGAGTCGGGGCTGTTCGAGGACCTGTCGCCCTCGGAGATGGCCGGCCTGGTGTCCACGATCGTCTACGAGTCGCGCGACCGGTTGGTTCGGCGGGCCGACCTCCCCACCGAACGCGTCCGCGAACGCTACCGCGCGCTGAATGGGATGTTCACCGAGATCCGCCGGGTGGAGTCCTCGCACCAGGTCGAGCTGTGCCGCGAACTCGACCCCGGCTTCCTCGGCATCATCTTCAGCTGGGCCGAGGGCAAGCCGCTCGACGACGTGTTGCAGCAGGCCGCCCTCCCGGCGGGGGACTTCGTTCGCAACTGCAAGCAGGTCCTGGACCTGCTCCGCCAGATCGAAGGCGTGGCCCAGCCGAACGTGGCGGCGGTGGCCCGGGCCGCGCACCAGGCGGTCAACCGGAGCGTCGTGTCCTACACGGGCGTCGAGCCCGGCGTCGACGTGGAGTAGCCGCGCCGTGGCCGACGTTCTGGATACGCTGATCCGTTCGCTGCCCTCGGGCACGGTGAGCACGCACCACGGCGAGCTGGCCGCGCACGCCCGCGACTCGTGGGCGCTGGCCGTCGCCCAGGAGCGGCGGGGCGCGCCGGTACCGCCTCCTGCGGCGATCGTGTTCCCGAAGAGCGTCGAACACGTCGCCGCGACGCTGACGTGGGCCCAGGCCACGGGGATCGGGGTGGTGGTGAGGGGCGGAGGCACCGGGACGAACGGAGGAGCGGAGGCGGTGGCCCGGGCCATCCTGCTGGATCTTTCGCGGATGGACCGGATCGGGCGCGTCGACGAGATCTCCCAGACGGTGACGGCGGAGGCGGGCGTTCGAGGTGGGTCGCTCGAAGCCCACCTGAACGCGCGTGGCTTGACCACCGGCCATGAGCTGGAGTCGCTGGAGCTCTCCACGGTGGGCGGGTGGATCGCCGCGGGCTCCTCCGGCCTGGCCTCGAACGGCTACGGGGGGATCGCGGAGATGGTGCGCGGGCTGACGGTGGTGCTGGCGGGGGGCGAAGTGCTGACGTTGAACTCGCCCGGCGGCCCGGACCTGCTCCGGCGGCTGTTCGTCGGCACGGGCGGAACGTTCGGCGTGGTGACGGAGGCGACGCTGACCGTTTCGCGCATGCCGGCCGCGTACGGGTGGGAGACGTTCCGGGCGAACTCTTTCGACGGGGGGGTGGCGTTCATCCGGGAGGTGGTGCAGCGGGGCTACCGGCCGCTGGTGGCGCGGCTGTTCGACCGGGAGGAGGCCGTGGCCCGGTTCGCCTCGCCCGGTTTCGCCGAGGCGCCGCTCGCGGTGTTCGGGTTCGACGCGGGGGTACCGGCGGCGGAGGGGCAGCGGTTCGAGCTCCGCCGGCTGGCCAGGGAGTTCGGCGCGACGTCCGTCGGGCCTAACGTGGGAGAGCACTGGTGGACGACCCGTCGGGAGGGGTTCGCGCGATATCGCGAGGCCATGGGGGCCGAACGCGGCGTCATCACGGACGCGCTCGACGTGGCCGGGTCGTGGCGGAGCGTCCCTCGTCTGTACGAGGGTGTGGGCAGCGCGCTTCGTTCGCATGCCGACCATGTCGGTTGTGAGCTCATCGATCCTCGAACGTCCGGGGCCGGCCTGCTGTTCTCGTTCGTCATCCGTGCGGAGGACGAACGCGACGCCGAGGACGCGTATCGAGAAGCGGTGACGACGGCGCTGCGGCGGTGCGTGGCGGCGGGGGGGTCGGTCACGCATCACCGAGGTATCGGGTTGCTCCGGGCGCCGTACCTGGCCGACGAGCTCGGGACGGTGGGGGCGGCCACGCTCCGCAGGCTGCAGGCGGCGGTCGATCCCGAGCACGTGATGAACCCGGGCAAGCTCCTGCCGCCGCCCGGCCGTGGCTGAGCCGAACGAGGGCACGCCGTTCGTGGAGGAGGACGCTCCGCAGACCGCCGTGCCACCGCCGGGGCCGGCCACGCTCATCGTCGACCCGGCGGTCCGGGGGCAGTTGGATGTGGTGCGGGAGGGCCTGCGGGCCATCGGGTTGGAGCACCGGGTCCTGGAGTCGAACGGACCCGACGACGCGGCCGCGCTGACCCGCCGCGCCCTGCGGGACGGGGACGTGTTCCCGGTGGCGGTAGGCGGCGACCGAACGATCACGGCGGTGGTCAACGGGTTCCTGTCAGCGGATCGCGCGATCAACTCGGACGCGGTGATGGCGGCGGTGTCCGCCGGAGCGGGTTCGGACTTCGTCCGATCCTTCGGCCTGCCCGACGAGGCGGAGAAGGCGGTGCCGCGGCTGGCGTTCGGCGGCGTGTACCGGATCGACGTCATCAAGGTGACGTGCCAGGACACCCGTCCGTTCTACGTGCCGAACATCGCGCAGGTCGGCCTGGGCGGTGGGGCCGCGCACAAGGCCGCGAGGCTGCGATTCCTGGGGTCCGCGGCCGCGTTCGCCGGCTTCTGGCTGACCATGGCGAGCTATCGCCGGCCCATGGTCAAGCTCGCCGGTGACCGCCGCGAGTTCGAGGGGCGCATCACGAACATCGTGGTGGCGAACCTCCAGTGGTTCGGCCACGGCATCCTGGTGGCGCCGCGGGCGTGGCCGGAGGACGGCTACATGGACGTGCAGGTCTACCAGGGCCCCAAGTCGGACGCGTTCACCCTGCTCCCCACGATGTTCCAGGGCGAACACCTCCCCAACCCGAACATCCTGGAGCTCCGTTCGAAGCGGCTCACCGTCGACGCCGAACGCCCGCTGGTGGTCGAGGCGGACGGTCGCGTGTTGGGGCGAACGCCTGCCACGTTCGAGATCGTCCCTCAGGTCCTCCCGCTGAAGGTCTGAACGTAGGCCGTACGTAGGGCGCCCTACGTTCCCGGGGGAGGAGCGGAGGCGCCCGGAGGAGGCCGGTATCATCCGCCCGATGGGATCCGCGAGAGACCGGGACGCGCGACGATCACGACGGGTTCGACGTGTTCGACCCGTGCATGTGGGTGCCGAACCGGTTCGGTGCCAAGTCGTACTCGCGGCCGTTCGCGGACGACCCGTGCCTGGCCAAGGGCGGGCTGGACGAGAACGTCTACACGTCGCGCTTGACCGCGCCTGCTTTGCGGTAACCTACGGGTCGGTAGGTTACGCGCGCGCCGTCTCGTCCTCCAGGAGGTTCACTGCCATGCCGGTCTTCAACATCCCCTCAGAGTTGCTCGAGTTGCGTTCCTCGCTCCGCCAGTTCATCGAACGCGAGGTCCGCCCCATCGAGGACGCCCACCGCCAGGAGATCCAGGAGACGGGCGTGTTCGAAGGGCTGAAGGACGAGGGCCTGAAGCTCAGGAAGCGCTCGGCCGAGCTCGGCTTCTTCGGGCTGCACATGCCGGAGGAGGTCGGGGGCGGCGACCTGTCCTACCTGGGGCAGGTGCTGCTGCACGAGGAGACCGCCCGGGAAGGCCTGATCCTGCCGCAGATCGAGGCGGTCCTGCCGGTCATCAGCGGTCCCACGCCCATCTACATGGACTGCACCGAGGCCCAGCGCGAGAAGTACCTGTATCCGCTGATGTCGGCGGACAAGACCACGTGCTTCGCCCTGACCGAGCCCGGCGCGGGCTCGGACGCCACGCGCATCCAGACCAAGGCCACGCGCCGCGAGGGCGGTGGATGGGTCATCAACGGCCGCAAGCACTTCATCACCGGCGGGGCGGAGGCCGAGTTCGCGCTGGTGTTCGCGGTGACCGATTCCGCGAAGCGAGCGCAGGGAGGCATCACCGCGTTCCTCGTCGACGCCGACTCGCCGGGCTACTCGGTGACAAGGGTGCAGCGAACGATGTCGCCCTACCAGAACCCGGTCGAGCTGACGTTCGACGGCGTGGAGGTGGGCGACGACGCCATCCTGGGCAAGGAGGGGTTCGGCTTCTACTCGGCGGTGCGTGGCATCAACGGCGCGCGGCTGCAGATCGCGGCGCGGGCTTTGGGGCTGGCCCAGTTCATGCTGGACCGTTCGATCGACTACGCGAACTCGCGAGTGGCGTTCGGCCAGCCCATCGGCAAGAACCAGTACGTGCAGGGCATGATCGTCGATTCCTATGCCGAACTCGAACAGGCCCGCCTGCTCGTCTACAAGATGGCGGACGAGATCGACGAGGGCGCCGACGGGCGGCGGGAGGCGGCGCTGGCCAAGATGGTGGCGGCCGAGATGGTGGGCCGCGTGGCCGACCGGGCCATCCAGGTCCACGGCGGGAACGGCTTCATGACCGAGCTGGGCCTGGAGGCGTGGTACCGCGACGTTCGGGCCATGCGCCTGTACGAAGGAACCGGCGAGATCCTCCGAACGAACGTCGCCAAGACGCTGGGACTGTAGCCGTCGGGAGCGCGTCCGCGGAGTGGTGCGGGTCCCCGCACACGAACGTATGTCGCGCCATACGTTGGTGTGCGGGAGGCCCTGGATGGTGGGCCCTACGGCGAACCTCTGGCATATGATGTAGCCTTACATCATGTCCCACCGCACACAGCTGACGCTGACAGACGAACAGTACGAACGCCTCTCGGCGTTGGCGTCGGCCAGCGGGATGTCGCTGTCGGAACTCGTACGACGGGCGCTCGATCGGACCTACGCATACGGCGGTCGGGAGGGCTTGACCGAAAGCTTCGGGGCATGGAAGGGACGCCGGGAGGATGGCGCCGCCTACGTCGAACGTCTCCGGCGAGGTTTGGCCAAGAAGTTGGACGGCAATGCCGGCCCTGGTTGACACCTCAGTACTGATCGATCATCTCCGCGGGCGATCTGAGGCCAAGGCCCTGTTGGATGGTGAGTTCGTTCTTGGCGAGCCACTGTTCGCATCCGTCCTCACCAAGGTCGAACTGCTGGCCGGGATGCGACGAGCCGAGGATTCGCGAACGCGGGCGTTGTTCTCCTCGCTGGTGTGGATCGACGTCACCGAAGCCATTGCAGAAAGAGCGGGTGCGTTGGCCATGCGCTACCTTCGGTCGCACCCGGGCATCGATACCGTCGATCTCGTGATAGCGGCCACCCGGGAAGTGCTCGACGTTCCGCTGTGGACCTTGAACGTCCGCCATTTCCCGATGATCCGGGACCTTCGCCCGCCGTACTGAACGTGAGGGGCCGGTCAGTGCTTGGGGCGGACGTTCGTGCGGTCGGGGGTGTCCATGACCTCGAGGCCCATCGCCGCGAGCTGATCGCGAAGCTCGTCGCTCTTGGCCCAGTCCTTCGCCCGGCGGGCCTCGTCCCGTGCGGCGACGAGGGCGCGCACTTCATCGGTGGGCTGCCAGTCCTCTCGGGTCAGGCGTTCGAGGTCGAGTCCGAGCACATGGTCCCAGTCCCGCAGCAGTCCGAACTTTGCGGCCCCGGGAACGTCGGGTGAGCTGACCAACTCGTTCAGCACGACCATCGCGGCGGGGAGATCGAGGTCGTTCGACACGGCGTCGCGGAACCGGCGGTCGAACGCACCCGCAGCATCCGACGGGGCGGCTGGCTCGTCCGAGGAGGACCAGTCGGCCATGCGCTGGCGGAGGTGGGTCAGGCGGGCGTTCGAGCCTTCCAGGGCCTCCCAGCTGAAGTCCATCTCGCTGCGGTAGCGCGTGCCGAAGCACAGCAGCCGGAACGCCAGCGGGTCGAGGCCGCGTTCGATTAGCTCGGGGACCAGGACGACGTTGCGCGAGGACTTGGCGATCTTCTGGCCCGACAGCCTCAAGAAACCGCCGTGGACCCACACCGACACGACGGGATGGCCCGTGTAGCCCTCGGATTGCGCGATCTCGTCCTCGTGATGGGGGAAGCGGTTGTCGTTGCCGCCGGTGTGGACGTCAAAGCGTTCGCCCAGGTGCTTCATGGACATCGCGGAGCACTCGATGTGCCACCCTGGGAAGCCCTCGCCCCAGGCGCTCGGCCACTTCAGCGCGCGGTTCGAACCGGCGGCCTTCCACAGCGCGAAGTCCTCCCGGGCGCGCTTGTTCGGATCGACCTCCACCTCCTGGCGGTGGCCTGCCTGCAGCGCCTCGAGCGTGTTGCCGGAGAGCTTGCCGTAGTCGGGGAACGTTCGAACTTCGAAGTACACGGTGCCCTCGACCTCGTAGGCGTGACCCTTCGCGATGAGGCCTTCGATGATGGTGATCATCTCGGGGATGTGCTCCGTGGCGTACGGGTAGAGGTCCGCCCGTCCGATGCCAACCTCGTCGCCGTCGGCCAGGAAGGCGTTCGTGTATTTCTCGGCGATCTCGCGCGCGGTGAGGCCCTCGTCCGCCTCCGCCAGCTCCATCTTGTCGCGCCCGGTGTCGGTGACGTCGTCCGTCATGTGCCCGACGTCGGTGATGTTCATGACCAGACGGGCGTCGGTGCCTTCGAACTTCGACACGCGCCGGATGAGATCCCCGAGCATGAACGAACGGAAGTTCCCCAGGTGGATCGAACGGTAGACCGTCGGTCCGCACGAGTAGATCTTGAGGGTCCGCCCGTCGACGGGCTTCACCTCTTCGACATGGCGGGACATCGAGTTGTACAGGCGCATGATGTTCGAACAGGATACCGACCGAGGCTCGGCGGCCGCGTTGAGCCCGAGCCCGATGCTACCCTCGTCCTTCGTGGACCGTGACTTCGGGCTCGACGAGGACCAGCGGGAGGTCGTTCGGGCCGTCCGGGAGTTCGTGACCGAGCGGGCCGGACCGCAGTCGGCGGGGTTCGAGGAGAAGAAGGAGTTCCCCCGCGAGCTGTTCCGGACGCTCGGGGAGATGGGCCTCACGGGGATCCCGTGGGACGAACGCTACGGCGGCGGCGGGCAGCCATTTCTGACCTACCTCACAGTGCTGGAAGAGGTCGCCACCGGCTTTCTGTCGCTCGCGGCGACCCTCTCCATCCACCACCTTTCGGCGTTCGCGCTGCACGAGTTCGGCTCGGACGAGCTGAAGGACAAGTACCTGCCGCGGTTGTGTGCCGGGGAGTGGCTCGGGGCGTATGCGCTGTCGGAAGCGTCCAGCGGTTCTGACGCCGCGTCGCTTCGAACGAAGGCCGAACGCACCGACGCCGGCTACTCGCTGACCGGTTCGAAGCGCTTCATCACCCACGCTGGCGAGGCCGAGTACTACCTGGTCCTGGCCCGGACGGGGGAGGAGGGTCCCAAGGGCGTGTCGGCGTTCGCCGTCGAACGCGGCTGGGGCGGGTTCGAGTTCGGCAAGCTCGAAGACAAGATGGGGTGGAACGCCTCGCCCATGCGCGAGCTGCTGTTCGAAGGGTGCGCGGTGCCCGCGGCGAACCTGATCGGGGAGGAAGGGCAGGGGTTCAAGATCGCCCTGGCCGCGCTGGACGGTGGGCGGCTGGGGATCGCGGCGTGTTCGACCGGCCTGGCCCAGGGCGCGCTGGACGCGGCGGTGGCCTTCGCCCGCGAACGGTCGCAGTTCGGCCGGGCCATCATCGAGTTCGAAGGGCTGCAGTTCATGCTGGCCGACATGGCCACGCAGATCGAGGCGTCCCGGCGGCTGTACCGCGAGGCGGGACGGCTCCGCGACTCCGGCGCGAACTACTCCCAGGCGGCGTCCATGGCCAAGCTGTTCGGCT
>DAIMKN010000008.1:0-31934 GCA_036721725.1 Actinomycetota bacterium
CCCCAACGCCGCCTCGAACAGCCGCCCGACCAGAGCTCCGGTCTTCTCCTCCCCCGTCTGTGCCACCTGGGTCTCGTCCATTCCCGCCGTACCTTCTGCAGTCATCGTTCCCCTCCGTTCGCCTCGCGGCCAGAAGAACTCATGAGATCCATCCCTCGGCTCAATCCTACGGTCGCTGGTCTGCCCGATGGTCCTGGGCATCCCCTGGAAAAGGAGGAGGAGGCTCGCACCGTGCGAGCCTCCTCTTCGTTCGAGCAGTTCAGGGGCTACTACTCCTCGCCGTCGAACTCGTGGTTCACATCCTGGCCGGCAGGGTCCTCGTGGCCTCCCGGGCCATCCGATCCTGCGCCCTCGCCCGAGGTCTCACCCGAGCTCTCGGCCAACGAACTGGCTGCCTTGCTCGAAGACGCGACCTTCGCGGTCGTGCCCGCGGCCTCCGGAGCCTGGCTGGAGCTGTCCGGCGACGTCTGGTCGCCTTCCTGGAGCTGGATGTTGTCGGTGTCGGCGGTCTGCGTCGCCGCCGTCCTGGCCTTCGCCGGGGCCTTCGCTGCTCCCCTGCTCGCGGCAAGGGCTGCTCCGGTCACCGATCCGAACACGACCGTCGCGGCCGCTCCCATCACCATCAACTTCTTGAAACTCATGTGTGTCACCTCCTTCCGCTGCTGCGTCATCGCCCCATCGTGGCCGATTACCCGTGAGGGGACGGTGAGTCGCAGATGAGCTTGCCCTCACGCCAGGGACGCGCTGGGAACCGCTTGGAGGACCAGGGTGACCCGAGCCCCGCCGTTCGGAAGGTTCTCCGCGGTCGCGGATCCTCCGTGGGCTTCGGCCACCACGCGGACGATCGCTAGGCCCAGGCCGGCCCCGACCGGCGCTCCTGCGCGTTCGGCATCGGCTCGGGCGAACGGCTCGAACGCCCGGTCGATGAACTCCGGAGGGAAGCCGCCGCCCGTGTCGTCGAACACCAGCCGAACGTTCGATCCCTCTCGAACGGCTCGCACCGAGACGCGCCCACCTCGAGGCGTGTGGCTGATCGCGTTGCCCAGCAGGTTGTCAACGGCCTGCCGCACGCGGGCGGCGTCGACCCAGATCGTCTCCTCGGGCGCATCGACCTCGAGGCAGACCCCGGCCTCCTCCGCCCGGATGGCATGGGCCGACACGGCTTCACGGAGGACCTCGTCCAGCCGGACCTCCGCGCGGTGCACCGGGACCCGCCCACCGTCGGACCGGGAGTAGAGCAGCAGGTCCTCGGCCAGCGCCGCCAGCCGGTCCGCCTCCACCGACGCGCTGCGGAGCGCGTCCTCCAACTCGGGCGGCGTCCTGGGCCGCGCCAGCGCGAGGTCCAGTTCGGCCTTCAGGATCGTGAGTGGGGAGCGCAGCTCGTGACTGGCGTCGTCGACGAAGCGCCGTTCGCGGTTGAACGCCTGCTGCAGACGGTCGAGCATCGAGTTGAGCGTCGCGCCTAGTCGTTCGATCTCGTCTCCGGTCTCCGGCACCGGCAGCCGTCGCTGGTCCGACACGGAGATCGCCGCCGCTTCCCGGCGCATCCGTTCCACCGGCCGGAGCGCTGCCCCCGCCAGCGCCCATCCGGCGGCCGAGGCCAGGGCCAGCGCCGCCGTCCCCCCGATGGTCAGCACGAACAGGAACCGCGAGAGGACCTCCTGGCGGCTCTCCAACGAGGACCCCGCGACCACGTAGAGCCGCTGGCCGGGCTCGTCCGCCGGCACCACGAGCAGACGGATCGGCGTCCTCGTCCCGGCCGCCCGCCGCTCCAGGAAGGTCGGACCCTTCACCGCCGCGAGCTGGGCGGCGCTCACCCAGCGGATCCCGCTCTCGGCCGAGGTGGACTCCACGATCCGCCCGGACGGATCCACCACCTGCGCGAACATCTCGACGGCGGCGGCACCGACCGCACTCTGGTCGCCGAAGTTCAGGCCCTGCTGTCCGATGCCGGCGACAAGGGCATCCGCTTGGGCGCGCAGGGCGGAGTCCGTCGACCGCAGGAGCTCCGTCCCCAGCCGAACGTAGAGGAAGGCACCGGCCCCGGCGAGGAGCAGCGCCATGCTGACGGTGAACGCCAGCGTGAGCCGGAGCTTAAGCGGCAGGCGCATCCTGCGGGTCTGCCTTCAGCCGGTAGCCCGACCCTCGCACCGTCTCGATGGACCGGACGCCGAACGGACGGTCGACCTTCTCCCGAAGGTACTTCACGTACACGTCGACCACGTTCGAGCTGCCGTCGTAGGCCACGTCCCAGACGTGTTCGATCAGCGCCATGCGGGTGAGCACCTGCCCGGGGTGCCTCATGAAGAACTCGAGCAGGGCGAACTCCTTCGCCGTCAGGTCGATCCCTGTGATTCCCCGGTGCACCATACGGGTGGCCGGATCCAGAGTAAGGTCCGAGACCTTCAGGACGGCGGGTCGTTCGCCGGGGCCCCGCCTGATCAGCGCTCTGAGGCGCGCGGCGAGTTCGACGAACGCGAACGGCTTGGTGAGGTAGTCATCCGCACCCGCGTCGAGCCCGCGAACGCGGTCCTCCACCGCGTCCCGCGCGGTGAGCATGAGTACGGGCGTCCAGGTGCCGGCGTCACGGATCCGCCGGCAGACCTCGAACCCGTCCAGGTCGGGCAGCATCACGTCGAGCACGACCGCGTCGTTCGGGACCTCCGTGGCCATCCACACGGCGTCCTCTCCTTTGGAGGCGATGTCGACCGCATACCCCTCCTCGACCAGGCCCCGCCTGAGCAAGGCGGCCATCTTGGCCGAGTCCTCGGCAACGAGCACGCGCGTCCGATATCACCTCCCTGGCCGAGTGTAGGCAGGCCGAGATGAACGCGGGATGAGAGAGGAAGGTTCGGACCGGTGGCTGGCAGTCCGGTTGAAACGGTTGATCCCGCTTGGCGGGTTCGATTCCTGTCCGCCTTCGCCATCTCGACCTCGATATCTCTGTATCCACACATCCCGCGCCGCATCCGGCCAGGATGAAGTGATGGAATCGAACGGTGGGGATGAGCCGGCGGGGACGGTTGGTGGCCGAAGGGCTGATTGCGTTGGTCGCCGCGGCCGCGACGGTGTTCGTGCTGAACCGCGGGCCGAACATCATCAAGCCGGACAACCCCTGCGCAACACCGCCGCCGCTGCAGCGCTTCCATGGCGTGACGTTGCAGCCGCTGGCGATGCACGCCTACCGGAGGGCGAACATGCTGGCCGGCCGTCTGATCGCCGTGATTCAGAGCTACCGCTCGTGCAAGCAGCAGGCCGAGGCATGCGTCAAGGTGTGCGGTGTCGCCTCGGGCTGCAAGGACCGATGCGCGAAGCCGGGAACGTCATACCACCAACTCGGGGCCGCCATCGACGTGTCGCAGGCGATGCTGGACTCGACGAAGGTGGTCATGGCGCTCAAGGACGCCGGCTGGTGCCAGTCGGTTCCGGCGAGCGACCCGGGCCACTGGTCCTACGGCGGCTGCCACTGAAGCCCACCTACCACGAGGCCGCAGGGCCCGCTATTGGCGGGCGATCCCCGACGCGCCGTCGCGCAGGACGTACTTCTGGATCTTGCCGGTGGCCGTCTTGGGGAGTTCGTCGACGAACGTCACCGCCCGCGGCGCCTTGAAGTGGGCGAGCTTCTCCCGGCAGAACGCGATGAGCTCGGCCTCATCTGCCGACGCGCCGGGCTTCAACACCACGAACGCTTGCGGGGCCTCACCCCACTTCTCGTGCGGGACGCCGACGATGGCCGCCTCCTGCACCGCGGGGTGGCGGAGCAGGACGCCCTCCACCTCGACCGAGGAGATGTTCTCCCCGCCGCTGATGATGACGTCCTTCAGCCGGTCGCGGATCTCCACGTACCCGTCGGGATGGACCACGGCGGCGTCGCCGGAGTGGAACCAGCCGTCGCCCATCGCCCGTTCGGTGGCCTCGGGGTCGTGGTAGTAGCCCTTCATCACGACGTTGCCTCGAACGGTGATCTCGCCCAGCGCCTCCCCGTCCCACGGGACCTCGGTCCCGTCGTCGCCGGCCACTCGCAGCTCACCGGAGGTGAGGAGTTCGACGCCCTGGCGGGCCTTCACCACCGCCCGCTCCTCCGGCGTCAGCTTGGCGTGTTCGGGTCGCGGCTCGCAGACGGTGATGAACGGGGCGGTCTCGGTGAGGCCGTAGACCTGGGTCACCTCCCAGCCCAGCTCGCCCTCCAGGCGTTCGATGGTGGCCGCGGCCGGCGGCGCGCCGGCGGTGACGACACGCACGCCCGCGGGAACGTCGCCCCGGACCTCCGCCGGGGCGTTCGCCAGCGCGATCAACACGGTCGGCGCCGCACACAGCCACTGGACCCCTTCCCGCCGGATCGTGTCGAACACCGCGGCCGGCTCGACCTTGCGCAGGCACACGTGAGTGGCCCCCGCCGCGGTCACCACCCACGTGTAGGTCCAGCCGTTCGCGTGGAACATGGGCAGCGTCCACAGGTAGCGTTCGTCCACCTCCAGCCGGAGGTGGAGCAGGGTCCCGATCACGTTGAGCGCGGCGTTGCGGTGGGTGATCATGACGCCCTTGGGCCGGGCCGTCGTGCCGCTCGTGTAGTTGATCGTGATGAGGTCGTTCTCCTCGATCTGAGGCCGGTCGAACGCGGGCGGCGCTGCGGCCAGGGTCTGCTCGTAGTCGAGCCAGCCGTCGCGTTCGCCCTCCAGCGCGATGAAGTGACGGACTCCCGGCAACTGCTCGCGAACGGAGTCGAACGCCTCCAGGTAGTCGCCATGCGCGCAGACGACCGTCGCGCCCGAGTGGTTGACGATGTAGACGAAGTCGTCGGGCGTCAGCCGGTAGTTGATCGGAACGAGCACCGCCCCGATCTGGGGGACGGCGTAGAACGACTCGAGCTGGGCGTGGGTGTTCGGCGCCACGTACGCCACCCGGTCGCCCTGTTCGATCCCCAACGACTGGAGCGCGCTCGACCACCGGTCGCACCGATCGAACAGCTCGGCGTAGGTGAGGCGGAGATCGCCGTCCACCAGCGCCTCGCGCCCCGCGTACAGGCGGCGGGTCCGGCGAGCGAACTCGAGCGGTGTGAGCGCCACCTCCATGCCACGACCTCCCATCTGCCGACGGCGGACCACCGAAGCCTAATCCCGCAACGGTCTCCCCGCTCTCGCCCGCGGCTTTACAGCGCTGGGTGCGTTCGGCCGGATCCTCCCTGGTGGTGACGGCGAACCTTCCCCTGCTGCAGACCGGCAGCGAGAACCGCCTGATCCGGGGCGTGGGGCGCCCTGGCGACGTGGACCGGGGCGTGGCCGTTCCTCCGACCTTGGTGGTGGAGGCGTAGTGCCGGGGGTTCGGCCGGAAGGGTTCGGCCGTCCGCGAACTTCAACAGCGGTGAAGCGGCTGATCCCGCATGGCGGGTTCGATTCCCGTCCGCCTCCGCCATCCGCTCCTCATTTCAGGCACGCGGTTCGGACCGGTGGCTGGCAGTCGTAGAGTCCATGAGTGGCCATCTTCGAGCCGATCATCGAAGCTCTGGAGTCGAACGAGGTTCGCTACGTCGTGGTCGGCGGCTTCGCAGTGGTGCTCCATGGGCATGCTCGATTGACCGCCGACATCGACCTGGTCCTCGACCTGGACACCGAGGAGGCGCGAAAGGCCATCGAAGTCCTGACGGCATCGGGCCTGCGGCCTACCGCGCCCGCCGATCCCTTGCGGATCGTTGATCTGTTCGTCGAAAATCCGATCGAGTTCGAACGACTGCGGGAACGGTCGGAGATCCTGGATCTCGGATCGACCACCGTACGCGTCGCTTCGATCGAGGATCTGATCGAGATGAAGCGGATGGCAGGCCGGACGAAGGATCTGGAGGACATCGAAGCCCTCCGAGCGATCCTCGAACGGAGGCGAACGGATGAAGGCTGACGACGCACCACGAGAGAAGGCTCCGCGTTCGGACCAGGCGGACCCGTGGGAGGCGCACCGGCTCGAGCAGATGACACTCGGGGTGGACGCGACGCCCGCGCAGCGGTTGCGCTGGCTGGAGGAGATGATCGTGTTGGCGCACCGAACGGGCGCGCTCCCTCGAACCCGACGACCGGCTGAGGGGTCGGAAAAATGAAGTCTCGGTGCGCGCAGACGACCGTAGCCCCCGGGTGGTTGACGACAGAGAAGAAGAGATCGCCGTCCACCAACAGCGCCTCGCGCGCCCCGTAGAGGCGGCGGGCCCGGCGAGCGAACTCCGGCCTGCCCCGGAGTCCGGGTCACCCGGTACGATGGCAGCTCGCATGAGGAACCCATCGGTCGACGAGCCCGCACCTCTATCGCAGGACGAACCAACCGTGATCGAGCCGGCGGCGGCCGATCCGACAGTGGCCGAACCGGTCGTCGAACCGAACCCCGGAACGGCGACCGAGGTGCAGCCTCCGCTCGCCGACGACGGCGCGGAGACCGCAGCACCAGCGGCGACGCCCGCGTCGGCGGCGACCCCGCCCGCCAAGAAGAAGTCGCGGTTCGGGTTCCTGAAGGAGCTGCCGGCGCTGCTGCTGGTGGCGTTCGTGCTGGCCCTGATCATCAAGACGTTCCTGGTACAGGCGTTCTACATCCCGTCCGGTTCGATGGAGAACACCCTGCTCATCGGGGACCGGGTGCTGGTCAACAAGGTCACCTACCACTTCCACGACCCGCGGCGCGGCGACATCATCGTGTTCGCCGACCCGCACCCCGCTGCCGGGCTGCACCGTTCGTTGCCCTCGGCCTTCTGGCACTGGCTGACCGAGGGCCTCGGCGTGTCGAACAGCCCCGACAAGGACTTCATCAAGCGGGTCATCGGGCTGCCGGGTGAGACCGTCGAGGTCAATCAGGGCGTGGTGTTCATCGACGGCCACCGCCTGCGGGAACCGGGCTACCTGAACCCCATCAAGGACATGAGCGACTTCCCCCCGACCAGGGTCCCGGCGGGGAACCTGTTCGTCATGGGCGACAACCGAACGGGCTCGAACGACTCCCGCGGGACGCTCGGGTTCATCCCGCTGAACAAGGTCATCGGGCGGGCGTTCGTCATCATCTGGCCGCCGTCACGGTTCCACTGGCTCTCGGGCATCCACTATCCGAACGTGGCCTCGACGCCGCTCGGACAGCCCCAGCCGGCCTGACCTCGGATCACTCTTGGCATCGATCGCCCGCTGCAGCTGCTCCTTGTTCACCTTCGAACGGCGGAGGACGCCGACCATGTCGACCCCGTGGTGCCGCCACCTCACGCTGGTCCGCCAGATCTCAGAGCGGGGGCGGCGTGCCGAGGTGTTCGGCCACGAACGAGATCTCGGCGGCGAGTTGTTGGAGCGTCTCCTCGATGACCAGCGAGCCGTGGCCCGCGTCGAAGCGGTACACCTCGTGGGGCAGGCCGAGCTTCCACAGCCGCGCCAGGTAGTTGTCGATCTGGCGGATCGGGCAGCGCGGGTCGTTCTCCCCCGCCAGGATCATCACGGGCACGCGGACCTGTTCGACATAGGTGATGGGCGAACGCTTCCGGTATACCTCGGGGATGTCAGGCGGCGAGCCGCCGAACAGCGACCGGTCGAACGCCTTCAACGGCTCCATCTCGTCCTCGAACGCCGCGACGTAGTCGGCCACGGGGACCGCGGCCACACCGAGCGACCAGCGTTCGGGCTGCGTGCCCAGGCCGAGCAGCGCGAGGTAGCCGCCCCACGAGCCGCCCGAGAGCACCACCCGTTCCGGGTCGGCCAGGCCCGACGCCACAGCCCAGTCGTGGACTTTGGCGATGTCCTCCAGCTCGGTGAGGCCCGGGTTGCCCTCCAGGGCGTCCCGCCACGCTGTCCCGTAGCCGGTGCTGCCGCGGTAGTTCACCAGCACCACGGCGAACCCGTGATCCACCCACGCCTGGACCACGGGAGCGAACGCGTCCCGGTCCTGCCACGTGGGGCCCCCGTGGACGATGAAGATGGTGGGGTGGGGCTGTTCGGCTCCGGGAGGCTCCGCCACGAAAACGTGCACGCCGTCGACATCGTGGTCCGAGTAGGCCACGCCGTGGGGGGCGGGCTCGCCCGGCGGCGTGAGCAGGACACCGCTCGGCGTTCGGATTTGGGCCGGCGTCGACGAACGCGTCCACGCGTACCACACCTCGCCACCCGGCCGGACCCGGGCGTCGGTGACGCTTCCCGGCTCGGTGTCGATGTGCTCCAGCGTCGCCGTCTCCAGGTCGAACCGGTACAGCTCGGCCCGGCTGCGATGGTCGCGGACGAGCAGCACCGAACGCCCGTCCGGATACCACGACGCCTCCACCTCGCCGGGCAGGTCGAACTCCAGATCCTGGGTGGCGTTCGTCTCCGACTCCCAGATCATGGGGCGGGGCCGGCCGGTCCGTTCGTGCGAGATCAGCAGACGCCGGTCGCCGGGAGCCCGCGACCAACCGGACGGCCACAGCGCCTTCCCCGGTCCGTCCCACAGGTAGACCTCATCCGCCTCGCTGTCCCGGACCACGTGGATGCGCGAGCCGTCGTCGTCGGACGAGCCGACCACCGCCAGGTCTCGGCCGAGGGCGAGCCCCGCGCTGTACGCGGGTGGTAGATGGATCGAGCCGGGCCACTCCGTCCCGCCGGGCTGGAAGGGTTCGACCCGCCACACCCCGAACTCACTGCCGCGCTCGTCGTCGAACCACCAGATCCAGGCACCGGTCGGATCGAGGACGCCGTGGAGCGTCCCCTCGGGCCGATCGGTGATCTGCCGGTGGGCGTCCGCCACCCGGTCCCACACGTAAAGCTCCAGTTCCCGGAGGCGTTCGAGGTGTACAGCAGGTGCTCGGGTTCGAACCTGGCCCACGTGGGCAGCGTGACGCGGGCGGCCCGGAAGCGACGGCGCCACGGCGGCTCGGGAGCGGGGCGGGGCGTCGTCAGCGGTCGATCTCGATGACGCTGGACGGGACGGTCGCGCCGTTCGTCGGCTCCCAGTCCCGGAGCCATTCGGCGCCCTTGACCACGAGCACGCCGACCGCGCCGATCCGGAGCAGCCGCCCCACAGCGGTCTTACGGATGAGGGGCAGTTCGGACACGATTGGGGCGCCCACGATGACGAGCGTGGCCAGGTTGTGCCGGACGCGCCGGCCCGCCTCGGAGCCCATGAGATCCCGAACGGTGCCGGGAAGCTCGGCCAGCATGCCGACCCCTCCACCGATCATCCTCGCCACCGTGGCGGTTCCGTCTCCCCGCCGAACCATGACCGCGCCTCCTTCAGGCCACCCGCCCGGGTGAGCCGTCGCTGGCCGAGAACGGCAGCCCCTGCTGGGCCCACGCCTCCATGCCACCCTCCATGTTGTGGGCTTCGTACCCACGGGCGGCGAGCATCACGCGGGCCAGTTCGCTCCGGTTGCCCGAACGGCACACGGCCACCACCGGCTTGGAAGGATCGACCCGGCCCTGCTCCCGGCCCGACAGGATCTCCGCGAGCGGGATGTGCAGGGCGCCGTCGATGCGCCCGGCTTCCCATTCGAACGGCTCGCGGACGTCGACGAGCTGATAGTCGTCGCGGTGCTCGAAAAGCGTCTGGAGGTCGTTCATCGGGCTCCTGTTCGATGTGTTCGGCGTCACCCGGCCTGTGCAGCGACCATACCAAAGAGCGCTGTTATCGTCGGCTGCCTGATGTCAGACCCCGTCGCCCCGGGCGATCCCCTCGGTGAGGAAACCTCGGAGCGACTGCAGCTTCCCCCGAGCCGGCGGCGCCGGGCCGGCGCGGTGGTGCAGCGGGTGGCCATCGACATCTCGCCGCTGCGGACCTCCCGGGACTTCCGGGCCCTGTGGCTCGGCGAGCTCGTGTCGATGTTCGGCCGGCAGTTCACCCTGGTCGCCCTGCCGTTCCAGGTGTTCGAACAGACCCACTCCTCGCTCGCCGTCGGGTTGATCGGCCTGGTCCAGCTGGTGCCCCTGGTGGTGTTCTCCATCGGCGGCGGTCCGCTGTCCGACCGCATGGACCGCCGCAAGCTCATCATCGTGACCGAGCTGGGGATGGCGGCCTCCACCGGCCTGCTGTTCTACGCGGCGGTCAGCCACCATTCCCCGCTGTGGTTCCTCTATCTCGCCACCGGCGCCACGGCGGCCATCGGGGCGCTCACCTCCCCGGCCCGTTCGGCAGCCACGCCGAACATCGTCACCCGCGAACAGCTGCCCGCCGCGCTCGCCCTGAACCAGTTGCTGTTCAGCATCTCCGCGGCGGCGGGACCGGCCCTGGCCGGCCTGGTGCTGGCGCACTACGGCCTGGCGTGGGCCTACGGGATCGACGTCGCCACCACGTCGGCGGCCGTCGTGGGGGGCTTCGTGCTCAGGCCTCTGGTGCCCGAACGGAATCCCGAACGCGAACAGCTCCCCGCGCTCAAGGCCATCCGGGAGGGGTTCGCCTACCTCCGGCCGAGACGGGTGCTCATCTCGACGTTCGTCATCGACCTGGACGCGATGATCTTCGGGATGCCTCGGGCGCTGTTCCCCTTTCTGGCACTCAAGGTCTTCAAAGTGGGGGCGAGCGGGCTGGGCTACCTGTACGCCGCGCCGTCCGTGGGAGCGCTCATCGGTGCGCTCACTACAGGCTGGGTGGGCCGCGTTCGCCGTCAGGGGCGGGCGGTGGTCATCGCGGTGGTGCTGTGGGGGGCGGCCATCACGGCGTTCGGACTGTCTCGAACGCACTTCCTGCTGGCCCTCGCCTTCTTGGCGTTCGCCGGCGCCGCCGACGTGGTGAGCGCCATCTTCCGCAACACCATCCTGCAGCTCGGCGTGCCCGACGACCTGCGAGGACGGATGTCGGGCATCCACATCATGGTGGTGACGGGCGGTCCCAGGCTGGGGGACTTCGAAGCGGGCGTGGCGGCAGCCCTGGTCTCGCCCGGCTTCTCGGTCATCTCGGGCGGCATCGCCTGCATCGTGGGGGCCGTGGCGATGGTGGGGTGGATCCCGGAACTGTGGCGCTACCACTCCCAGGACGCGGGGGCGGACCCGCCGATCCCGGGAAGCTGAGACGGTCTAGGCGGGCTGGGTGGCGTTCGGCCTGCCGCTCACTTCCAGGCGGTAGCCGCACGACGCGCAGAAGAAGCGGTCGTAGGTCGTGCCGTCGGATCGTGATCGGTGCTCCACCCGGAGCAGGCCGTGCTGCGCGCCGCAGCGGGGACAAGGCGTCATGGGGTCCTGTTCCTTCGTGTCTGTCGTGGGTGCCGGTTCGGTCGGTCGGTTCGAACTCTCATGGCTTCCCTATGAACGTCGTCCGACGCGGCCATGACTTGCAACAGGCGCTAAAGGGGCCTTTCGGGAAGCTGAGGCGGATCCCTCGGGTGACTGGGTGGCATTTCTCCCGTTCGTCCGGATGTGGGGTCGAACGAGCCCGGTATGCTTGGCCGTTTCCGCGAGCGCCCTCCTTCGCACCGATGTGCGGTGCCCCCGGGGGGGGATGTGATGAGGAGCGCTGATGTTCTGCCCGCCGATGTTCGCACCCGCAAGCCAGGTCCGAGGCGCGCACCCGCCGGCTCGCCCCGAGCAGGACGTCGTCGCTGGAAGCGTCAGGAGGCCCGGACCACCGCGGGCGCCGTCGCGGGAAGCGCCGGGGACTTGTCGATGAGCTTGGGACGGATCCGCGCGAAGTAGGCGATGGCCAGGAAGAATCCTGCACCGACGAACGCCAGCGTCGCCTGGAACGCCACCCAGAACCGCTTGTTCTGACCGGCGGCCTTCCAGTGGCGTTCGGACCGGCCGGCCGCATCGACCGCCCCCCACAGCGGCACCGCCACCAGCAGGACGGCCAGCATGATGACCCCGAGCTGCGTCGTGCCCACGTTCACCAGCTTCAGTCCGGAAGCCAGCAGCACGAACGCCAGCACCGGCTTGATGACGCCGTCGGGCGCGCGCGAGGAATACTTCGCGCCCAGGTAGACGCCCGGGAGGCTGCCCAGGAGGAGCGACGCGGTCAGGCTGAGCTGGAAGTCGCCGAACAAGATGTGGCCGATGGCCGCGGCGGCTACCAGCGGGATGGCCTGCACCAGGTCCGTGCCCACCAGCTCCCGGGCCGAGAGCATCGGGTAGGTCACCATCAGCATCACGATGATGAGCGAGCCCGACCCCACCGACGTCATTCCCACGACGAACCCGCCCAGGGCCCCGATGGCGAGCGTGGGCAGGGGCTTGATGGCGAACGGTCCCGCCCTCACCGGCTCGGTCCCCGCCTCCAGCGCATCCCGCCGCACGCGGGCGATGCGGCCCTGGAGCCAGGCCTTGGCCACGATGGACGCCGAGGCCACGAGCAAGGCCACGCCGAGCGCAACCTTGACAGCAACATCGATGTTCACGCCGTGACTCGCGAAGTACCGCAGGAGCAGAACGCCGCCGAACGCGCTGGGGACCGAACCGATCGCCAGGAACTTGACGAGCGGCCGGTTGACCGTTCCCCGGCGGAAGTGCACCGCGCCGCCCACCGGCTTCATCACCATGGCGGCGACAAGGTCGCTGGACACGGCGGCCAGGGGCTGGATCTTGAAGAGGATCACCAGGATCGGGGTCATCAGCGCCCCGCCGCCCATCCCGGTCAGCCCCACGGTGAAGCCCACGATGAGGCCGGCCAGCGCCACGCTCAGATCGATGTGCACGAACGACTCCTCGCCGCAAGAGAACGGATCAACTTAACCAACCCTACCATCTCCACCGTACCGATAGAGTTTGTGTGAAGGGAGACTCCCACAGCCTCGAACGGATTGTCAACCCGGCTAGCGGGGAGCCCAGGCGTCGGGGTCGAGGGCCATCTGACGCACCGATTCGGGCAAGGTGTCGTTCGCCAGGTCCGCCACGGTGACCTGTTCGAGCACGGCCCGGAGGCTGGCTCGAACGGCGATCCACACCTCCCGGAGCGGCTCGGCCGGCCCCCGATAGATGATCTCCTCCGGCCTGACCTCGTGGACGTTCGCCAGGGGCCCCTCCACCGCCCGGATGACCTCCGCAAGCGTGATCTTGTCCGCGGGCCGGGCCAGCTGGAAGCCGCCTTCCGCGCCCCGGCGGCTCTGGATGATCCGGGCGTGCTTCAGTTCGCTCAGGATGTTCAGGAGGTACTTCAGCGGGATCCCCTGGGCCACCGCCACGGTCTCGGCCGTGACGGGCCGAACGTCGGCCGAGGAGGCCAGTTCGGCCACCGCCCGTACCGCGTAGTCCACCTTCGCCGAGATCCGCACCCGGCCATTGTGCGCCGGCGGAGTGCCCGGTGGCGACCACCCGGCCCCGAACGCACGAAGCTGCCGGGCCCGGAAGTGCCCGACCGCTTCGGTTCGCGCGCCCGTCGCCGGGCGCCGCGACGGGTTACGAGGTGCCGTTCGACGCGCCCGCTGGCGCGTACTTGCCGTAGGTCTGCACGCTAAGGGTCGCGGGATGGAAGCCCGCGCAGGTCGAGGTGCTGTCGAACTGGGGGTCCGTGCCGAACGTGTTGTTCGCGCCGGCCACGCCCGTGTACCCGGGGTCGTTCAGGATCATCTCCTTGGACTGCGAGCCCAGGTTGCCGAACGCCTCGGCGTTCTTGAAGACCCAACCCACGCCGTTGGTGAACTTGACCATATGCTCGTAGCGGTTGTTGCGAGCGGGGTCCCAGGTCACGTTGAGACCGCTGAACGTCCAGTCGTACGCGCCGCTGATCCACAGGAGTCCCTGCAGGACGGGGCGCTCGTTCGGGTAGTTCTGCACGCGGATCCGGGCGAGGTCGGTGCCGCGAGCGAGCGACGGGCTCATGATGCGCTCGACGTAGGTCCCGCCCCGGATGTTCAGGATGTCGCCGGCCCGGAGGCTGACCAGGCTGTGGGCGATGGTCCGCCACGGGTGGTCGATGGTGCCGGGGTTCGAGTCCGAGCCGTTCGTCGACACGTAGTGGACCGTGCCGTCGGCCCGAGCCGAACCGGTGCCTTGGATGACGAACATCGTTGCCACCAGGCTCACCAGCAGCAGGCCCGAGAGCGCGCTGCGGCGGGTCCGTGAGGCGGTCGAGGAAGTTGCATGGTGGGGCTCCTTTCGGTGGCTGGGCTGACTCATCTGCCGGTGGCGAGTGCCACCGGAGCGAGCCCCCTGGCTTTGCGCCCCCGCCTCGCGACGGGTTTGCCGGTTCGAGGAACTCCCGACTTCTTCATCGGTTGCAAGCAGCATCGGCGGGCCGTTCGGCCTCTTGACGGCGCGCAGGTCGAAATGGGCCGTCCCTCCAGCGCAGTTGGTCGAACGGCCCCCTCGGTGGGGATTTCGTCGCTCAGCCGAGTCGGGCCGGTCGCCGCTTGCCCCGCCTAGGTCTTCCGGCCGAGGCGTGTGGCGTTCGGCCAGGTCGCGGGTGGTGAGACGCTAGGCGCGTGGGCAGCTTCTTCCTGAAGGTCTTCGTGACCATGTTCGTGATCATCGATCCGGTGGGGAACGTGCCGGTGTTCCTCACGCTGACCGCCGACCGCGAACACCGCGGCCGCCTGGCGCTGCAGGCCGTCGTCGCGGCGGGGTTGCTGGTGCTGGCGTTCGGGCTGTTCGGGACGCAGCTGCTGCGGACCCTCGGCATCTCCATCGCGAGCCTGCAGGTGGCGGGCGGGCTCCTGCTGATCCTGCTGGCGTTGGAGGAGCTTCGGGGCACCGTGGGCGGGGACGAGGTCCGTTCGAACGTGGCCCTGGTGCCGCTGGCCACACCGCTGCTGGCCGGGCCCGGCGCCATCGCCGCGACGATGCTGTTCTGGCGGGAGGCGGGACAGTGGAGCTACCGGCTGGTGGAGATCGGCGCGCTGGCCCTGGTGCTCGCTCTGACGTGGCTCGCGCTGTGGGGTTCGGGCCTCATCCGCAAACTCCTGCGCGACACCGGCATCGAGTTCCTGACGCGGGTGATGGGCCTGCTGCTGGCGGCGATCGCCGTGCAGTTCGTGGCCGAAGGGGTCCGCGGTCTCGTTCGATAAGGCTAGCGGCGCGAACGCCGCCACAGGTACAGGCCGACCTTGAGCGCGACATAGGCGCCGACGGCGCACGCCGCCACCATCATCACGCGCTTCTGGGTCGCGGCGGCCTCGGTCTTGAGCTCGGCCAGGTTCCTGGCCAGGCTCTCTTTGGTTCGTTCGATCTCGGACTTCAACTCTTCTGGGTCCGGAGCCACTCGGCGTCCTCCTGGATCTGCTTCTTGGTTTCGGGCGGGAGGGTCTCCGACCGCAGTTTTGTCACCGCGAACAGGAACATGACCGCTGCGATCAAGATGAGCGCGCCGCCCACGATGAGCAGCGCGGCCCACCACGGCAAGACGATGGCCAAGCCCGCCGCCGCCGACGCCAGCAAGAACACGAACCCGAACAGCAGAAACAGTCCCCCGCCGGCGCCGGCGGCCGCGCCCAGACCCTTCTTCTTGAGCGTGCCCCTCAGGCCCTCCGCCACCAACTGCAGCTCGAGCTTGACGAGCTTGGTGACATCGGCCGCGGTCGCTTTGGCGACCTCCGGCAGGCTTCGCTCACCCATCGCGCGCGACTAGCTCCGCTTCGCCGTGCTCTTCTTGGCCGAGGTCGACTTCTTGGCCGCGGTCGACTTCTTGGCCGATGAAGCCTTGGCTGCGGTCGAACGCTTCGCGGTGCTGGTCGCCCCCTTGGCCGAGGACTTTGCGGTGCGACCGGTGGACTTGGCCGCCGACTTGGCGGTGCGAGCCGTCGACTTCGCCGCGCCCCGGGCGGATTTGGCCGTGGACTTCGCCGCCGACTTGGCCCGGCTCGATGTCGCCTTCGCACCGCTGGCGGCAGCCCGGGCCGTGGACTTGGCGCCGCGTGCCGCGGACTTCGCCGTCGACTTCGCGCCCTTCGCCGCGGACCTCGCGGTTGACTTCGCGGCCGAGCCGGCAGACTTGGCTGCCGACCCCGCAGCCCGCGTCGTGGCCGATCCGCTCGGTCCCGCCGAACTTCCCCTCGATGCCGCACTGCGCGCCACGTTCGTCGCGGTCTTCGCCGCGCTACTGGCCTTGCGGGCCCTGGTCTTGGCGCGAGAGCTGGCGGTCTTGGCGACCTTCTGTCCGCGGTTCGCCGCGCTCGCAACGGCCTGCGTGGCGACCGCGGCCGCCGTGTTGGCAGCCTCGCGAAGATCCTCGGCCCGTTCCTTCACGACCTCGACCGCGGCGTGGGCGGCGCCGAGAGCGGCGAGTCCAGCTTCCTTCATGGTGTCCTTCATCAGCGTGTCCTTGCGTTCGAGGCTCCCGGTGACTTCGTTGCCGCATGAGCATCAACCCAAACCCATGAGCAAGGCAAACTCACGGCAGTTCGAACTCGTCAGGTTACCTGACGGATCTCGCCGGGAGTTACTCGTCGAGGAACGCGGCGAGCTGACTGGCGTTGTTCGTGGCGTAGTCGCGATAGCAGTTGTTCATGATGACGTGGGTCTCGCGGGCCTGCGAGGCGAGCTCCTCGAGCTTCGGCACCCAACCTTTGAGTTCCTTGGGCGAGTACTCGTACTCGAAGCGTTCGGCGGCGGTCTTCGTCTTCTTCTCCCACATGTCCTTGTTGCGACCGTGGAACCGCACCATCGCCAGATCCTTCGCGGTGGCGGCGGCGACCGGTGGGATCGAGGAGTCGAACCCCTGCGGCTCGTCCACACAGACGAACGGGAGGTCGTGGTGTTCGAGGAAGCCGAGCGTTTCCTCCCGGTTGCGCGGCTCCATCCAGGACTTGTGGCGGAACTCGATGGCCAGGCGGAAGTTCGGCAGACGTTCCTTCGCCTCCGCGATGTAGTCCTTGTTCTTGCGCGAGATGACGAACCACTGCGGGAACTGCATGAGGACCGCGCCGAGCTTGCCGGCCGAATGCAGCGGCATCAGCGCGTCGCCGAACCGCTGCCACGCCTCGTCCTTGAGTTCGTCGGGCAGGCTGTCCATGTAGACGTTCTTCTTCGCCGCGACCTCCTCGGGCAGCCCCTCTCGAACGTCCTTCCACAGGGACTCGGTCTTCGCGGGATGCTGCGTCAGCAGCGCATAGGCCTTGACGTTGAACACGAACTCCCGCGGGGTGCGTTCGATCCACAGCGCCGAGTTCCGTTCGGATGGCGGGAAGTAGTAGGTCGAATCGACCTCGGTGATGGGGAACTTGGACGCGTAGAACTTCAGCCGATCCTCAGCGCTGCGCGCCGAGGACGGGTAGAAATCGGACTCCTTGATGAGCGTCGGCTCCGTCCACGCCGAGATCCCGCACAGGATCCTTCCCCGCTTCGAACCCACCGCGCTACAGCTCCAGGGGCGAGACGACGATGCCGAGGCGGTCTGCACGGCGCCGCAACCGGCCGTTCAGGGTGACCAGCCGGCAGCCGAGGAGGAGCGCCAGCGCGACGTACTCGGCATCGTAGGTTTTGGCCCATCCCAGTTCGTCGGCCACCCGCCACGCCTCCTCTCCCAGCCGATCGTGGTCGCGACGGATGACCGGGCAATGTTCGAGACGGTCGCGCGCGGTCGACGCATCGGGGGGCGTGATCTCTCCCCGCCACTGAAGCTCGTGGAGGGCCGAACGCGCCTCCGACCACAAGAGCGGCGGGGCGACGAGCTCCTCTCTGCCGAACAGTCGGAATCCGTTGTCCGCGAAGGCCGCCGCGACGACGACGCTCGCGTCGAGGACCAGCATCAGTGTCCGCGACGAGAGTTGCGGATGGCCGCCACGACGTTGGGGAGAGGCTGACCCGTGGCCGAGGTCTTCCATCCGTCCGGAACCGGCAGCATCTCGGCGTCCTCGTCGAGGACGCCTTCCAGATCTCGCTCCTCGATGACGTGCTGCGTACCGATCTTTCGGGCCCGCAGCCGGCCCGATCGGATCCAGCGCCTGATCGTCTCGGGATCTCGCCCAGCTCGCTTCGCCGCCTCCGGCACGGTCATCATGGTGTTGCATACTACAACACTCATCCTGCCGTGCTTCTGGCGCCTCGCCAGACCGTAGGGCGCCCCACGTAGGCCGGCCTACCTCTGTGGGTGGGGCGGTCTCTCGCACGCGAACGTATGCGAACGTATGCGCCATACGTTCTGGCTCGAGCAGGGGCCGGGCAACAGGCGCCCGGCCGGCGGCCCGGCGAGGGGCGTTAGATCCAGCCCGCGGCGTTGATGATCTCGCTGTTGCGGAGCTTGCGGAGGGCTTCGCGTTCGATCAGGCGAACGCGTTCGCCGGACAACCCCATCACCTTGCCCACGTCGCGCAAGCTCATGGCGTGGCCGTTGCCCAGTCCGTAGCGCAGGGCGATGACGCGGCGCTCCCGCGTGTCCAGGACGTTCAGCACGGCCTGCCCGATCTCCTCGCGGAGCATGGCGTCCTCCACCGCGTCCAGCGGCGACTGTTCGTCGGCCTGCTCCAGCAGGTCGCCGAGTTCGGTGTCCTCGCCCACGGGCGCCTGGAGCGAAACGGGCTCGCGGCGTTCGGCCTCCAGCAGACGGTCGATCTCCTCGACGGGCACGGCCAGCGCGTCGGCCAGCTCCTCGGGTGTCGGGTCGCGGCCGGCCCGCTGACTGAACTGGACGTAGGTCCGGCGGAGCTTGCGGATCTGGTCGTGGACGTGCACGGGGAGCCGGATCTGGCGGCCACGGTCGGCGATGGCGCGAGTGATGGCCTGGCGGATCCACCACGTGGCGTACGTCGAGAACTTGAACCCTCGGCGCCAGTCGAACAGTTCGACCGCCCGCATCAGGCCGATGTTGCCCTCCTGCACCAGGTCGAGGAACGGCAGGCCCTGGCCCTGGTACTTGCGGGCGATCGAAACGACCAGCCGGAGGTTGGCCCGGATGAACCGCTGGCGGGCGGCCTGGCCCTTGCGAACCGTGTCCTTGGCCTTGCGGATGCTCGTCTCCGAGCGCAGTCGGCCGCCGTTCAGCTTGGACTCGGCATCCTCGCCGTGCTCGATGGCCATGGCGAGTTCGACCTCTTCCTCCTTGGTGAGGAGCGGCTCGCGGGCCGCCGCCTCCAGGTACAGCCGAACGTCGTCGGCCTCGCCCAGAGCCCGGGTGGGCTCAGACTTCCTGGTCGGCTTGGCGACCTTCTCTTCCTGCGGCGCTGGATCAGCCATGTGTGTGCCTACCCTATCCTGACTAAGCGTGAAAGAGGAAAACGGCGGGTCAAGTGCCGTGTTTCCGGCCGCTCCCGGGCAGCCGAAGCCGCTCCAAGGCGCGCCCATAGTGCGGCCAATATCTCAACCGCGGCGGAACCGCCTTGATTCCCGTTCGAACTCCCGCCGAAACCGCTCGGAACGACGCCTTGTCCCGCGCCATCCAGCCTAACCCGAACGCGCTCCGAACGGAAGCCGGCAGCAGGCCCGCCGTCATCAGGCGCTGCGCGGGGAGGAGCAGGCTCGCCGGAAGGGGCAGGGGAGGCGCCAGGATGTTCGGCGCCAGGGACCGCGCGTCGTCGCCCACGGCCAGTTCCGCGACGCGTTCGTCGAAGTACGCCCGGAACGCCGGGTAGTCGGACGGGAGGTGGCGTTCGGTCACGCCGAACAGCGCGGCGAACGCCTTCGCCTCCTGGTAGTACCGGTCGCGTTCGGCATCGGTGAGAGGCCCCACCAGCAGGGCGAAAGACTCGAGGGAGGCGTGGACCAGCGTGGCGTGGACCCACGCCCCGAGCTCCGGGTCGGTCGCTCGATACGGTTTCCCATCGACCGTTCCGCTGACCGCGCGGTGGCGGGTTCGAACGGTCCGCGCTGCGGCTTCGGCCTGCCGGCGGTCGCCGAACGAGATCGCCAGCACCGTGTCCACCGTCCCCCGGAGCCGGGCCAGCGGGTCCTGGCGGAAGTCGCCGTGGTCGGCCACGGCCGCCGCGACCATGGGGTGGGCGATCTGCAGCAGCAGCGCGGCCGGTCCACCTGCCAACAGGACGCGTTCGCGCCCCACCCGCCAGACGGTCGAGCCAGGACCGTACAGACCGGGATCGCCGCGTTCGCCCGGTGGCAGCGGCGAGGCCCGGAACACCTCGAACGCGCCCGGCCGCCGGATCTCAGCTCCCCGAGCTGCTGCCCGCGTCTTCCTCGTCGTCCTTGTCGGGCTCGGTGGTGACGTCCTGATCGACCGGCGCTTCGACCCAGGGTCCGTCGGGTTCGTCGTCGGAGGCCGTCCAGGCTCGGGGACGGCTGCCGAGCGTTCGGCCCGAACGGATGTCCTCGAGCAGCCGGCGAACGCGCCCCTCGGTCACCCCGAACTCGCCCAGCATCCGCGCGGCCAGACTCTCCTTGTCCCGAAGCAGCGCCAGCAGCAGATGCTCCGAGGCCACTTCCGTCTCGTCGTTCTCTTCGGCCTCCTCTTGCGCTGCCGAGATCGCCAGCTCGACCGGCCGCCATGGGATCTCCCGGGGTGCCGGGTAGCCGGACAGGAGCTGGATGACCTGCTGCCGAACGCGGTTGTGGTCCGCCCCGAGCTTCTGGAGGACCTGCGCCGCGACGCCCTCGCCCTCCCGGATGAGGCCGAGGAGGATGTGTTCGGTCCCGATGTAGTTGTGGCCGAGCTGGAGGGCCTCGCGGAGCGAGAGCTCCAGGACCTTCTTGGCCCGGGGGGTGAAGGGGATGTGGCCGGTGGGGGCGGCCTGGCCCTGGCCGATGATCTCCTCGACCTGGGACCGAACGGCCTCCAGCGCGATCCCCATCGACGTGAGGACCTGGCACGCCACGCCCTCGCCCTCCGCCAGCAGGCCCAGCAGGAGGTGTTCGGTCCCGATGTAGTGGTGGTTGAGGAGGCGCGACTCCTCCTGCGCTAGCACGACGACGCGGCGCGCGCGGTCGGTGAAGCGTTCGAACATCGTCTCTCCCTGCCAGGCGGCGGTGGTTCGCACCTTACGCTCTCGGTTCCGTCTGCGCCATCGGGACGGGGTAGGCTGGGCGCATGAACGCCGTCGACGCGCTGGGACTTCCGGAGAGCCGATGGGTCGACGTGGGCGGCCCGGTCCATTACCGGCAGTGGGACGGGCCGAACGACGGGTCGGTGTTCGTCTGCGTCCACGGCCTCGGCGGATCGCTGCTGAACTGGGCGGGCGTGGCGGGCGGCCTGGCCGAACGGGGCCGGGTGGTCGCGCTGGACATGGCGGGGTTCGGGCTGACGCCGCTCGAGGGCCGGAGTGCCGACATGTGGTCGAACGCCCGCCTGCTGGACGGCTTCCTCCGCGAACTGTCGCTGCCGCCGGCGGTGCTGGTGGGGAACTCGATGGGCGGCATGCTCTCGCTGATCCAGGCGGCGAAGCGGCCCTCGACCGTCACCGCCATGGTGCTGACGGATGCGGCGTTCCCCCGTCCTCGCCGCCTGGCCCGTTCGAACCAGCCGGCCCTGAAGGTCGCGGCGATGTTCGCCGTGTACGGCTCGGGGCGGCGGATCGGCGAGCGCTTCATCAACGAACGCAACCGCCGTCTGGGGCCGGACGGACTGGTCCGGGAGACGTTCAAGCTGTGCGCGGCCGACCCCTCGTCGATTTCGCCGGAGCTGCGGGCGGCGCACGTGGAGATGACCCGTCAGCGGCTGGCGTTCGACTACGGCGTCCCGGCCTTCCTGGTGGCGGCGCGTTCGATCTTCCGGTCGCAGGCCATGCCGGGTGCGTATCGCGAACTGGTCCGCGCCGCGGGCAAGCCGGCCCTCGTCATCCACGGGGCCGAGGACCAGCTGGTGCCGGTCGCCGCGGCCCGCGAGGCGGTGCAGGAGCACGCCGACTGGCGCCTCGAGGTCCTTCCCGACCTCGGCCACATACCGATGCTGGAGGCGCCGCAGCGCTGGCTCGACCTGGTGCACTCGTGGCTGGACGAGACGGGGCTGGGCGGGCAGGCCGAACCGCGTTCGAACGCCGCAGGCTGACCTCCTCGGCCGGCGGCGTTACTTCCCGGCGGCCTTCCGAAGCTCCGCCAGCGAATCGTCCATCGCCTGGGCCAAGTACTCGATGTCTGGGAGCGTGTCCCAGTCCGCGGTGATACCGAACGCCATCGTGCCGGCGAGGCTCGTCACCGCGATGGACAGGCCCATGGTGTCGGCGAGCGGCATGATCGGGTACTGCGCCAGGAGCTTGGCGCCCGCGATGTACATGGGGATCTGGGGGCCGGGGACGTTCGACACGACCAGGTTGATGAAGCGGCTCCGGCCGGCCAGACGCGCGGCCATGGCGTGGATGGTGGGGGGGGCCCATGTCCCGATGTTCATCAGGAACTCCGCCCCCACGGCCTGGTTCGACTCCTTCAGCGACTTGGTCATCTCCCGGATGGCCGACAGGCGCTTCTTGGCGCTCATCGGCCCGATCGGCAGGTCGACGAAGATCGAGGACACCCGGTTGCCCATGGCCGTCTCCCCCTCCGCCCGAACGGACACGGGGACCATCGTGCGGAGGAAGCGGTCGCGGGTCGGTTCGCGCCGGTACCGGAACAGACGGTGCAGCGCGCCCGCCACCGTGGTCAGCACCACGTCGTTCACCGTTCCGCCCAGCGCGTCCTTGATCTCCTTGAACGAACTGACCGGGTCCTCGACCATGGCGAAGCGCCGGTTCGGACCGACCTTGCGGTTGAATGGCGACGCGGGCGCCATCAGTCCCCCGCCCACCAGTTCCCGAACGCCCGAAAGCACGTCGCCGACCTGGCGGGCCAGTCTCGACGGCGTGCGGAAGGCCTCCTGGGCGAACTCGGCCGCGCTCTGCACGGGATGCGTGACCTGTTCGCGCAGCGCGTCGCGGAGCAGTTCGAACCGCCCCGGCTCGGGCTCGGGCGTCCACTCCTTGGGCGTGAGGATCTGCGGTTCGGGCGAGAAGTCGTAGACGGCGCTGGCCAGGTCGATGGCGGCCATGCCGTCGACCATGGCGTGATGGACCTTGGTGAGGATGGCGACCAGGCCGTCTTCCATGCCCTCGATCAGGTACAGCTCCCACAGGGGCTTGGTCCGGTCGAGGGGCCGCGAGATGACCCGCTGCACGTAGTCCACGAGTTCGCGCCGGCCGCCGGGCGAGGGCAGCGCGGCGCGGCGCATGTGGAAGTAGGGGTCGAAGTTCTGGTCGTCCGCCCACACCGGCCGGGCGGAGGAGAACGGCGGGAACACGATCTTCTGGCGGAACCGCGGCGTCAGATCGACCCGGGACGTGATGACCTCGACGAGGTCTTCGAACCGCAGCACCTTGTTCGGCCTGGTGGACGGGTCGAGGATGGCCAGGCCACCGACGTGCTGATGGACGGCGGGAGTCTCGAGGTAGAGGAACGAGGCGTCCTGCGGCCCCAGTCGCTGCACGGTGGCCTCCTTCGAAGCCGAGTGGCTCGAACGAAAGAGGCTACACCGACGAGCGGGTGTTCGACGTGGTCAGGCGCGTCAACGGCCCGCGAGATTCAGGCGTAGTGCTTGCACCGGAGGCACTCGTACCACGTGCCCTCGGGATCAAGGCGGAACATCGTCTGCAGGCCGCAGCTCGCGCAGTGACGGATGGCGTGGCCGGGCGACGGGCTCGGGTCGGTCGGCTGGCCGTGCCGCTCGAGCGCCCTGAGGTACTCCTGGTACAGGGGGTTGTGTTCGAGTTCCTCCATCTCGTAGGCCGGTAGCGCCATGACCGTCTCCTTTCGACTCGCCCTGTTGATTCCCTTTTCCGGCCGTCCCTAACAGGACATGGGTGACATATCCGCGCACATAGGCTCACGGCACCGGGGGCTCCGCCGGAACATCCTTGCGCGCCACCGAGGCCACCACCGCGCCCGCCAGGATCAGCAGGCCGCCCCCCACCGTTCCCAGTCGCAGCTTCGTGCTGAGGAACAGCACCGCCAGGATGGTGGCGGCCAAGGGCTCGGTTGCGGCGATGATCGACGTTCGAACCGGACCGAGCCGGCGGAGGCCGGCGAACAGGCAGACGAACGCCCCCGCAGTGAACGCGCCCGCGCCGATGACCTCGGCCCACTGGTGCGAACCGTGCGGAAGGGCGGCGGTGCCGGTGAGGACGGCGAACGCCGCCAGAGAGATCGACGCCGACCCGCTCACCCACATCGCGCCGGTCAGAGAGTTCGTTCCGTGCAGGACCGCGTCCGCACCCGTCAGGTAGAGCGTGAACATCACGGCCGCGCCGAACGCCAACAGGGCCCCGGTGGCGTCGATGTCCACACCACCCCCCGCCACGGCCACCAGTGTGGCGCCGGCCACCGCGGCGCCCAGCGACACGGCCACGAGGCCAGCCGGCACTCCCTGGCCCCTGACGATGGCGACGATCGTAACCATCACCGGGTAGGTGAAGAAGAGCAGCGTCACGGCCGGCGCGGTCCCATGCTTCAGGGCGGCGAAGAACAGCCCGGACTCCATCGCGTAGCCGGCCATCCCCAGCACGGCTAGGCGCCACCCCTCGCCGGGCGCCGCCCGGAGCGGCTGACGGGACACCATCAGCATCAGGGCGAGGAGGACCGCCGCGAAGCCGAACCGGACGGCGAGGAACGACGCGATGGGCAGGTGGGAGTTCGACACGAGCTTTCCCAGCACGACCACCAGACCGAACTGCAACGAGGCCAGGCCGATGAACACCCCGCCCAACGCGTCGGCTCGGGCGGCGGGGGTCCGCACGGCACTCACGACGGCACGGCCCTCATGACGGAAGGCTCGGGCGCCGCGGTTCGAACCCTTCGGCCCAGAGGGCGGTGAGCGAACGAAGCATCGGTTCGGCGTTCGCCCGGGCAACGAGCGACACGCCCACGGGCAGACCTCCGGCGGTGAAGGCGGCGGGGAGGTTCACGGCGGGGAGGCCAGCAAGGTTGACGGGACAGGTCAGGCGGCCCGGCCCGATCGCGGCGACGTCCACCTCCTCCCCGGCCATGGCCACCGTTCGGGCATCCGCGGGGTAGGCGGGGTACGGCGTGGTCGGGACCAGCAGGGCGTCCACCCCCTCCAGGGCCCGAGCGAACCAGGCGGCCACATCCTGTCGGCGTGTGAGTGCCTGGGAGCGGTCGAGGGGCGTGAGGCGTTCGCCCTTCTCGATCCAGGCCAGGACGTCCGGGTGGATGCGGGCTCGCTGTTCTGGCGTGGGAGCGAGGGCGTCGGCGAACTCCGAACAACACACCGCGGACCAGATGTCTCGAACGCCGTCGAGGCCCGAGCCGTCGAGGGCCTGAGTTCGAACGCCCGCGGCCGCCAGCGCGCGGGCGGTGGTGGCGACGGCGGAAAGGACGTCGGGGTGGACGTGGGTGGCGTAGAAACCATCCACCACGCCCACGGTCGGCAGGCCCTCGGAGGCATCGCGGGCGGGCGTGCGGTGACCGTCCAGAAGGTCGGCCAGCGCCCACAGGTCCTCGGCCGTCCCGGCGAGAGGGCCGGGGCAATCCATGGAGGGCGAGAGCGGCATCACGCCGTCCAGCGGCCACCGGCCCGTGGTCGGCTTGAGCCCGAACGTCCCGCACATGGACGACGGGATGCGGATCGACCCGCCGGTGTCCGAGCCCAAGGCCCAGGGAACCACGCCCGCGGCGACCGCGGCGGCCGAGCCGCCGCTCGACCCTCCGGTGATCCGCGCGGGGTCCCACGGGTTGCCCGTTCGACCGAACGCCGAGACGAGGTTCGTTCCGCCCGCGGCGAGCTCGTGCTGGTTCGTCTTGCCGATGAGCACCAGTCCGGCGTCGCGCAACCGGGTGACCACCCGCGCGTCGGCGGTCGCAACCCGGCCGGCGAAGGCCCGGCTGCATCCCGTGGTCTCGTGCCCGGCCACGTCGAACAGGTCCTTCACCGCCACCGGCACGCCGTCGTGGGGCCCGAACGCGGCACCGTTCGTCCGGCGCTCGTCCGAGGCCCGCGCGGACGCCGCGGCCTCCTCCGGCCACCGCTGGGTGAATGCGTTCGTCGCCTGCTGCCAGGCCTCGGCGCGTTCCAGCGCTAGCTCCACCAGTTCGACCGACGAGACCTCACCCGACGCAAGCGCGGCGGCCATCTCGGCGGCGGTCTCCGGGTCGCCTGGGTGGTGCGTCGTCATGCCAGGAGGAACTCGCTGACCCTGGCCAGGATCTGGGGGAGCCCCTGCCACATGGCGTCGCCATCGTCGAACATCATCAGTTCGGCGTTCGGCATGATGTCCGCGAGTATCTCGCCGACGATGGCCGGATGGATGTCGTCGCCGCGGCGCGAGATCAGCAGCGTCGGCGCGGTCACCGCGCGCATATGTTCGCGGTCCTCCAGCGGCCAGTCGTTCACCAGCTCGCGGATGGCCCGGGGGATGCCGACCGGGTTCAACGTGGCGAGGTTGTCCCGGTCGACCTCCCGCAGGAACGGGAACCGCTCGTAGTTCTCCCGTCGTTCGGGGTCGTCCAGCAGCGCCTGCACGGCCTCGGCCATGGGCTTGCCGTCGATCATTCGGGCCGTTCGGAGCAGCCGTTCCTTGAGCTCGAAGGGCCGGTCCAGGCCTGCTGGAAGCAGCATGACGAGCTTGCGGAACCGGTCGGGCTTGGCGGCCACCAGGTGACAGAGGGCGCCGGCGCCGAGCGACGTCCCGCACCCCACGTCAGCGCCGTACGCGTCGGCGACGGCCTCCAGGTCTCGGGCGAAGTCGGCGAACCGGTACCCGGTCTCCGGCGACGAGCTGTGCCCGTGCCCTCGGAAGCAGAACCGAACCTTGGTGCCGGGCAGGAACGGGGTGATGCGGGCCGTCTCGCGGCAGGAGTTCGTCAGGCCGTGGGCGAAGACGCTGGTGGGCGAACCTTCCCCATCGACCTCGACGTGCAGCGTGACGTCGTCGGTGGCGAGCTCAGGCACCCGCCGTCACTCCGGCCATCTGCTGGACCCGGCGATGCTTGGCCGCCTGCCGTGAAGTGATGGCCCGGATCACCATGATGGCCAGCACGGCGGCGACGATCCGGATGACGTCCGCGCCGATCTCGAGGCGATGGCGAACGACGAGCTGATTGACCGTGGGGAACCGGTTGCCGGAAGCGGATGTAACCACCGTGGCCACCGCTCCCAGCACGGTGGCGCCGAGCCACGCGGTCCACCACAGCCACAGCTTCTTGGGCGTCGGCCGGCTGTCCCAGTCCACGGCGCCCGCCGCCGGGTCGCTCGCCTTGTACAGCTCGCGCATCGCGCCGTACGGCTTGACGATGTTGGCGAACGGGATGAACCACCAGCCCACCGCCCACGCCGGCGAGTAGCGGGTGTTCGCCGAACCGAGGGCGCGAAGGTTCGACTGGGCACGATGCTGCCACACCAGGAAGAGCACGATCGTCGGCAGGGCCAGGATGTTGATGAGGTTGAGGATCGTGGTGGCGGTGCTCAGGAAGTCGAGGCCCTGGCTGGGACCCAGCGGCAACTGCTGCGGGAGGTGCGCGTAGAGTGAGAGTTGGTGAGCGCGAACGCCGATGGCCACCGCGGCACCCAGCGCGGTGAGGATGAAGAACACGGTGGCCCAGGTGGCCAGCGTCGAGGGCGACCGGAACGCCCGGTCCCCCGTCCGGAGGATGTCGGGCGCAAGTCCCTGTTGGGGCACGACCACGCTCCTCGGTTCGAGTGCCGTGAACCGGTTCCAGGCCTGCTCCCAGCCCTGGTCGTTCCGGGTGAACCGCTGTTCGGGCCCCCCGGGGGTGGTGCGGTCCCAGATGCCGAAGAAGTCCGGCCCGTAGCCCAGGATGTAGCGCTCGCCGGAGTGGCTGAAACGGAGCGCGCCCTCCCCGATCTTCGGGCCGGAGGCCCGGGGGGCGGGAGGCGGTTGGGTGCCCCACACGGCCGGGGTCGAACCGAACGGCGTGGCGGCATTCGGATCCGCGGCCGAGGCGGCGGCAAGGTGGGGAGCGACCGGGATGGTATTCGGATCCGAGGCGGCTGACGAGGTGACGGGAGGCGTTCGGAGGTCGCTGCGGCAATACCTGCACAGGACGGCGTCGTCCTGGACCTCCTCGGCGCAGTAGGGGCACTTCTTCAACGGTTGCGTTGCCTCCCTCGATGAATGCGTGGGCCGAACGCACGACGAGCCTACCGGCTCGCCCCCCGCAAGTCACCGCGGGTAGGATGGGCGCCCCATGGACACCCCCTTCTCCCGCTGCCGATGCCTCGCGCGCTGATCACCGCGGGCACCATCTACACCGGCGACCCGCCGCGGCCGGGTGCCACGGCGATGGTCGTGGACAGGGGCCGCATCACGTGGACCGGTCCCGCGACCGAGGTCCCTCGGCCGGTGCCGCGCGAGCGGATCGATCTCGGCGACGACGCGGTGGTCATCCCGGGCCTCGTCGACTCGCATCAGCATCTGCTGGACTCCCAGCTCCTGACGGGGTTCGCCGATCTTCGAGGGGTTCGTTCGCCGGAGGAGGCAGCCGAACGACTTCGAACGCACGCCGCCTCCCAGCCCGAGGGCTGGATCACGGGATGGGGATACGACGCGGCGGAGACCGACGGCGGGCGACGGCCCGACGGCCGCCTGCTCGACACCGTCTCCGCCGACCGTCCCGTCATCGTTATGGAGTCGTCCTTCCATCAGGGCGCGGGGAACTCGGCGGCGCTGGCGGCGATCGGGTTCGGCCGCGACACGCCGCAGTCGTTCGGCGGGGAGATGGAACGCGACCGGCGCGGCGAGCCCACCGGCATCCTCTGGGAGCGTGCGTTCAGCGTGCTGGCATGGGCCGGCCGGAAGGCGGAGCTCGAACGCCTCGGCCCGTCGAGCACCGAGCGCACCCTCGAGGCCTGTCGAACCCTCCTGGCCCAGGGCATCACCCACGTCGGGGAGGCGCTGGCGTCCCGCGACGACATCGAACGCCTGCAGAACGAGTCACTGCCACTCGGGTTCACGCTGATGCCCGCGAGCGGCAACGGGGCGTTCGCCACGCCGTGGGACGCGTTGGACGGGCCCCGCTCCGGCCAGGGGACGCCGCACATGGGCATCGGCCACCTCAAGCTTTTCTCGGACGGCGGCGAACGCTGCGCGCTGTCCATCCCGCTGTCGAGATCGCTCCGCCAGACCACGGCCATCGTCCGTTCGGCCATAAGCGATCGCGATCCCACCAGCCTGCGCGTGCTGACGACGGCCAAGGCCACTGTCACGCCGTCCGGCTTCCAGAGCGGCACGCTCCACTACGCGCCGGGCAAGATGGCCGACATCATGTCGGCGGCGCTGCAGCGAGGCTTCACCGTCGCCGTCCACGCGCTGGGGAACCTGGGGGTCCGTTCGGCCCTGGACGCCTACCAGGAGGCCCGTTCGCGCACGGGAATCGACGTGGCGGGCTGCCGCATCGAACACGCCATGTTCATCGACGACGCGGACCTCGAACGCGCCGCCGATCTGGGGCTTCGATTCTCCATGCAGCCGGGCCACGCGGTGGCGTACGTTCGAACCCTCCGGATCACCAAGATCGAACGCTTCATGGACCCGGTGGCGATGCGCAAGGTCATCGACGCCGGCATCCCCGTGGCCATCTCGAGCGACGGACCGACCGCGCCGGGATCCGCGCTGGACAACATGCGCGGGGCGTGGGACCGCATCGCGGTGGACGGCAAGCCCATCCGTCCGGACCTCGCCATCACCAAGACGGAGGCGCTCCGAGCGGCGACGGCTGGTGGCGCGGAGGCCTGCGGCGTGGCGGAGGTCAAGGGCAGCCTGACGAACGGCAAGCAGGCCGACTTCGCCGTGCTGAACGGCGATCCGTTCGACCCGGCCACGCGGGTACGCCAGACGTGGGTCGCGGGGGCGAAAGCCTGGGAGCAGCCGGCGCCTGCTTGACGACCCGGCGTACTTACTCCGAGGCGCGGACGGTTCGGATGCGTTCGGCGATCTTGGCCGCGGAGATGCCGGCCCAGTCGCGGAGCTCCTCCGCCGTCCCTGATCCCGGCATCTCGGTCACCGCGATCTTGACCACACGACCGGACAGCGGCGCACCATCCTCCGCCAGCGCGTCGAGGACCGCGTCGCCCAGGCCGCCTTCCGACCAGTGATCCTCCACCACCACCAGCAGGCCGGTCTCGTCCAGCGCGCGGCGGACGGTGCCAGCGTCGATCGGCTTGATCGAGTACGCGTCGATGACGCGGACCTTCACCCCCTCCCTCGCCAGCTGATCCGCCGCCTTCAGCCCCTCGAACAACGTCACGCCTGCGGACACGATGGTGACCTGGTCGTCGTCACCGGACTTCACGACCTTGCTGCCGCCCACCGTGAACTCCTCGTCCGGTCCGTAGAGCTTCGGGGTCTTCTCACGGGTCGTTCGCATGTAGGAGATGCCGGGCGTCTCCGCCATGACCTCGACGAGCTTGGCGGCGGCGTTCGCGTCGGCCGGATACAGCACGGTCGAGCCGTGGATCGAACGCATCATCGACAGATCCTCCAGCGCCATCTGCGACGGCCCGTCCTCGCCGATCGACACGCCGGCGTGCGAGCCGCACAGCCGCAAGTTCGCCCGGCTGATGGCGGCCATCCTGACGAAGTCGTAGCCGCGCGTCAGGAACGCGCCGAACGTTCCGGCGAACGCCGTCTTGCCCAGCGCCTGCATCCCCACCGCGGCGCCGAGCATGTTCTGTTCGCCGATGTACATCTCGAAGAAGCGGTCGGGCGCGGCCTTCTGGAAGTCCTCGAAGTGGGTCGAGTTCGCCACCTCGCCGTCCAGCGCCACGACGTCGGGACGCACCGCCAGCGCGGCCAGGGCTTCGCCGAACGCCTTGCGCGTGGCCTGGTCGGCGTCGTAGGTGGGGAGCGTCACCTCCGCCGCCCCGCCGTCGTCGGGGGCGGCGGCCTCCGGCTTGGGCGGCGTGATGATCAGGTGGCGTTCGCCGCCCAGTTCCTCGATGGCCTGCGTGGCCTGTTCGGCGTTCAGGGCCTTGCCGTGCCAGCCCTCCTTGTTGACCAGGAACGACACGCCGTGGCCCTTCTCCGTTCGAGCCACGATCAGCGTGGGCTGGGTGCCGTCGGAAGCCTCGGTGTAGGCCCGGTCGATAGCGTCGACGTCGTGGCCGTCGATCTCGAGCGAACGCCAGCCGAACGCCCGGGCGCGGGCGGCGTAGGTGTCCCCGTCCCACTGCAGCATGGTCGGTCCGCGCTGGCCCAGGCGGTTCATGTCGAGGATGCCGATGAGGTTGCGGACCTCGTGATGGGAGGCGTTCGCCATGGCCTCCCAGATCGAACCCTCCACGAACTCCGAGTCGCCCATCAGCACCCACACCCGCGCCGGGACCCCGTCCACGCGCATGGCCAGCGCCATCCCCAGTCCGATGGGCAGGCCCTGCCCCAGCGACCCCGTCGCCACGTCCACCCACGGCATCTCGGGGAGCGGCACGGGATGGCCCTGGACCGGCGATCCGAACTTGCGGAACGTCAGGAGCTCCTCGTCGGTGATGGCGCCGATCGCTTTGAGCACCGAGAACATGAGGGGCGAGGCGTGGCCCTTGGACAGCACGAACCGGTCGTTCGCCAGGCTCTTCGGGTCGGAGACGTCGAAGCGCAGATGGCTCGTGTAGAGCACCGACAGCAGGTGGGCCGCGGACATCGACGAGGTCGGGTGGCCCGACGCGGCCGCCGTCGAACACCGGATGCTGTCGACTGCGAACTGCGCCGCGAGCTCGTTCCACTCCTGGGTCTGGTGCATCGTTCCCTCCCTGACGGCTGGTGGCGGACGGCTGCTGCTTCTGCGCGAGGCGACCGAACGCCGAACCTGTATCGAACGCGCCCCCGCCCGTTACGGCGAGGAGCTGGCGACATGCAGCCGCCATTATCGGTCGCCGGGCGGGAAGGTCGCTTGGGGTAGGCTTCGCGGCGGCATGGGCGTGCGCGTGGGGATCGGGCTGTTCACCGGGCAGGTGCTGCCCGGTATGGAGCGTTCGTTCACCCAGGAGTACCGCGAGACGCTGGACCTGGTTCGGCTCGCGGAGACGCTCGGGTTCGAGTCCGCGTGGGTCAGCGAACATCACGGCGCCGGTGACGGCTACCTCCCGTCCTTGCTCCCGATACTGTCGGCGTTCGCCGCGAGCACCGAACGCATCCTGCTGGGGACGGGCGTGATGCTGACGCCGTTCCACCATCCGCTCCGGCTGGCGGAGGACGCGGCGACCGTGGATCTGCTGTCCGGCGG